>DASSHB010000064.1:0-30177 GCA_035693125.1 Candidatus Limnocylindrales bacterium | reverse complement strand
CGGCCGACCACGTGTCCAGCCATACGTACAGCGCCGTGACCTTGCGATGCGCCACGGTCTCCTGGTTGGCCGGCGTCTGCCGCGCGGTCGAGCTGCCGATGTACAGCTTCGCCCAGGTCGGCCAGTTCGAGGGCAGGATCTGGTACTTGCCGTACGCCCCGGTCGTCGCGTTGCGGGCCGTGTAGCTCCCGCCGGACTCGATCTTGCCGAGCGCGTACAGGAAGGGCTCGAGGCCGGCCGGCGTGGAGGCGACCGCGGTGACGGCCGGCACGATCGAGCTGACGATGCCCGCGACGACGATGGCCGCGGCGACCGCACGACGGCGGCCTGTCACGTCTGGCAATGGGGCTCCTTCCTACCGGGACGGCGTGGTGAGCACGCCGAGCGATGGTCGGACGAGAGCCGGCGGAGCATCCACGGCGCTGGGGGAAGGGCGGGCAATGCGCACCGCGCGTGGGCACTTCGGCGGCGACGTCTTCGGTTCGGCCCGCGTCCTCCCGACCGCAGGACCCCCTGGGGTACGGCCCAGCATACGGGCCATGTCCATCCCAAAGAGGTTGCAGCGGCATCGCAACCGGCGTCGCGGGCCCGAGCGCCGGGCCGGAGCGCCGGGACTTACCTGACGGCCGCTCCCAGGTCCAGCAGGAATCGCGCCGCCCGATCGAGGGCATCCTCGAGGACCGGCTTCAGGGTGTGCCCCAGCTTCGGGTAGGAGACGAGCTCCGCGTCGGGGATCAGCCGGATCCGTTCGCGCAGGCGGGCGATCGGGGCCATCGGGTCGGATTCCCCCGAGAGGAACAGGACCGGGCAGCGGATCGTGGGGAAGTGTGCGGTGCGCTCCTCGGCTCGTGCCGGCGAGCCGGGCGGATGGAGCGGGAAGCTGAAGCACACCAGGCCGACGTAGTCCGTGTCCGGCAGGGCCGCGGCGAGACTCGCGACACGGCCGCCGTACGACTGACCGCCCACGGCGATCGCATCGCCGTCCGCGCCCGGTGCGCCGGGACCGTCCGGCACGATCGCCCGGAAGACCGGGATGGCCTCTTCGGCCTTGCGGACCGGGAGGTCGATCGCCCGAGCGTCGACGCCACGCGCGACCAGCCCGCGGACATGGCCGGCCATGCTGGCGGACGAGCCGCTGGCTCCGTGACCGACGTAGAATCGGAGGGACATCCGGGTCAGGGTAGAGCCTCGCCGGCCGGGACCGTGGGGCAGTTCGCGGAGAGCCGCGTGCGGCGATTCTCGCGAGCGTGACCCGATCGGATGACGCGCCGTGGGCCCGTCGGGCCATGGCCGGTGTCGATGCGCACCGGTCAAGGTGGGTGGACCCGCATTCGGAGTCGAGCCTGCCCGTGCCGATCGAGCACCTCTTGCCACCGTCCCGCCGCCGTGCTCGCGCGCGCCGGCGACCGTCGTTCCGGGGGTTCGTCGCCGCGCTCGTCGTCGCCTCGTCGCTCGTCGCGCCGGCCGCCCGGGTCGCGTCCGCGGACGGCACGCCGCCCCCACCCCCGCCGCCGCTCGGTGACCTGACGTTCTACGGGCGCGGCTACGGCCACGGGGTGGGGATGTCGCAATACGGCGCGCGCGGGCGCGCTCTGGCGGGTCAGACGGCCGCCGACATCCTGGCCCACTACTACCAGGGCACAGCGGTCGGCACCGTCAGCACGACGACGAACGTCCGCGTCCTGCTGCTCACGGGGTTCAAGGGGACGGTCGCGAAGCCGCTGGCGATCAAGGGCCTGGGGCGCTGGACGATCGACGGCGTCGCGAGCCAGTTTCCGCCCGGCGCCCGCCTCACCCTCGCGCCGACGGCTGCCGGCGCCACGACGTGGACGCTGAAGGTCTTCGCGCCCACCGGCGAGGTCCTCTTCACGAAGGTCGCGAAGACGACGGTCACGGTCCGCTCCGTGTCCATTGGCGGCACGATCCAGCTGACGTCCAAGGCGACCGCGACGAACGTCTATCGCGGGATGCTCCGGGTTCGCCTGTCGAAGACGGCCCAGGTGATCAACCACGTGCCGCTCGACCGCTACCTATGGGGCGTCGTGCCGCTCGAGATGCCCAGCTCATGGCCGGTCGAGGCGCTGAAGGCCCAGGCGGTCGCCGCCCGCTCGTATGCCGTCTCGCACCTCCACCCGACGTACGGCTCGTGGGACGTCTACGACGACACGCGCTCCCAGGTCTATCGGGGCCGCAAGGCCGAGACGACGACCGGAAGGGCCGCGGTCGCTGGCACGGCCGGGCAGGTCCTGACGAGCGGGTCGACCGTCATCAGCGCGCTGTTCCACTCGGCGGACGGCGGCGCCACCGAGAACAACGAGAACGTCTACACCAGCTCGACGGGAGCGATCGTGGCGGGACCGATGCCGTATCTCCGCGGCATGGACGACCGCGCGCCGGACGGGACGTCGTATGACGCGGCGTCGCCGTACGCCACGTGGAAGACGGCGACGTATCCGGCGGCGACGCTCGGGGAGATGCTGGCGCTCGACCCGCGGACGAACGTCGGCGACCTGACCGCGATCGGTCTCACGAATCGCGGCGTCTCGGGCCGGTTGATCAGCGTGACCCTGACCGGATCGCTCGGGACGAAGACGGTGTCGGGCGAGGTCTTCCGGTCCGTGTTCAACGCGAAGAAGCCGGCCACCGATCCCCAGCTGCGCAGCACGCTCTTCGACATCGCGCCGATCCCCTGACCGGGCGTCGGGGCTGTCTCGACGAGCCGCGCGACCGCGCTCGCCCGCGCTATCGTCCGGCGATGACCGACGACTGGAGCTTCGATCCCGCGCTTCCGCGCTGCTGGTGGTCCGGGGCGACCGCGGAGCGACCGGATCCCGCGATGGTCCGCTACCACGACGTGGAGTGGGGCACGCCGTGCCACGATGACATCGAGCTCTTCGAGCGGCTGCTCCTCGAGTGGTTCCAGGCCGGGCTGAGCTGGTCGACGATCCTCCACAAGCGCGACGGGTTCCGCGCGGCGTTCCGGGGGTTCGATCCGCGGGTCGTTGCGGCCTTCGGCGACGCCGATCGCGAGCGGCTCATGGCGGACGCGGGGATCGTCCGGAATCGGGCGAAGGTCGACGCGACGATCGGCAACGCCCGAGCCTGGCTCCAGCTCGCCGCCGAGCACGGCTCGGCGGACGCGTATTTCCTCACGATGGTCCCCGACGCGGGTCGCCGCCTCGATCCGAGCGTCGAAGGGGGCGGGATCCCGGATCGGACGTCCGTCTCGGACGCCCTGTCGAACGACCTTCGGCGGCGCGGCTTCAAGTTCGTCGGCTCGACGATCATGTACGCGTTCATGCAGAGCGTGGGCCTGGTCGACGACCACCTGGCGACCTGCTTCCGGTACCGCGGCTGAGTCTCGGGTCGCCGCCGGCGGTCGTGACACGCTAGGTGTCACAGGCCGGGCGCAGGCTGCGGCCCATGATCACGATCGAATGCTCCTGGTGTGACGCCGAGCTGGCTCTGGACGATCTCGACGCGACGAGCGTCGAGTGCGTTGACTGCCGGATCGTCGTCGAGTTCGCCCCGGACCCGGAGGCCCTTGCCATCGCCGCCTGATCGTCCCAAGGTCGCGCGCTGCGTGAACGGGCGTCTGGGGCCGCCGCGGAGTTGCGATACTGCCCTCTGCGCGGACGCGCTCGGGGGACAGCGGAGGACGGGATGGACGCACGCAAATACCTGGCCGAGCTCGTCGGGACCTTCATCCTGGTGGTCGTCGGCTCGCTGGCGATCGTGGGCGCAACGCGGATGGATGCGCCGATCCTCGTCGTCGTGCCGTTCGGGTTCGGGCTCGGCCTGCTCGCGGCGATCCAGGCGGCCGGCTACGTGTCGGGGGGCCATTTCAACCCAGCCGTGACCCTGGGCGCGCTCCTCGATCGGCGCATCGACGTGATGAACGCGGTGGGCTACGTCGTTGCCCAGGTGATCGGCGCGATCGCGGCCTCGGGCCTCGTGCTCCTCATCGCGGACCAGGCATCGGTCAACGCGACGGCCAGCAGCTTCCCTCCCGGAGCGATGGCCAATGCCCTCGTCGTCGAGGCGCTCCTGACCGCGATCTTCGTGCTCGTGATCCTGACCGTCACGAAGCGGGCCCCGAACCACGCCGGGTTCGCGATTCCGCTGACCCTGACGGTCATCCACTTCGCCGGGATCCCGTTCAGCGGCGCGTCGGTGAATCCCGCCCGATCCCTGGGCCCTGCGCTCGTCGGCGGCACGATCGACTCGAACATCATCGTCTGGATCGCCGGTCCGCTCGTCGGCGCGGTCATCGGCTGGGGGGTGTACCGCGCACTCGAGGATGGCACCGCACGCTGATCCGGGCGGGCGGCAACGCCTCGCACCGGCCCCGCCGTCCGAACCTCGCCCCTGATGCCCTGATGCCCTAGAGGCGGTCCGGCCCGTCCTCGTCGTGCGGCAGGTTCATCCGCTGGGCGTAGTCGCGGGCCAGTCGCTCCTGCTCGGCGCGGTCCGCCTCGGCGCGAGCGCGGCAATGATCGCATTCGGGGCAGGCCACGGGCCGGAGCGAGGCACGCAGCTCGTACATCGTCAGCACGATCGCCCCGAACAGGGCGACCAATCCGACCTGGAGAATCGATTCGTCCATGGCCGGAGCGTGCGCGCACTCGTCTCCCGCCCGCGCGGGCGCGATGGGGCGTTCGGTTGCGAACGTGTGACGGAGGGCCGGTGCGCCGTCAGGCCTGCTCTGCCCCGATCGCGTCGTCGACCCCAGCGCCATCCGCCCGCGGCTGGATCGGCGCACCGCCGGCGGCCGCGGCCGCCGCGTCCTCCGCCAGCCCCGGCGCGGCCACCTGACCGAGCGCGCGCGGTGGCAGGACCGGCAGCGATCGGCCGCCCTCCGCGAGCCAGCACGCGGCCGATTGCCCGCCCCCGACGTCGAACAGCGGCGGCTCGTCCACCCGACACCGATCGAAGGCATACGGGCATCGCGGGTGGAACCGGCAGCCCGACGGAATGTTCACCGCGTCGGGCGTCTCGCCGACGAGGATCGTCCGGCGGGCCCGCTCGCCCTCGGTCGGCGGCTCCGGCGATGGCGACACCGAGACCAGGGCCTGGGTGTACGGGTTGTGTGGGCTGCCGATCACCGCGGCGGCCGGCCCGATCTCCATGATCTTGCCGAGGTACATCACCGCGATCCGGTCGGCGATCACCCAGGCGAGCGACAGATCGTGGGTGATGAACAGGTACGTCAGGCCGCGCTCCCAGCGGAGCGCGAGCATCAGCCGGAGCAGCTCGGTCCGGATCGACACGTCGAGCATCGAGACCGGCTCGTCGGCCACGATGAGATCGGGGTTCATCACCAGGGCTCCCGCGATCACGACGCGCTGGCGCTGGCCGCCCGACAGCTCGTGCGGGTAGCGGTTCGCCCAGTCCTCGGCCGGGCGCAGGCCCGCCGCCTCGAGGGCCGCCGCCACCTTCAGCTCCCGATCCCGGCGCGACCGGGCGAGGCCGTTGACGATCAGCGGCTCGGCCACGAACTCGCCGATCGTCTGCTTGGGGTTCAGGGTCTCGTACGGATCCTGGAAGATCAGCTGGACCCGCCGCCGGTACGGCCGCAGCGCCCGGGTGCCCCACAGCCTGCTGACGTCGCGCCCGTCGAACGTGACCGTGCCGGCCGTCTGCCGGGTCAGCTTGACGATCACCCGGCCGGTCGTCGTCTTGCCCGATCCGGATTCGCCGACGAGTCCCAGGATCTCGCCCTTGTGGATCGTCAGGTCGATGCCGTCCACGGCCCGGACCACGGCCTTCGCCCGGCCGCTCAGCGAGTCCAGGAGACCGCCACGGATCGCGAAGTCGACGTGGAGGTCGTCCAGGCGGAGGAGCTCCTCGGCCGGCTCCGCGCCGGCAACGGCCGGATCGGGCTCGCTCGGGTCGCGGGTCATGCCGGCCCCGGTTCGTCGACGGCGGGCAGCTCTTCGGCCGGCGGCGCCTCGGCCGGCACGACGTGGTCCGGACGAGCGGCATCGGGGATCGTCGCCACGCCACCGCCCACGTCCGCCCCGATCACGTCGATCGCCCGGGTCGAATGGCCGAGCCCGACCTGACCGGCCAGCGGCGCATCGGGCGTCGGATAGAGATGGCAGGCGATCCGGACGCCGTCGGCGAACGTCACCTCGGGCGGAACGACCTCGGTGCAGATCGGCATCGCGAACGCGCAGCGCGGCGCGAAGCGGCAGCCAGGCGGCGGATTGCGGAGATCGGGCGGAGCCCCCGGGATGACCTCCAGCGTGCGCCGATCCGCCCGGATGTTCGGGTAGGCCGCGAGCAGGGCCTGCGTGTAGGGATGACGCGGAGCGCTGAAGACCCGCCGCACCGGGCCCTCCTCGGCGATCTTCCCGGCGTACATCACCATGACCTTGTCGCACGTCTCGGCGATGACCGAGAGGTCGTGGGTGATCAGGATCAGCGACAGGCCCAGGTCGCGCCGGAGCTGCTCGAGGAGCTGCAGGATCTGGGCCTGGACCATCACGTCGAGCGCGGTCGTGGGCTCGTCGCCGATGACGATCGCCGGATCGCAGGCGAGGGCCATCGCGATCATCGCCCGCTGGCGCATCCCGCCGGACAGCTCATGCGGGTACGCCGTGGCCCGCTTCTTCGGGATCCCCACGAGATCGAGCAGCTCGGTCGCCCGGCTCCGCGCCGCCTGGCGCGGCTGTCCGAGCCGGATCTCGATCGGCTCGGCGATCTGCTCGCCGACCCGTCGGACCGGGTTCAGGGCGTTCATCGCACCCTGGAACACGATCGAGATCTCCCGCCATCGGTAGCGCGCCAGCTGGGCCTCGGTCTTGGGCACGAGATCGATCCCGAACAGCTCGACCTTGCCGGATCGGATCCGGCCGTTCGCGGGCAGGAGCCGGACGAGCGAGAGAGCCGTCGTCGTCTTGCCACAGCCCGATTCGCCGGCGATCCCGAGCGCTTCCCCGTCATCGAGCCCGAAGCTCACGCCGTCGACGGCCTTGACGGTTCCCTTCGGCAGTGAGAACCGGACCGCCAGGTCCTCGACCCGGAGGAGCGGGGCGCCCGCGACCGCCTGCTTCGGCAGCGGCCATTGACGGCGCCCGCGGATCGCGTCGGCATCGGGTCGCGAGGCCGGCCCAGCGCGCAGCCGGGGCTCGCTCGGCTCGATCACCGGCGACTCGTGGTCTTCGGGTTCAGGACGTCGTCGAGCGCGTTGCCCAGGAGCGTGAAGGACATCACGACGAGCACGACCGCGACCGCCGGTGGCGCGATGTACCACCAGGCGCCCAGGCCCGGCGCGCCGGCCGATTGGGCGTTGTTGAGGATCTGGCCCCACGACGGGGCGGCCGGATCACCGAGGCCGATGAACGCGAGGGTGGTCTCGGTGAAGACCGCCGTCGCGAACGTCAGGACCGCCTGGGCCACGATCAGGTTGATGACGTTCGGGAGGATGTGGCGGCGCATGATCCGGCCCGGTCCCGATCCGATGACCCGCGCCCGGTCGACGAACATCCGCTCCTTCAGCGACAGCACCTGGCTGCGGATGACCCGGGCGGTCGTCGCCCAGCTCGTCAACCCGATGACGATCACGATCACGAGCAAGGTCGCCCGGATGCCCAGGAACGATGCCTGGGGTCCGATGACGTCGAGGATGATCGGGGCGAGGATCAGGGCGAGCACGATCGTCGGCAGGACGAGGAAGAAGTCGGACAGGCGCATCAGCACGTTGTCGACGACGCCGCCCACGAACCCGGCAACGATGCCGACGAGCGAGCCGATCACGATCGTGATGAGCGTCGCCATCAGGCCGATGATCATCGAGATCCTGGCGCCGTGGACGGTCAGGTTGAGGAGGTCACGGCCGAGCTCGTCCGTCCCGAACGGGAATCGCCCGCTCGGTGCTTCGAGCGGCGCCCCTGGTGCGGACAGGACGCCCTGGAGCGGCCCCACGAACAGCTGCGGGGCCAGCGCGAGCAACGTGAAGAACGACAGGATCACGACCCCGACCAGGCCGTCGCCGCGGCCGAGCAGCCGGCCCAGGAAGTCGCGGCTCCGGCGGATCGGCCCGGCCGTCGGGCCGGCCCCGAGCTCCGTCCCGGCAATCCCCGCGACGCTCAAGAGCGCACCCGCGGGTCGAGATAGCCGTAGACGATGTCGGCCGCGAAGTTCGCGAACACGACGGACACGGCGATCAGCAGGAAGATCCCCTGCAGGAGCGGGTAGTCGCGCGCGTCGAGGGCCTGGACGGTGAGCAGGCCCAGACCGGGCCAGTTGAACACGATCTCCGCGGTGATCGCGCCCGCCACGACGTAGCCGAGGTTGATCGCGATCAGCGTGACCATCGGCAGCAACGCGTTCGGGAAGGCGTGTGCGCGGAGGATCCGGCCGTCGGGGAGCCCTTTCGCCCGGGCCGTCGTGATGTAGTCCTCGGTCCGGGTCTCGATGATCGAGGAGCGCATCAGGATCGAGTACGACCCGATCAGCCCGAGGCTGACGGCCGTGAGTGGCAGCACGAGGTGGCTGCCGAGATCGACCAGCGCGGCGAGTGGCGCCCGGTTCCCGGGCGTCGTCATGCCCGACGTGGGGAACCAGTGGAGCTCCGCCGCGAAGACGATGATCAGCGGCATGCCGATCACGAAATACGGCATCGAATAGAAGATCAGGCTGAAGGAGTTGCCGATCCGGTCGATGAGGCCGCCCCGTCGCCAGCCGGACCGGGCACCCAGCCAGAGGCCGGCGACGATCGCGACGAGCTCGCCCAGCCCGATCAGGAGGATCGTCGGACCGGCCGCGTCCATCACGACCTCGCCCACGGGCTGGCCTCGGTACTTGATCGAGTAGCCGAGATCGCCCGTGGCGGTCGACTGGATGAACGCCACGAGCTGGTCGGGAAAGAGCGGCTTGTCCAGGCCCCACTTCGCCCGCTCGGCGGCGACGAAGGCGGGCGTCAGGTGGGGGTTCTTCGTCGCCCGCTCCGGCGAGCCGGGCATCATCCGGAACAGGACGAACAGGAGCAGGACGATCGCGACGACGGTCACGACCGCCTGGCTCAGCTTGCGGACCAGGTAGCGCGCGCTCATCTCACGGACGGCCCGTGGCGGCTGATGGACACGGGGCGAGGCTCAGGCATGGCCGTCCTCGCCCCGGGTCGCATCGCGTTCGGGTTGGATCGCCGGGCTACTCGTCCTCGACCGACGACGAGCGCCGGCGCCGGTTGAAGAGGAGTCCGCCGATGACCACCAGGACCGCAAGGACGGCGACGATCAGCAACGGCGTGCTGTTCGACGAGGTGTTCGAGCTGTCCGGCGTGGTGCTGCTGCTCGGGGCCGCGGTCGGCGCCGAAGAGGATCCTGCGGAGGCGGCGGTGGACTCCGCGGGCGAGGGTGACGGCTGGACCGTCGCGTCCGTCAGGAGCGTGTAGTTGACGTCGGAGTAGGTGAAGAACGGGGTCCCGTCGGCGGGCATCGTCTGCCAGCCGGCGAACCGGTCGTTCCGATAGACATCCAGGTTCGCGTCGTAGTAGAGGATGTCGTACGGCGCCTCGTCGTAGATCAGGTTCTGCATCTTCGCCAGGGTGTCGTGGCGCTCCTGGCCGGACTGCGTGGAGTTGTCGTCGTAGAGCTTGTCGTAGTCCGGGTTGCAGTACTGGCTGTCCGACAGGTTGTCGATCTGGTCGCACCGGAACACGATCGTCAGGCCGTTCGGGTCCGGGTTGCCGCTCCAGCCCCACAGCTCGATGTCGTAGTCGGCCTTGCCGTCGGGCGGCGGCAGGACGCGGTTCGTGACCGTGTCGCTGTCCAGGCTCTCGACGTTCACGTCGATCCCGAGCTGCCCGTACCACTCCTTCACGAACTGGGCCGACTTGCCGTAGCTGTCGTTCGAGTTCGGGTGGATCAGGCGGAGCACGATCGGCTTGCCCTGCTTGTCGAGCCGCTTGCCGCTGCCGTCGAGGACGTAGCCGGCCGCGTCGAGCTTCTGCTTGGCGGTGTCGATGTTGAACGTCCGGAGATGGTCCGGCTCGACGTGCCAGTCCTTCAGGATCGGCGGGACCATCGTCGTGCCGACGTCGCCATAGCCGCCGAGGACCCGGTCGACGAGCGCCTGGTGGTCGACGGCGTAGCCGAGGGCGTCGCGGAACGCCGGGTCGAGGAGCGCCTGCGTCGAGGGGCCGCCATCCTTGATCGTCTTGCCGGTCCCGGTCCCGTAGGTGTTGAACGCGAGCTGGCTCCAGCCGTTCGCCTTGCCGGCCACCGCCGTGTACGCCGGGTCGGCGGCCAGGGCCTTGAACTGGTCGGGATTCACGTCGTGGGCGTAGTCGAGCTCGCCCGATTTCAAGGCCTGGACCATGACGTCGGCCTGGTCCGGGAAGAACCGGATGACGACCTCATCCTCGAAGCCCTTGTTGCCCCAGTAGTGGGGGTTGCGGACGAACCGCGTGAACTGGCCGGTCTTCCACTCGACCAGTGTGTAGGGCCCGGTGCCGACGAGTGGGCCGTCGAACTTCTGGTCGGCGATCGTCTTGTAGTCGTACTTCGACCAGATGTGCTTCGGCAGGATCGGCATGTAGACCTGGAAGATCCGGTCCGACTGGTCGGTCGTGTACGCGATGAAGGTGCTCGCGTCGGGGCACTCGATCTTCGTCACGCCGGCGTCCTTGATGTTCGGGTCGAGGTAGCCGTAGCCGATGTTCGTGTCGTTCTTGATCGCGTCCATCGCGAGGCCCCACGAGTAGCAGACGTCCGCGGAGGTCGCCGGCGTCCCGTCGGAGAACTGCATCCCGTCCCGGATGTGGAACGTGACCTTGTCCGGGGCCCGCACCCAGCTGTCGGCGAAGCCCGGCGCAGGATGGGTGTCCTTGTCGAATTCGACGAGCAGGTCGTAGGTCATCTGGAAGACTTCGTATCCGGACACCAGGGCCGTGTTGAACGGGTTCGAGGCGTCGAGATCCTGGGTCGTCCCGACCGTCAGCACGACCGGGTCGGCGGCCGTCACGGGAGCCGCGCTGGGCAGGAGCGCGGCCACGACGAACAGGGCCGCCGCGGCCGTTCGGCCGAAGCGGGCGCGGGGAGACGAGTGCATGCAGCTCCTCCTCCAGGTGCCGGCGGCCGTCCCACCTTGCGGGCGCCGGCCCATCCCCCTGGACGCGTCCAGGGTCGGCGGCAGTGTACGCGCGCAGCGCCTGTGACAACCGGCCGACCCGCACCGTGGGCCGCTTCGGCGTGCTGGCGGCCGCGTCAGTCGGCGGTGACGACCTCGTCGACCGTGAGCGTGCCCGCGTCGGCGTCGAGCGTCGCCATGGCTCCGAGCGGCACGGTCGCGTGATGCTTTCCGTGGCCGATCGGCAGGCCGAAGATGAGCGGCAGCCCGAGCGGCGCGAGGACCTCCTCGACGATGTCCTCCGCCGACAGCTCGGCAATCTGGCCGGACCACTTCGCCCCGATGTCGCCCACGACGATCCCGGCCGCTCCGTCGAACATCCCCGCGTTCCGGAGCTGGGTCAGGATCCCATCGTGGATGTACGCCTCGTTCTCGATCTCCTCGAGGACGACGATCCGGCCCCGGAAGTCCGGCTGGAGCCGCGTCCCGATCGCGCTCGACAGGAGCCCGGCACAGCCGCCGGTCAGCCGGCCGGTCGCCCGGCCAGCGACGACGGTCCGGACGTACGGGTCGTCCGGGTTCGGCCCGATCGGGCCGTACGGCTCGTCGCTGAACAGGGCGCGCTTGAGGCTCGCCTTCGAGAACTCGCTGACGTCGGCCGCGCCGAGCCCGATCGCCCCATTCGAATAGAAGCTGATGACGTTCCCCCATCGCTGCTGGGCGAGGTGGAGCGTCGTGATATCGCTGTAGCCGCAGATCGTCTTCGCGTTCGCGCGGAAGACGGCTTCGTCGAGGAGGGGGATCAGGCGCGGTGTTCCATACCCGCCCTGGAGGCAGAAGATCGCGACCACCTCGGGGTCGGCCAGCGCTGCGTGGAGGTCGGCTGCCCGATCCTGGTCGCGGCCGGCCATGTAGCCGTGGCGGTCGTTGACGTGCTCCCCGAGCCGGACCCGGAGCCCCCACGACTCGATCGCGTCGACGCCGCGGAGAAGCTCGCTGCGGTTCTCCCAGGCGCTGGCCGGCGCGACGACCGCGACGAGGTCGCCGTCGCGGAGGCGGCGCGGCTTGTGGACGTCGTCGGTGGTCATCGCGGCTCCGTTGTCAGACGAGGAAGCTCGTCGCGGGATGTGCCTCCAGGAGGATGGGCCGGTCGATCCGGAACCGCTCGAGCTCGGGCTCGGACCGGCTCGTCCCGTCGACGGCGCGCTCGGCCAGGATGCGCCCCAGGACCGAGGCGAACTTGAACGCGTGCGCCGCCCCGAGGACGACCTGGACGCCGGGCGCGTCGGGCAGGCGATCCACGACGAAGTCGCGGTCCGGCGTCAGCGTGTAGAGGCAGGTCTTCGTGAGGAGGTCCGGCGCGACCTGGCCGGGCAGGTGCTGCTCCAGGAAGCGCATCAGGCGGCGATGGCCGACCTCGTTCCGTTGGAACGTCCGCGTCACGGGCGTCACCTCGTCGCCGCCGACGTCCTCCGCGGACTTGGGGCCGGGCTCGCCGTACGTCGGGAAGCCGTAGAAGCTGGGATCGTCCATCCAGATCCAGATCGGGAACCGATCGGGCGCGAAGGCGGCGGGGTCCGAGACGGCCAGGTACGTGACCTGGGCCTGGATGATCGTCAGCGGCAGGCGCCGACCGAACGAGGCGAGGAGCTCGTTCGTCCAGGCATCGGCGGCGACCACCACCTGCGGCGCGCGGTGGACCGCGCCGTCGGCGAGCTCGACCTCGACCGACCGGTCGGTCAGGCCGCGCAGGCGCGCGACCGCGGCGTGCTCGAGGAGGGTTGCCCCGTTCCTCCGCGCCAGGCGCTGGTGGGCGGCGTTGGCTCGGTTCGGATCGGCGATGCCCGCATCCGCCTGGAACAGGCCGTGGTGCTCGTCGGCCAGCCGCCACTGCGGCCAGCGCCGGACGATCTCGGGACCGGTCAGGTGCTCGAAGGGGACACCCTCCGCCGCCATGGATTCCGTGTAGTCCCTGAGCGGGATCGCCGCCTCGTACGGCGCGATGTCCAGGCCGCCGGTCCGGGTCACGATCGCCGTGCCCGATTCAGCCTCCACCTCCGCCCAGGTCTCGTACGCCCGCCGGGCCAGGCGGATGTCGTCGGGCCGGTGGTAGCTGAGGCGGATGATCCGGCTGTGGTCCTGGCCCGCGCCGTTGGCGTGACCCAGCTCGAACTGCTCGAGGCCCAGGACGCGGTCGCCGAGGTGCCGGCCGAGCCAGTACGCGGCACCGGAGCCGATCGCGCCGAGGCCCACGACGATCGCGTCCCACTCGTTCCGCACCTCGCGAGCGTAACGGCGGCGCGACGGGTTCAGGGAACGCGTCGCGCGCCGCGAACGGGCATTGACGTGCGCCGACTGGTGCGCCATGGTGTGCGCATGAACGTGCGCACGAACCTGCTCCTCCCGAAGGAGCTGGTGGAGGAAGTCGATCGGTTCGCCGGCGAGCGCGGCCGAAGCCGATACGTCGCGGAGGCACTCCGAGCGCGCCTTCGCCGGGATCGACTGCACGACGCGATGAGGCGGACGGCCGGCGTCCTGAAGCCGGAGGACTATCCCGAATGGGCAACATCCGAGGGGGTCGTGTCCTGGGTTCGGGAGCGCCGAGCGGAGGTGACGGACCCCGGCCCGGATCCGATCGATGAGGTACGTCCTGGACTCGACATTCCTGATCGATCACCTGCGTGGACTGCCCGAAGCGCTCCAGGCGATGGAGACGATCTTCGAGCACGGGGACGAGACGTTCGTCACGGAGATCGTCGTCAGCGAGGTCCGGGCCGGCCTTCGGGCCGCTGACGAGCACTTCCTGGCGAGCGCGCTCGAGCCGATCGAGTTCGTGCAGCCCGGCCCGGACCAGGCGATGACCGCGGGCAGGTGGCGCGCCGATCTGCGCGCAACCGGTCGGTCGCTCAGCCTGGCCGACGCGTTGATCGCGGCGGCTGCCGACTCCCTGGGAGCGGCCGTCCTGACCCGCAACCTCCGCGACTTCTCGTTGACGCCCGTCCGAGTCGCAACCTACTGATCGAGCAGGTAGTCGCGGGTCTCGACGAGCTCCACCCGTCCGCCGATCTCGATCGTCCCGTCGGCCTGTGGCTCCACGACGATCTCCGAGCCCACGCCCTGGCGGATCATCAGCGGCCGGCCCAGCCGGTCGCCCATGACGACGGCGGCGGCACCGGTCGCCTCGTCCTCGCGGATCCCGACGTCGGTCGCGAAGTAGCGCGACCGGAGGACGCCGGCCGCCTCGTCGATCCACGCCCAGACGTATCGGCCAGGCGTTCCGAGATCCTGGAGTGGCGCCGCCTCGACGTCGGCGGCGCTGCCCAGCTGCTCGATCAGGATCGGGTGAACCCAGCGCGCTCGGCCGCGGATCCAGGCGCGATCGCCCTCGACCCGGAACGGGACGTCCCCGGCCGGCGGCCGGAGGATCGTCGCCGGCGCGCCGGTCTCGTGAAGCAGCCAGGCCGTGCCGACCGTAGGATGACCGGCGAACGGCAGCTCGCGACCCGGCGTGAAGATCCGGATCGCGCCCTCGGCGGCGTCATCGACGAAGACCGTCTCGGAGAAGCCCAGGTCCGTCGCGACGGCCTGGCGCCGATCTTCGGGGATCCGCGGCCCGTCGAGGAAGACACCGAGCGCGTTGCCGCCACGGCCGCCCGCTCCGCCGAACACTCGCAGAACGTGGAGCTCAGTCGTCGGCATCACGTTCTCCGTTCCAGCGCGAGGCGGTGCAGTCCCAGGATCGACATCCCGTCGGTGATCTCGGCCCGCTCGATCATCGCCAGGGCCTCGTCGAACGGCACCCATCGGATCGCCAGGTCCTCGCTCGCTTCCGGTGCCGCCGGTCCGTGACGCACCGCGTGGGCGGTGAAGATCCAGCCCGTCTCGTCGGTGACGGAGTTCGACAGGTCGAACCGGACGATCGGTCGCCAGTCCTCGGCGGTCACGCCGGTCTCCTCGAGGAGCTCGCGCCGGCCGCCCGCCTCGGGCGTCTCAGGCGGCGGCACCCCGCCCTCGGGGATCTCCCAGGAATAGCGGTCGAGGGCATAGCGGTGCTGGCCGACGAGGAGGACCCGGTCCGCGTCGTCCAGGACCACGACGCCGACCGCGACGTTCGCGAAGTGGACCAGGCCGTAGATGCCCGGGCTGCCGTCGGGCCGGTCGACCTCGTCGTGCCAGATCGTGAGCCACGGGTTCTCGTAGGCCACGCGCCGGGAGCGGCGCCGCCACGGACCGACGACGACGGGTTCGCTGGAGTCGGGCATCGGCCTCATCGTCGCACGGCCCGGGCGCCGTTGGCCGAGCGGGCCGCTGAGCGGCCTATCCTCGGCTGGTGACGACCGACGCCGAGCGCACCCGACCCGCCAGCCAGCCCGTCCATCGTGTCGCCGCCCTCCGCGACGTGCGAATCGCGATGTCGGATGGGCTCGCCCTGTCCGCGAACCTGTGGCTGCCCGAGCCGCTTGCCGGCGGGACGGGCCCCACGACGTTCCCCGCGATCCTCGAGATGATCCCGTACCGCAAGGACGACTGGCGCGCGGCGACTGACGAGAGCCGCGGCGAGTACCTCGCGGCCCGCGGCTACGCCTTCTGCCGGCTGGACGTGCGCGGCACGGGCTCCTCACCCGGGATCGCGCTCGACGAGTACACGGCGCGCGAGACGCAGGACGGTGCCGAGACGGTGGAGTGGCTCGCGGCCCAGCCGTGGTGCTCGGGCAAGGTCGGGATGTGGGGCATCTCGTACGGCGGCTTCACTGCGATCCAGGTCGCCCTGCTCCACCCGCCGCACCTCGCCGCGATCGTCCCGATGATGGCGACCGACGACCGCTACACCGACGATGTCCACTACCTGGGCGGCTGCGCGACCGTCAGCGAGCTGTCGCAGTACGCGGTCTCGATGGTCGGGATGAACGCGCTTCCGGCCCGGCGGGCGTTCGCGGACGACGCCGTCGCCTGGCGGACCGCCTGGCTCGACCGGCTCGAACACACGCCGCTCTGGCTGTTCGAGTGGCTCCGCCAGCAGCACGACGGTCCCTACTGGCGGCAGGGCTCCCTGGCCCCGTCCTGGGAACGGCTGACGACCCCGACGTTCCTGATCGGCGGCTGGATGGACGAGTACGTGGACGCCGCGCTGCGGATGCTCGAGCGCTGCACGAACGCGCCGCGCCGGGCGCTGATCGGCAGCTGGGTCCACGACACGCCCGACGAGGCCTACCCCGGCCCGAACGTCGACTGGCTCCACGAGCTCGTCCGATTCTTCGACCACTGGCTGAAGGGCGCGGAGAACGGGCTGATGGACGAGCCGGCGCTCATCGCCTTCCGTCACGAGTGGGCCGAGCCCGAGCCGTTCCCCGCGGGCTGGCCGGGCGAGTGGATCGCCGAGCCGGCCTGGCCGCCGGCCGATGCGGCCGAGCGGGTGCTCCACCTCGCCGCCGGGGACGAGCCGCTCCGCGGGCGGCTCGTGGACCGCCCGCCGGCTTCCCCGGGCGTGGAGAGGTTCCGCCATCGCGCGACGATCGGGACGCGGGCAGGCCTGTCGTGGGGAGCCGGTGGCCCTCCGAACGGGGTCGCGCGGGACCTCCGGCCGGACGACGTCCTCGTCCCGAGCTTCACCTCGGCGCCCCTCGATGCCGATCTGGACGTGCTCGGCTCGGCCCGCGTCGAGCTCGCCTGGGAATCGCCCGTTCCGGTCGCGACGGCGGTCGTCCGGCTCGAGGACGTGGCGCCGGACGGCACGCCGTTCCAGGTGAGCGCGGGGATCCTCAACCTGACCCACCGCTCGTCGCACGAGCACCCCGAGCCGCTCGAGCCCGGCGCGCTGACTCCGGTCCGGATCGCCATGCGCGCGACCGCCCACCGGTTCGCGGCCGGACACCGGATTCGGCTTTCGGTCGCTTCGGCGATGTGGCCGGTCGTCTGGCCGTCGCCGTTCCCGGCCGAGTACGCCCTCCACCTCGGCGGCGCAAACGGCGCTCGGCTCAGCCTGCCGAGCCTCCCCATCGGGCGGCCGACGACGGCGCTGCCGGCGTTCAAGACGACCGCGCCGGATCTGCGCGAGATCGGCGCCTACGCGGGTGAGCCGCCGCGCTGGGAGATCGTCGAGGACGTGATCGCCGGCAGCGTGACCGTCCGGACGAGCGAATTCGGCACGTCGACGTTGCCTGATGGCGTCTCCACGCTCCATGCCGGGGAGGCGCTCGAGATGACGGCGAGCGACGCCCGGCCGGCCGAGGCTTCGATGCGCAACGAGGTCGTCTACCGACTCCGCCAGGACGGGGTGGCGATCGAGGTCGAGGCCGACGGGCTCACGACGGCCTCCGCGACGCACTTCCGGATGGAGGTGCGGCTCCGGGTCCGGCTCGACGGCGAGTCGCTGTTCAACCGCACTTGGGACGAGTCCATCCCGCGGCGGATGACCTGACCGATCGCGGAGCCCGGCGCGAGGTGCTCAGGCGCCCGTCGTCATCGGAGGTCTTCGCGACCAACCTGGAACCACGCGATCGGGCCGACGATCGCGGCGAGAACGATCACGATGAACCACGTCTGCTTGGACGCATTGCGAGCACGCACGTCGTCACGGGCGAGGTCCCTGACCGCGCGCCGCGCGAGCACGAGGTGGATCGCGAGGACGACGAGGAGGACGGCCAGCCCGGCGAGCGCGGAGGCGGGCTCGGCAGCGCGTTCGGTCGGCATGGGTCGGGCCGGAGGATAGCGCTGCAGCGCCTACACTGCCCCGCATGCTCCGGATCAGTCGCAAGGCCGAGTCGTTCACCGAATCCGTCATCCGCGAGATGAACCGGCTGGCCGTGTCGGCCGGTGCCGTCAGCCTCGCCCAGGGCTTCCCCGACTTCCCGTGTCCGCCCGAGCTCAAGGCGGCGGTCGCCGACGCCGTGAACGCCGACCACAACCAGTATGCGATCACGTTCGGCGCGAAGCCGCTGCGCGATGCGATCGCGGCGAGGACGGCCCGCTTCCATCCCGACTGGGTGGTCGATCCGGACACCCAGGTCACGGTGGTCAACGGGGCGACCGAAGGGATGATCTCGGCGATGCTCGGCCTCCTCGACCCTGGCGACGAGGTGATCGTCTTCGAGCCGTTCTACGAGAACTACGGCCCCGACGCGATCCTCACCGGCGCCACGCCGCGCTACGTGACCCTCCACGAGCCCGACTGGCGGATCGACCCGGACGAGCTCCGGGCGGCCGTGACGCCGCGGACGAGGGCGATCGTCGTGAACTCGCCGCACAACCCGACGGGCAAGGTCTTCTCGCGTTCCGAGCTCGAGTTGATCGCGGACCTCTGCCGCGAGCACGACCTGATCGCGTTCACCGACGACATCTACCAGCACCTGGTGTACGAGGGCGAGCACATCCCTCTCGCGACGCTGCCAGGGATGGCCGAGCGGACGGTCTCGATCGACTCGATGTCGAAGACCTACTCGGTCACCGGCTGGCGGGTGGGCTGGGTGATCGCCTCGCCCGCGCTGACCGTGGGCGTCCGGCGCGTCCACGACTTCCTGACGGTGGGCGCCGCGGCGCCGCTCCAGCAGGCGGCCGTGGCCGGGCTGACGATGTCGGACCAGTACTACGAGGGGCTCCTGGCGGACTATCGCGAACGGCGTGAGGTGCTGGTCCCCGCCCTCGAGGCCGCCGGGTTCCGCGTCCACCACCCGGCAGGCGCCTACTACGCGATGACCGACATCCGCGACCTGACCGAGCTCGACGACGTGGCCTTCGCCCGCCACCTGATCGCGGACCCGGGCGTGGCCGCGGTGCCGGGCTCGTCGTTCTTCTCGCGGCCCGAGCTGGGCCGGACGAAGCTCCGCTTCGCGTTCCCGAAACGGCTGGACACGCTCAGGGCCGCGGCCGAGCGGCTGACGATGATCCGCGCCGCGGTCTGAGGCGCCGCCGGCGAGGATCAGCCGAGCAGGACGCCGAGCGCGGACCGCGCGAGCAAGGCGCTGATGATGGCGACGGCGACGCTGGCGAGCGTGCCGAGCAGGTAGTACTCGGCGAACTCGCGGTCGTCCAGCTGCTTGAACCGGGCGAGCGTCTTGGCGGCCACGACGAATCCGACCGCGACGTCCGAGCCGGTCAGGATGAACACGCAGATCAGGAGGCGCTCGAGGATCCCGATCGTCGAGCCGACGCGTGCCGTCAGCGCGACCTGGCCCGCGTCTCCGCCGCCGGTGGCGCTCGCCGCAACGACCGATGGCTCGGCCTCGGCCGCCACCTGCGCCTCGAGGGGCCCCAGCCGGACCGACCAGCGGCGCGCCGCGCCCGGCGCCGGCGCGCTGACGAGCGTTGCGGCCGGGATCGCGGGCCCGGCACGGCCACCCCACCGATGCCCTCCGTCCAGCCCCGCCTCGACCGGCCGGACGAGGACCGAGACGAAGAGCGACGCCGCCCGGACGTTGACGATCAGCAGCGCGGCGAGCACGACGAGCACGCCGACCACGTGATGGACGGTCGTGCGGTCCCAGCCGCCGAGGGCGCCGTCGATCGCGGCCGTCCAACCGCTGCTCGGCGCGACGCCGGCAAGCAGGACGGCCCACGCGCCGCCGGCGACGAGCAGATGGGCGAGCTGGTCGGCCACGAACAGCGCGGCCGGGCCGGCGGTCCAGGCACGGCCGAGGTGATCGGGCGGCTGCGGTCCCTCGCGCCGGGCGTTGGCCGCTCGGAGTGCCGAGCTCGCAGCCCGGCGGGTCAGGACGACCTTCGCCCGATCGATGAGGACGTGCGTGATCGCCGAGACGGCCACGAGGGTCCAGCCCCGGGCCTCGAACGCGAGGCCGATCGGCACCAGGCACAGCGCGACGATCAGGCCGTGGGCGAGCAGGCCGCCGAGCGCACGCGATCCGCGATCCGCTTTGGCCGCGGCGATGTCGCCGGTCTGGAGCACGAAGTCTGCGACGAAGTGGGCCAGGACGAGCCAGGCGAGGACGAGGACGACGTCGGTCATCGGGCGATGATCACCCGCCGGCCGCCGCGCGCGCCAGCAGCGAGCGGACGACGTCGAACGCATCGCCGAGCCAGCGCAGGTGGGCGCGGTCGGCCGCGACCGAGATCGTCGCGCGGCTCACGCTCAACTGGTCCGCGACGTCGGCTCGCCGCAGTCCGTCGACCAGCAGGAGCCAGGCGATCTCGCGCTGGCGCGCCGTCAGCTCGGCCAGCAGGTCGCCGAGGAGTGGCGTGATCCCGTCGAGGATCGCGTCGACGCCGGGATCGCCCGTGATGATCGCGAGGCGCTCCCGCCGTGTGGCGGCCGCCACGAGGCGCTCGCGCGCGGTCACGAACGCCGGTCCGCTCCGCTGGGTGGCGGGTCCCCGCCCCGGATCCACCTCGCCGATGGCGATGACCCAGCGCATCTCCAGCCGATGCGGATGGAGCGCACCGCGGAGGACCGCACGGAGCGGGTCGGCGGACGGCGAGAGCAGCCCCTGGATCTCGTCGCCCTGGGTGAACTCGAAGCGAGCGAGTCGCTCGTCGTCGGGATACGCGCGGGTCAGCTCGGCGCTGAGCGTCCGGAGCCATTTCGTCGCGGTCGGCGCGTCGCGACGCGAGCGGATGACGTCCCCGAACAGGACCTGGGCGGCGGGCACCTCGCGAGGCTAACGGGTCGTGAATTAGCCGTCAATGGCTAACTTGGGAGAGTTAGCCATATCTCGGCGAGCGATCGATGCCCAACCTATCCGCGCGCGGCCGCCGCTCCGAGCGCCTCGTCGACCACCGCGGCGACGCCGGCGCGAACCTGGGCCGTGTCGAACCGGAGCAGCGGGTCGGGCTCGAGCGGCCGCTCGTCCAGCCGGCCGCCATGGCGGTGGTAGAGGACCGGATAGAGCGCGCCGGTGCCGTCCGCCTCGAGCGTCACCCCGATCGCGTCGCCCGCGCCGTCGTCGCCCACGCCGTCGACGAACGCGGCGAGCGGCACGAGGCCCTGGTCCAGCGGCCCGTTCTCCGGATCGAGCGCCACGACGCGGGCGAGGTACGCCCGCTGGTGCCAGAGCCCGGGCGCGAGGACGAGCATGTCGACGATCGCCTCTCCCAGATCCCCTTCGATCCGGACCGTTTCCGTGTCCGGACCACCGATCAGCCCGGCGATGTGCCGGGCGAGGACGCGGGCGTTGTAGCGGGCTCCGTGGACGGCCCCCGAGTTCGCCGGCATGCCGTGCTTCTTCAACCCCGCGCTCCCCTGCCCGATCGTCCCCGCGAAGAAGATCCCGGGCACCGTCGCGCTCTCCCAGTAGGGCGTCTGGGCCGGCAGCTTGGCCTGGCCGAACGTCGTGACGCCCAGGTCCGGCAGGTCCAGCAGGGGGCACACGAAGCCGGTGGCGGAGATCACCTCGTCGACCTCGAGGACCATCTCCTCGCCACCGGCCGACGGCCGGAGGGTGACGGTCAGCGTCCCGTCGCCGCCCTCGGTCCGGACGATCCCCCCGATCGAGGCGTCGAGGACCGACACGCCCCCGCCCAGGACGTGGTCCTCGAACGGCTGGACGTAGCGCGCCCGCACGCCGACGAGCGAGCGGGTGTTGACCGACAGCTTCGCGGGCGAGGGCGAGCAGAGGACGATCCGGCGGGCCCACGGCAGCAATCCGGACGCGAGCTCGAACCCGGAGTTCTGCTTGCCCATGATGAAGATCCGCTTGGCCGCGTACGTCTCGGCCGGGCGGGTGTCGGCATAGTGGGCGGCCAGCTCGATCCCGGGCGTCGCCGGGGAATACGGCTCGGCGACGCCGACGGCGAAGATCAGGCGCCGCGCGCGGTACTCGCCGTCGGTCGTCTCGAGGACGAAGGACGTGCCGTCGGGGCCCTCCTCGCGTCTTGTCGCCGTCCATCGGCAGTCGTACCGGATCGGCGTCTGGGTCCGCTCCACGAAGGTCAGGAGGTTGCGCTCCATCTCGGGCCGCGAGGGAAAGTACGACGTCCCGTCCATGAGGTCCGGCATGATCGACTGGTGGGCCGGGTCGTCGGCGAGGAGCGAGTTCCAGTCGTAGCGCTCGTAGGCGGGCGTGGCCCGGTCGACCGGGGCGAACGGCTTCGTCCAGGACAGGAGCCGCTGGAAGAACGGCCAGCGCCGGAACATGCCACCGGGCGCGGGGTCCGCGGACACAGTCGCGACATCGATGCCCAGCTGGCGCAGGGCGTACGAGATCTGGATCGCGCCCGGTCCGCTCCCGACCACGACGACCGCGTACGTTCCGGGTGGGAACGGGCGCCCGTCCCCCGTGCTGGCCGCGTCGCCGCCGGAGCCCCGGCTCAGCTCCGCCACCGGTTCGCGTTCCGCAGGCGGCGCGACTGCGCCTGGAGCATCCGGTACATGACCGAGGGGTTGTCGAGCAGGGCGCCCTTGACCGAGGGCCCGGCCAGGACGAGCGTTCGGAGCGGTCGGGACGCGACGATGTCGGCCGTCGGCGGCTCGCCCAGGAGGATCGACGTCTCGCCGAAGAAGTCACCGCGGCCCAGCGAGGCCCGCTCGCTGCCGTCGATGACGACCTTCGCCTCGCCGTCCAGGACGACGTAGAACGCCGAGCCGGACAGGCCCTGGCGGAGGACGCGGGCGCCCTCGGGGAAGACCTCCTCCTCGAACATGTGGGCGATCCGCTCGAGCTGCGGCGTGGTCAGGTCGGCGAACAGGGCGAAGCCGGCGATCTGGTCGACGATCTCGTCGCGGGTGGCCATCTTCTTCGATCCCTCACTGCCCGGAGCGGTGGGCGCATTCTCGCACTCCTGTGAGTTGCCGATCGCGCCGCCTCGATGACCACGCCGCAAGCTCGGTTGACGCCGTCGGGATCGAACGCGCAGCATCACCACCAGCCCCGAAGGAGGATCCGTGACACTCACCCAGGATCGGCGCACCGCGCTGCTCGGCGCCTGCACGCTCTTCAACGGCGTGGGCCCCGACGACCTGGCCGCGATCGGGGAGCGGGCCGTCGAGGTGGACTTCGGCGCGGACCAGGTGATCGCCCGGCAGGGCGAGATCGGGACCGGCCTGTTCGTGATCGTCGAGGGCGCGGTCCGGGTCGTCCGGGACGGCGAGGAGCTGGCTCGGTTGGGGCCCGGCGACTTCTTCGGCGAGATGTCCGTCATCGACGGGCTGCCACGGGTCGCCCAGGTCCTCACCTCCGCGCCCACGCATTGCCTGGCCCTCGCGAGCTGGGAGTTCGAGCGACTCGTCCTCGAGCACCCGACGATCGGGCTGGCGATCCTGCGCGGCCTGTCCGCCCGGCTCCGGGCGAAGACCGAGCCGCGCCAGCACTGAGCGGGGACGCGCCACGGACCCGACCGCGCCGACGCGGACGCTGCCGACCGGCACCGTCGCGTTCGCCTTCACCGACATCGAGGGCTCGACCGAGCTCGCCCAGCGCCTCGGCACCGACCGCTGGGAGGGACTGCTCCGCCGCCATCGCGAGCTGATCCGGGCGGCGGTCGCGGCCCATCGTGGCGTCGAGGTCAGCACCGAGGGCGACGGCTTCTTCCTCGTCTTCGAGCGCTCGTCCGACGCTGTTGCCGCCCTCGTCGACGCCCAGCGCGTCCTCGCCACCGAGCCGTGGCCGGACGACGCGCCGATCCACGTCCGGATGGGGATGCACACCGGCGACGGGCGCCTGGACCGTGACGGGTCGTACGTCGGGGCCGACGTCCATCGGGCCGCGCGCGTGGCCGGCGCGGGCCACGGCGGCCAGGTCCTCCTGTCCGAGGCGACGTCGCTGCTGGTCGCCGACGACCTGCCCGGCGGCGTCGGACTGCGCGGCCTGGGCGAGTTCCGGCTCAAGGACCTCCGGCCCGAGCGGATCTGCCAGCTCGTGATCAGCGGCCTGCGGGCCGAGTTCCCGCCGATCCGATCGCTCGACCGTGGCCCGAACAACCTGCCGACCCAGCTGACGAGCTTCGTCGGGCGCGACGCGGAACTGGGCGAGGCCGCGGCGCTCCTCCGGACGACCCGGCTCCTGACGTTGACCGGCCCGGGCGGCACGGGCAAGACGCGCCTGTCGCTCCAGCTCGCCGCGGACGTGTCGGAGCGCTTCCCCGACGGCGTCTGGTTCGTCGCCCTGGAGCCCGTCCGCGAGCCAGCCCTGATCGCGGCCACGATCCTCACGACGATCGGCCTGGTCGAGCGGGGTGGCCGGTCCGCCCGGGACATCGTTGCCGAGTGGCTGGCTCCGCGCCGGACACTCCTCGTGCTCGACAACTTCGAGCAGGTGATCGACGGCGCCCCGATCATCGCCGACCTCCTGCGGGCGGCGCCCAACCTGTCCGCCATCGTCACGAGCCGGGCCCCGCTCCGGGTGAGCGGCGAGCAGGAGTATCCCGTCCCGGGCCTGCCGACCCCGCGCGACCTGCTGGCCCTGAGCGACCTGGAGAAGATGAACCTGCGCGACGCCGAGCGCCGGCTCGACGCGGCGGCGATCACCCAGTACGAGGCCGTCCGGCTGTTCGTCGCGCGCGCCGTGAGCGTCCGACCGGACTTCCAGGTCACGAACGACAACGCCCCGGCGGTGGCCGGCATCGCCGCGCGGCTCCACGGGATGCCGCTCGCGATCGAGCTCGCCGCGGCTCGGGTGAAGCTCCTCGCACCCGACGCGATCCTCGAGCGCCTCGAGCACCAGCTTGGCGTCCTCGCGGCCGGCGCCCGCGACCTGCCCGAGCGCCAACAGACGCTGCGTGGGGCGATCGCCTGGAGCCACGAGCTCCTGGGCGAGGGGGAGCGCCGGCTCCTCGCCCGGTTGTCGGTCTTCGTCGGGGGCTGCGAGCTCGATTCCGCGGAGGCGGTCTGCGGCCCCGCCGCGGAGCTCGAGGGGCTGGACGTCCTCGATGGGCTGATGGCCCTCGCCGACCAGAGCCTCGTCCGGGCCGAGACGATCGACGGGGAGACGCGCTTCCGGATGCTCGACACGATCCGCGAGTTCGCCGGCGAGCGGCTGACCGCGAGCGGCGAACGGGCGGAGATCGAGCGGCGTCACTCGGCGACGTTCCTCGCCCTCGCCGAGTCGGTCACGGCCCGACTCGCCGGGGACGACCAGCGCCGCTGGCTGGGCCGCCTGGAACGCGATCACGACAACATCCGGGCCGTGCTCGACCGGGCAACGGCGGGCGGCGATGCGCCGACTGCGATCGGCCTGGGCTTCGCGATGTGGCGCTACTGGCAGAAGCGCGGCCACCTCGCCGAGGCGCGCCGCCGGCTCGGAGCGATCGCGGACGCCCCCTGGTCGCGAACCGACCCCGTCCTCCGGGCGCGGCTACTCGAGGCGCTGGGTGGCGTCGCCTGGTGGCAGGCCGATCTGTCGGTCATGGGCCCGGCCTATGCGGAGGCGCTCGAGATCCGGGAATCGCTCGGCGACCCGGCCGAGCTGGTGAACGCGCTCTACAACGACTCGTTCCGGTACGCCGTCACCGGCAACCCGAAGACCGGTGACCCGGAGCGCAAGGGCTACCAGCAGATGGTCCGAGCCCGGGACCTGGCCGAATCCGTCGGCGACGAGCACGCCCTCGGCAACGTCCTGTGGGGGATCGGCAACTACCGCTACTTCAACGACGAGGACGACCGCGGCGTCGCCGAGTTCGAACGGGCCCTCGAGCTGTTCCGGAAGACCGGCGACCGGACGATGGAGGGCTGGTCGATGCACATGCTCGGCACGGCCCTGATCAAGGCGCACGAGCTGGAGCGGGCGATCCAGCTGATCTCGGCGGCGCTGTCGCTCTTCCACCGCTTCGGGGACGTGGCCGGGATCACGCTGTCGCTCGACGACTTCGCCTCGATCGCCGTTGCCGCCGACGACCTGCCCCGGGCGGCGCGACTGTGGGGCGCGGCGCGGGCCCTGTCCTCGGCCGGCGGCGTGGGCCTGGCCGACTTCGTCGACAGCCAGTACGAGTTCTACAGCCGCCCGAACGCCCGCCACATCCTCGCGGCCGATGAGCTGGACGGGTTCGCCCGTGAGGGCCGGGCGATGACCCTCGACGAGAGCGTCGCCTACGCGCTGGGGACGACGGTCGACGAGCTGGCGCCACACGACCATGCCGGGGTGCGGTAGGGTCGTCCAGATGGAGTTGCGCGTGACGTCCCCGGCGCCCGCCCCCGAGCGACTGCCGATCCGGATGCTCGACGACGGGGCTGACGTGCCCGCGCCGGTCCGCGGCGACCCGGGCACGGTGATCCTGACCTGTGCGAACTGCGGCGCGGAGATGATCGAGCGCAAGTGCAAGCTGATCTGCCGCTGCGGCTACTTCCTGTCCTGCTCCGACTACTACTGATTCAAAGGCTCCAGCACGACCGATCCTCGGGGAGATCATTCGGCGACGAACGAGCACCCGCCGGCGACGCGCACGACGCTGCCCGAGGCGCTGCGCCCGAGGCGCCCGTGCTCGCTCGTCTCCCGGTGATCCCCGGGCGGATCAGGCGCGCTCGGGCGGCCGACATCCAGGCTGCGCCGCGCCACCTCGCGGCGCTCGTGCTCGGCCGTGTCGCCCTCGATCCCGTGGGTGGACCACGGGACCAGGCCCGGGCAGGCCCCGCCGGATGGCGCACCCGAACCGGGCCTCTGACAGGCGCCCGTCGTAGACTTCGGCGATGACCGCCGAGGCGACCCAGCCCACTCCCGCCGACGCGGCTGCCGCACCCGCCCGCGAGAAGACCTCGATCCCCAAGAACCCGGGCCGGCGCGACCTCGGGATGAAGGCGACGCTGCTCTTCCCGAACAAGGACATCGTCGAGCAGTACTACGTCCCGCTGATCTACACGGCCTGCCGGACGTGCTACTCCGAGCTGGCCCCCGACGACATCTTCGAGCGCGCGACGGACGGCCGGATCGACGTCGCGAAGATGCAGAAGCTGATCTCCGGCGTGATCGAGTCGGGCCACGGGTCCACGATCGAGCACGTGGTTTTCACGTTCGGGATCAGCGGCGTCTCGCGGACGCTCAGCCACCAGCTCGTCCGCCATCGGGCGGGCGTCGCGTTCGACCAGCAGAGCCAGCGCTACGTCACGTTCAAGGGCGCCTCGACGATGCTGCCCGCCTCGATCGAGGACGCCGAGGACGACCTCCGTGAGCGCTACGAAGCGTCGATCGAGAGTTCGATGGGCCTGTACGGCGATCTCGTGGCCGCCGGCATCCCGGGTGAGGACGCCCGGTTCGTGTTCCCGAACGCGACCCGCACGAATCTGGTGATGACGACGAACCTCCGGGCGCTCATCCACATGTCCGGGCTGCGGCTGTGCACGATGGCCCAGTGGGAGATCCGCCGGCTGTTCCAGCTGATCCGCCACGAGATCTTCCAGGTGTCGCCGTTCCTGGGCAGCTTCCTCGCCCCGAAGTGCGTCCCCCTGGGCTACTGCGACGAGATGGGCAACCGCGACGGGCACTGCCCGATCCGGCCGCACAAGGACAACGTCCTGGCGGCCTGGGCCGAGAAGTCGAAGGCCGCCAGGGCGGCCGGCCGGGAGCTCCCCGTCAGGTAGCGAGCGCCGGATCGATGCCGGCCCAGCCCAGGGCAGGCGGCAACATCCGTCGAGACGCGCTTACGGGAGCTCGGAGACGAACCGGCGGATGACGCGCGCCAGCCGCGGCCCGGCCTCCGCTCCCGCCGCGAGCACCTCCTCGTGCGCCAGCGGCTCGCCCGTGTAGCCCGCGCCCGCGTTCGTCACGAGCGACACGCCGCAGACCTCCAGGCCCGTCCACCGGGCGGCGATGCACTCGAGGACCGTCGACATCCCGACCGCGTCCGCACCGAGCGTCCGGAGCATCAGGACCTCGGACGGCGTCTCGTACTGGGGCCCGAGGAGGCCGGCGTACACGCCATCGACGAGCGCGACGCCTTCCGCGGCGCCGGCGGCAAGGAGCGCCGCGCGGAGGCGCGGGCTCCAGGCGTCGGTCAGGTCCTGGAAGCGCGGTCCGACGTCGTCGGCGTTCGGGCCCAGGAGCGGCGTCCGGCCGGTCAGGTTCAGGTGGTCGCGGATCACCATCAGCGTCCCCGGGCCGTAGCTCGGATCGACGCCGCCCGCCGCGTTCGTCAGGACGACCACGTCCGCACCGAGGCGCCGGAAGAGCAGCACGGGCTGGACGACGAGGCCCGGGTCGTTCCCCTCGTAGAGATGGAACCGGCCCTGGAGCATGACGACCGGCGTGCCACCCAGCCGCCCGAGCAGGAGCCGCCCGACGTGGCCGGGTGCGGTCGCCGCGGGCCAGCCGGGGAGGTCGGCGAACGGGATCGCGACGGGATCCTCGAGGTCGTCGGCGAGACCACCGAGGCCCGAGCCCAGGACGATCCCGACCCGCGGCACGAGCGGCGATCGCGCGCGAACCGCCGCTTCGAGCCCGTCGAGTCGGGCCGGCTGATCGGCCGGGGAGATCGGGGTCGAGCGATCGCTCACGGGCGTGCGGGCCTCCGGGAGCGCGTCCAGGGGGAAGACGGCCGAGGCCCGCTTCGGAGAGGGCCCGACGGAC
This sequence comes from Candidatus Limnocylindrales bacterium, assembly GCA_035693125.1. Lineage (GTDB taxonomy): Bacteria > Chloroflexota > Limnocylindria > Limnocylindrales > CSP1-4 > CF-46. Next base: position 1,663 of record DASSHB010000064.1, on the reverse strand, counting down.
GTACCGACACCGGGATGCCGGTCGCAGTCCGTCGGGCGGTCGAAGCCCGGACGGGGACGGCCGAAGCCGCCGGGCCCGGACAACGAAGCGCCCGAAGCGACCGGCGTGGAGCGGAGGCCCTTGATGCGATCTCGGTTTCTCCGGTTCCTGACGGCCCCTTCGGGCAAGCACGACGATACGGTCGGGCGCTCGGGCGGGTCAACGGAGTTGTCCACGAACTGCGGCCATCGATGCGCCAGAGTATCCACGAGTTCTGCACCGCTGTGGACGAGCCGTGGACAAGATGCCGGGCGGAGGGGAGCCCGCGTTCTGGGGCGCCAATGCGGGCACGGTCGTGCGGGGCTTCATGCCCGAACCTGCATCGATCCCAGCGGAGGCGCCAGCGCTCGGCGCGGTGGGCGCCAGCCGGATCAAGCGGCCGCGCGGAACCCCCTAGCCGCCCATCGCGAACATCTCGAGCCGCGGCCGGCTCGACGAGGTCGCCTCGGTCCGCTCCTCCGAGTAGCGATCGTCGCGAACCCGCCAGACCCGCGCGATGGCCGCGCGCAACGCGTCGTCGTCGACCGCGGGATCGCGCAGCAGCGCCCGGAGGTCGTGGCCCTCCCCGGTGAACAGGCACGTGTAGAGGCGGCCCTCCGCGGACAGCCGGGCGCGGGTGCAGTCCCCGCAGAACGGTCGTGTCACCGACGCGATCAGCCCGATCTCGCCCGTGTCGTCGGCGTAGCGGTAGCGGGTCGCGACCTCGCCCCGATAGCGTGGCGGCTCGGCGATCAGCGGCATCTCCGCGTCGACGAGCGCCACCAGCTCGTCCGCCCCGACGACCTCGTCCATCCGCCAGCCGTTCGTGTGGCCCACGTCCATGAACTCGATGAATCGGAGGGTCACGCCGGCCGATCGGGCCCAGCGGGCCATCGGGAGGACGCTCGCCTCGTTGACGCCGCGCCGGACCACCATGTTGATCTTCACCGGCCCGAGACCGGCGGCCTGCGCCGCGGCGATCCCGTCGAGAACCTTGGCGACCGGGAAGTCGACCCCGTTCATCGCCGAGAAGACGGCGTCGTCGAGCGAGTCGAGCGAGACGGTGACGCGGCCCAGTCCCGCCGCGGCCAGCGCGGGGGCGAGCTTGCCCAGGGCCGAGCCGTTCGTCGTCAAGGTGAGATCGAGCGGCTCGCCGTCCGGGCGGCGCAAGGCGGCCAGCATCCGGACGAGCACCGGCAGGTCGCGCCGAACGAGCGGCTCGCCACCGGTCAGGCGAAGCTTCTCGACCCCGAGCTCGACGAACGCCCGCGACACGCGCTCGATCTCCTCGAACGACAGGACCTCGGCCCGCGGCAGGAACGCGAAGTCCGGCCCGAAGATCTCCTTGGGCATGCAATACGTGCAGCGGAAGTTGCAGCGATCCGTGACGGAGATCCGGAGGTCATGGAGCGGCCGCCCCAGCCGATCGGCGAGGGGCGGGGCGGTCTGCGGGCCGGAACCGGCGGCGTCCATCGGTCGATCGTAGCGCGGACCGCTCGGAGAAGCCCGTGCGCGGACCGATTCCGGACGGTGCGAGCCGGCACCGAGCGCACGGTCCGGGTGCCCCGGCGGTACCACCGGATCGGGACGCTGGTACCTCTAGCGGACTCCATCACACCCACCACCGACCACCACAATGCGGCCA
>DASSHB010000063.1:0-8150 GCA_035693125.1 Candidatus Limnocylindrales bacterium | reverse complement strand
GCCGGGGAGCGTCGCGTCCGCGGTCACGTTCATCAGCTCCGAGCCGAACCGGAGCGAGCCAATCTGGCGGAGGTCGAGCCAGGAGGTGCCCGCGAACGCCGCCTCCCAGCCCAGGATTCGATCCAGCTCCGTGGCGTGGCCCACCGATTCGTGGATCTGGAGCGCCATCTGCTCGCTGCCGAGGATCAGGTCGGTCGCGTCGTGCGACGGGCAGACATCCGCCGTCAGGAGCGCCCGCGCCTCCTCCGCGATCCGGGCCGCGTTGCCCGGCAGGTCCAGCTCCCGGACGAGCTCCCAGCCACGGGTGCCGTATTGCCCGCGGATGCCGGGATAGCTCCGGCGCTGCGTCTCGTTCTCGCCGACCGCGGTCGCGTTCATCGCGGCGCCGCATTCGACGATCCGCTGGTCGACGTGGGTGCCCTCCGACGACACGAGCCACTTGTGGGTGTCCCAGACGTGATGGCTGGCCTCGGCCAGGTCGGCGCCGTGGTCCTGCATCGTCCGGGTGACGGTCTCCAGCTGATCGCCCTTCTCCGCCAGGCTGACCGACCACGGGTCCTCGCGGCAGTCGCTCTCCCAGTGGCCCGTCACGGGTTGTTCCGGGGTCAGCTGGAGCGGCTTGCCGGCGACTCGCGTGGAGGCGCGGGCGACGGCAGCCGCCCCCTCCCCGGCACGACGTGCGGCCGCCGAGCCCACGTCCGGGACGGCGTAGAAGCCCCAGCTGCTCCCGATCAGGGCACGGACGCCGACCCCGGCCCGCTCCTCCCGATCGAGCGCCTCGACCACGCCGTTCCGAGCGTTCATCGACTCGGTCCGGATCTCCATGACCCGCGCGTCGGCGTACGTCGCGCCGGCGGCGAGAGCGGCCTCGACGGCCTTCGTCGCGATGTCGTCCATGGGTCAAGGGTAGGCGGATCGGGTGCTGTTCGCCGGTGGGCGCGGCTCGCGTTTCCCTGGGAAGGAACAGTGCGACGCCGTTTGGGGAAGCACGCCCGTTCGTTGCATGGGGCGAAGATTCCGCGCAGAAGTCGGTCCGACCGGGGTCCCTTCCATCCGATTCGTGCAGCACTCATCCCTGGGGCGAGAATTCCCGGCGTGGACACGGTCGTCGCGGCCCTCGGCGGTCTGATCCTCGCGCTCGTCGCCGTCTGGCTGCTCCTGATCCTTGTCCTGTGGCTGATCCGCCCGCGGGACGTGCGCGCGGTCGAGATCGTCCGGCTCGTGCCGGACCTGCTGCGCCTCGTCCGCGACCTGCTCCTGGACCGGACCGCGCCACGCGGGGTCCGGGTCGCGCTCGGCATCCTCCTCGTCTGGTTGATCAACCCGATCGATCTCATCCCGGAGTTCATCCCCGTCCTGGGCCCGCTCGACGACGTGATCGTCGCCGTCGTCGTCCTGCGCTACGTCCGGCGCCGGCTGGGCGCCGAAGAGCTCAGAGCCCGCTGGCGCGGCTCTCCGGAGGGCTGGGCCCTGGTGGAGCGACTGCTCGCGGGGCGCTGACGGCCAGGCGCTGAGCCGCCGCCCCGATCGATGAGCGGCACGGGTGCCGCTCCGGCTAGCCGATGAGCTGCTCGACGAGGATCCGGCCGAGCCAGTCGGCGTACGCCTCGTGCGCCCAGCCACGATCGGCGACGAGGGTCGCGTACGTTCCCGCGTCGACGAGAACGTAGACGACGTCCGCGAGACGCGGTGGCGTCGCGTCCGTTCGGAGCGAACCGCGCCGGCGCACCTCTTCGACGACGTTCTCGCTGCCGCGCCGCCGCTCCGCCTGGATCGCCCGCCAGACGTCGGCCGCATCGGCGTCGCTGTTCGCCGCGGCGCGGATCGCTTCGTGGATCGGGGCGAGCCGCCGGTGGACGCCGGCAACGATCGCGGCGTAGCCCATCAGGAAGCGGTGAGCGTCGGGATCGGCTCGGATCCGGACGGACTCGGGTCGGTCCGGTAGCGCGATCGGCTCGTCGTCGCCGACGAGGATCACGTCGTAGGCCACCTTGAGGAGCTCCGCCTTCGACGAGAAGTGCGCGAAGACCGTCGCCCGGCTCACGCCGGCTGCCGCGGCGATCGCATCGAACGACGCTCCGACGAAGCCACGTTCGGCGAAGAGCCGCCCGGCGGCGCCGAGGATGGCGCGTCGCGTCTCGCGCCGGACGGCGTCGCGGCGGGGAGATCGATAGTCGCGCTTGACACCGGCGTGCGATTCCATAGACTCTCAGTATATTGACTGTATCAACAGTCTTATGAACAGCGGCCCGACCCTCGGGATCTCGACGGAGGATAGACATGGACGGAGCGCGCGGGGTCGTGGAGAGCCTGATCGAGGCCGCGAACCGCCATGACCTGGACGGAATCGTCGCCAGCTTCTCGGACGACGTCGTCAGCGAGACGCCGGCACACCCGGCGCGGAGCTTCCACGGCTCCGGCCAGATCCGCGCGAACTGGTCGCAGATCCTCGGCGCGGTCAAGGACTTCCGGGCGGTGATCGTCTCGGCGACCACCGGCCCATCCCGGGTCGTTGGCGGAACCGAGGTCTGGGCTGAGCTCGCCTTCGACGGGACGAAGCCGGACGGCACGCCGCTCCGGCTCCGCGGCGTGACGGTGAACGACGTCGTGGCCGGTCGGATCGCGAGCCTCCGCTTCTATCTCGAGCCCGTCGACAGCGAGGGGCTGTCCCCTGACGTCGCCGTCCGTGCCGCACTCGGCGTGGGTCGCGACGCCCGTCCAGCCGGGGTCGACCGATGATCGTCGTGGCGGGTGGAACCGGCCTGCTCGGGAGCGATGTCGTGGGTCGCCTCACGGGGCGCGGTGTGCGGGTCCGGATCCTCACCCGCGATCCGGATCGGGCGCGCCGCGCCGGCGAGCCGCCCGCCGAGGTCGAGCTCGTCCGGGCCGACGTTCGGGATTCCCAGTCGCTCGACGACGCCCTGACCGGTGCGACGACGGTGCTCGCCGCGGTCCAGGGCTTCGGTGGAACCGACGCCGGGGGGATCGAACCGGTGGATCGCGACGGCAACATCCGGCTGATCCGCGCGGCGACGCGGGCCGGCGCGCGTCATCTCGTCCTGATGTCCATTCACGGTGCGTCGCCCACGAGCCCGCTCGCGCTGGCCCGGGCCAAGGCAGCGGCCGAGGCCGAGCTGGCGACGACCGCTCTGCGCGGGACGGTGATCCGCCCGACGGCCTACATGGAAACGTGGGCCGGCTTCGTCGGCGGACCGATCCTGGCCACCGGACGCGCCCGGATCTTCGGACACGGGCGGAACCCGATGAACTTCGTGGCCGCCCGGGACGTGGCGGCGATCGTCGAGCAGGCGATCCTCGATCCGGACGGTCAGCCCGCGAGCATCGACGTCGTCGGTCCTCAGGACGTGTCGCTCGTCGACTTGGTCGAGATGTTCGCGCGGGCCATCGGCCGTGACGTCCCGCGGAGCCATGTGCCGCCGGCGATGCTGCGCGTGCTGTCGGTCTTGGCCAGGCCGGTCCGGCCGGTGCTCGCCCAGCAGATCGAGGCGTCGCTCGTCCTCGATCGAGCCGAGATGCGAGCGGTCGGGCGCGGAACGGTGACTGGCTCGACCGTCTTCGACGAGGTGGTCGGCGCGATGGTGGCGTCCGCCGGGGGCGCGGTCCCGAGCGTCACCTGACGGTCGGCACGACGCGCCGCGCGAGCTACTCCACCAGCTCCCAATCGGCGGGCACGTCGCCGGCCCGGCCGCCTGGCAACGGCTCGGCGCTCGTCTCGGCGAGGGCCCGCCGGGCCAGCGACGGCATCGTCGCCAGGTCGGCCGCCCGGCGGAGATAGTCGACGAGGAGGGTCTCGGCGATGTCGATGTGCGGCTCGAACGTGAGATAGCGGAACTTCTTCAGCCGCTCCTGGGCGCCCTGGAGGATCCCCGCCGGGTCCGCGAGCAGCGTCCCGTGCTCGAATCCGAGATGGATGTGCTTCCGTTCCGGGCCGATCCACGCGTAGTTCCGGACGCGCCCCTTCGCCGGCAGCGAGTATGCGATCCAGTGCCAGCCCGGACGGATCGTCTCGACGGTCCCCGGGATGGACCGCAGGATCAACGCCCGAAGGGTGTGTCCGGTCGCGCGGATGGCGCTGGGGTACCTGTCGAGCAGGAACTCGGCGGGCTGGCCGTCGGTTGAAACCGGAACGTCGTCGAACACGGCTCCATGATGCCGCGCGGCATGGCAGGCACCGTCATGAATGGACCGGACCCCGCGCGAGCGCCTCGATCTCGCGCCACGTCGCCACCGGATCGGGCATGGCCGCGATCTCGTCGGCGACGGCTTGCGCCGCGACGCGGAACGTGGAGCGCCCGATGAGGTCTCGAACGCCGTATCGCACCGCCTCGGGGCTTAGCCGGGTCGCGTCGAGCTCGATCGCGGCGCCGGTTCGGAGGGCGGCTGCGGCATTGTCGAACTGATCCGCCGTCAGCGGGACGAGCGCGGCCGGCCGGCCCGCCGCGAACGTCGCGAGCGTGGTTCCGGCGCCGGCGTGATGCACGATGGCGTCACAGCGGGGCGCGAGCCGAGACATCGCGACGTATGGCTCGACGCGAACGTTCGGAGGCACCTCGCCCAGGGTCGAGGGATCAGCCCCAAGCGCGACGACGACCTCGACGTCGAGCCCGGCGAGTCCATCGACGATCGCTCGAACGACGTCAACGCGGCCGGCGTTCACCGTTCCCAGCGTGACGCCGATGCGCGGTCGCGCGATCGGCTCGTCGAGCCACGCATCCTCGACCTTCGGATCGCCCGCGAGGCGGTCGTCGGGGACGGGCCGCATCTCGCGATGGGCCGCGGGCAGCGGGACCGCCGGGTCGCGCATGGAGCCTGGCCGGGTGGTGATCCACATCGCTCCGTCGAAGCCGGCCAGCGACGCATCCAGCGGCAGCCCCATGCGTTGGCGGATGCCGTTCAGCGGTTCGACGAGGAACCGGCGTTGCCACGGCCGCCACGCGGTGGCCTGGACCACGACATGCGGAATGGCGAGCTGCTCGGCGACGATCGACGAGCCCATCTCCATGTCGTCGTGGACGATGACGTGGGGCAGCCACGTGTCGGCGAGGGTGAGGAGATCTGCTGCGAGGCGCGCGGCACTGATCGACGCGAAGCCCTCCTGGTACATCCGTCGCGCCCGATCCCGACCCGCCATGGTCATCAACCCCGGGAGCGCGGCGCGAACGGCATCGAGATCGGGCGGCCCGAGATCGACGTGGCGCAGACCGGCACGCCGCACGATCGGGGCCAGCGAGCTCCCGCAGCCGACGAGGACATCGTGTCCGTGGGCCTGCGCGGCGATCGCGGCCGGCAGGACCGGCAGGAGATGGCCGACGGCCGGGGCGGCGGTGACCAGCACGCGCATGGCGGTCAGCCAGCCGCGCCAGCGGCGAGGCAGCGACGCGCGGCAGCGCGCCGTGGCCCAAGCGGACGCTCGACGTGCAACATCCGGCGGATGGTACGGCGGTCACCGCTCCGAGGTGAGCGCCCGGCGAGCAGATCGCGGCCGTCGCCAGGAGGCACCGCGTCATGGCGACCGGGCTGGACAGGCATCTCGGCAGTGTCTAGATTGCCGGGGTCGGCGGACACCGCCGGGGACTTATCGAACGCCGGGCCTCATGAATCTCGAGGTCCGGCGTTCGTCGTTCTTGTCGGTGATTGCAGCCGTCCGGTGGCCGCCGTACAATCCCGACCAGATCACTCGGGATTGAGGACCGACCCCTGACGACCCCGCTGGCAACCCCGGCCGACCCCATTGCGCCGCCCGTTACGACCCGCCCGGCCTTCCACGGCTCGGGTGCGGTCGCGTTCAGCACGAAGGGCGAGTACGGCGTGCGGCTGATGGTCCAGCTCGGCCGGCGGTTCGGAACCGGGCCGGCCAGCCTGGCCGAGATGGCGACCGACGAGGACCTGCCGCGGGCCTATCTCGAGCAGCTCGTCATGAGCCTCCGCGACGCCGGCCTCGTCTCCAGCACGCGCGGCGCCCACGGCGGCTACGAGCTGACCCGCCCCCCCGGCGACATCCGGATGAGCGAGATCCTCCGCGCGCTCGAGGGCCCGATCGCCCCGATGCTCTGCGCCACTGACGACCCGGAGCACGCCCGGACGTGCGACCGCAGTTCGCGCTGCACGGTCAACGTCCTGTGGGTCCGCGTCCGCGACGCGATCGCCGGCGCCCTCGACTCGATGACCCTCGCCGACCTGGTGCCCCAGCGCTCCGTCGGCTTCGACGACCTCCAGGGAGCACTGACCGTCCCGTGACCGACACCACCGACCGCACCACCGCCGGCGACGACCGCCTGATCATCCGTGGCCTCCGCGTCGCCCCACTCGCCAAGCCCGAGCACGAGATCCTCCAGGGGATCGACCTCGAGATCGGCAAGGGCGAGGTCCACGCGATCATGGGCCCCAACGGCTCGGGCAAGACGACCCTCGCCTACGCGCTGATGGGTCATCCGGCCTACGTGATCAAGGGCGGCCAGGTGACGTGGAAGGGTCGCGACGTCCTCGCCCTCTCGGCCGACAAGCGGGCCCGGCTCGGGATGTTCCTCGCTTTCCAGTACCCGACCGCGATCCCCGGCCTGAGCGTGGCGTCGTTCATCCGGAGCGCGCTGAACGCGAAGCTCCAGGGCGTCGACAAGACGGGCGACGTCGACCCGACCGACCCGATGCGCGGCGGGATCTCGATGCGCGACTTCCGGACGAAGATGCGCGAGAAGATGCAGCTCCTCCGGATGGACGAGAGCTTCGCCAGCCGGTACGTCAACGAGGGATTCTCGGGCGGCGAGAAGAAGCGGCTCGAGATGCTCCAGATGGCGGTGATCGAGCCCCAGATCGCGATCCTCGACGAGACGGACTCCGGCCTGGACATCGACGCGCTGCGGATCGTCGCCGAGGGCGTCAACGCGATGCTCAACCCCGAGCTGGGCGTCCTCCTGATCACCCACTACCAGCGCCTGCTCAACTACATCACCCCCGACGTCGTCCACGTCCTGGCGCAGGGCCGGATCGTCACGAGCGGCGGCAAGGACCTGGCGCTCCGGCTCGAGGACGAGGGCTACGGCCCGATCCTCCGCGAGGCCGGCCTCGAGACCAGCGCTTCGGATGAGGCGCTGCTCGTCCCGCAGGCGCCGGTCGGCGCCGACGACGATCACACCGACCCGAACGCGAGCCACCACCAGACGGTCGAAGCGGCTCGCTGACGATGGCGATCGAGACGGAGCCGCGCGGCGCTGCCGAGCCCGGCCATGGCTTCGATCCGGCAGTCGTCCGGCGCGATTTCCCGATCCTCGACCAGGAGATCAACGGTCACCGCCTCGTCTATCTGGACTCGGCAGCCACCTCGCAGAAGCCGACGGTCGTCCTCGACACGATCGATCGCTACTACCGCGAGTACAACGCGAACGTCCATCGCGGGATCTACACGATCGGCGAGAAGGCCACGGCCGAATACGAGCGGGCGCGGGCGAGGGTCGCCCGGTTCATCAACGCCCCCGACGCCCACGAGATCGTCTTCACCCGGAATGCGACCGAGGCGATCAACCTCGTCGCCTACAGCTGGGGCCGCAAGAACATCTCGCGCGGCGACGCGATCGTCCTCACCGAGATGGAGCACCACGCCAACCTCGTCCCGTGGCAGCTCCTCGTTCAGGAGCAGGACGGCGACCTGGAGTTCATCCCGATCACCGACGACGGGCTCCTCCGGCTCGAGGTCCTCGAGGTCCTCCTGAAGCTCAAGCCCAAGCTTGTCGCGTTCACCCACGTCTCGAACACGCTCGGCACGATCAACCCGGTCCGCGAGATCACCGAGATGGCCCACGCGGCGGGCGCGCTCGTCCTCGTCGATGGAGCGCAGGCCGTACCGCACGTGCCCGTCGACATCCAGGAGCTCGGCGTCGACTTCTACGCCTTCAGCGGCCACAAGATGCTGGCGCCGATGGGCTCCGGGGCGCTCTGGGCGCGGCGCGAGCTGCTCGAGGCGATGCCGCCGTACCAGGGCGGCGGCGACATGATCGACGTCGTCGAGCTCGAGCGCTCGACATGGGCCGCGCTCCCGCACAAATTCGAGGCGGGCACGCCCAACGTCGCCGGCGCGGTCGGGCTCGCCGCGGCGGCCGAGTGGATCGAATCGATCGGCCACGACCGCATCGCCG
>DASSHB010000062.1:0-2637 GCA_035693125.1 Candidatus Limnocylindrales bacterium | reverse complement strand
GCCAGCAGCAGGGTCATCGCCAGCCCGATCGGGATGACGATCGCGGCCAGCCGCGGAACGGCATCGTGGGCATCGGCCACCGCCAGCGTCTGGTCGGCCTGGATCTGCTGGACCAGGTTCCCGAGGGCCGCTTCGGCTGGTCCGAAGAGCGGCTCGCTCTGATCCAGGCTGAGCCGGTTCGGCCCGCCGCGACCGGTCCGGGCCTGGTCGATGTATGGCTCCATCCACGTCTCGCGCCAGGTCGCCGTGAGCTCGCGGACCTGCTCGATCGCGCTGTCGAGCGTCGTGTCGGACCCGGTCAGGCGGGCGATCGTCGAGTACGACGCGATCTCGTCGCTCTCGGCTCCATGGAGCTCGACGAGGGCACGGTCGGCGTGGGTCAGGGCGTAGTCGAAGGCGAACGTCTCCTGGCTGAAGATCGCGGCCTTCAGCTCGTCGGCAGTGGTCATCAGTCCCCGCGCCCGCTCGCTCCGGTCGGTCAGGGCATTGACCGTGAAGGCGACGCCCGCGAGCACGATCGCCGTCGACAGGAGACCCAGGATGACGCTCGCGCCGACGCTGAGCGCCAGGCGGTTCCGGATCGGATGCCTGGTCGGTGGTCGCGTGGAGCGGGGGAGATCGGTCGTCAACGTGCACGCTCGTACGCCCGCGGCGCGCGCACAACGGCACGCGATCCCCGGGTGGCGTCATCGTCGCCAGCGCGCACCACCATGCCACCTGCCCGTTCGTCCTGGGCGACAGGACGGTGGTACCGCTCCGCCTACGGCCTTCGGCGGACGCGGCGGCGCGGGGACACGCTTGACCGGCGGACGCGACCTCCGCGATGATCGGTCCGTGGATCGACTCGGGAGCCGGATGGCGATGCCCGGGCGGCCCCGCTCGCGGCAGGTCTGACCGAGGACCTCGCCCGGCCGAGCGGCGGCCGCCGACCACGTCGCGTGCGCCGCACGCGGCCCCCCATGGACTCCGGCACTCCCCGAGGACCACTCATGGCACCTGACGACGCGCGGACGCGTCCGCGGTTCTACCTGACGACCGCGATTGCGTACGCGAACAGCCAACCCGGCGTGCACACCCTGTACGAGGTGATCGGCGCCGACGCGATCGCGCGCTGGCACCGGATGATCGGCGACGACACCCGGTTCCTGACCGGGACCGACGAGCACTCGGTGAACATCGAGATGCGGGCGAAGGAGGAGGGCCGCGACCCCAAGGCCTTCGTCGATGAGAAGGTCGGCCTGTTCAAGGCGGCCGAGGACGCGCTCGGGATCGCGCCCGACCGGTTCATCCGGACGACCGATCCGGATCACGTCCGGGCCGCCCAGGAGCTGGTCCGCCGGGCGCACGCGAACGGCGACATCTACCTCGGCACGTACGAGGGCTGGTACTGCCCCAACGAGGGCTTCCGGAACGCGACGGACGTCCAGGAGACCGCTCGCGGCACGATCTGCCCGAACCACCCCGACGTCCCGCTCCAGTGGCTCAAGGAGCAGAACTGGTTCTTCCGCCTGTCGGCCTACCAGGAGCGGCTCGAGCGCCACTTCGCCGAGCACCCCGACTTCGTCCAACCCGACTACCGGCGCAACGAGATGCTCGGATTCATCCGCCAGGGTCTCGAGGATTTCTCAATCAGCCGGGCCGGCGCCGGCTGGGGGATCCCGTTCCCGATCGCGGAGAACGGCGAGACGTCGCAGCGCGAGGACGGTTCGTGGGACCCGGAGGCGGGCACGATCTACGTCTGGTTCGACGCCCTGATCAACTACGTGACCGGCGCTGGCTTCCTCGAGGATCCGGTCGCGTTCGAGCGGTGGTGGCCGGCCGATCTCCACGTGATCGGCAAGGACATCCTCCGCTTCCACACGATCTTCTGGCCGGCGATGCTGTGGAGCGCGGGCCTGGAGCCACCACGCCGCGTGTGGGCCCACGGCTGGCTCCTCGCGTCGGGTGGCGAGCGGATGAGCAAGAGCCGCGGCAACTTCCTCGACCCGGGCGATTTCGTCGCCGCGTTCGGGACCGACGGCGCGCGCTACGCCGCGCTCCGCGAGGTCCCGTTCGACAAGGACGCCGAAGTGTCGTGGGACGGCTTCGTCCGGCGCTACAACGCGGATCTGGCGAACGACTTCGGCAACCTCGTCAACCGGACCGTCTCGATGGCGAACCGATACCTGGCCGGCGAGCGCCCGGCGCCGCGCCCCGCCGCGGACGCCGACGCGACGTTCAGCTGGACGAGCCGGATTCCGATGCTCCGCGACGCGATCGACGGCTGCCTGCTCCACGAGGCGCTCGGGGTGATCTGGGCGTTCGTCGGCGAGGCGAACCGGTACGTCGACGCCGAGAAGCCGTGGGAGCTCTCGAAGGCCGCGAAGACGGGTGATGAGGTGGCGGCGACGCGGCTGCGGCTGGTCCTCGGCGACCTGGTCGAGGCTTGCCGGGTCATCGCGCTGGCCGCCGCGCCGTTCCTGCCCGGGACCGCACCGCGCGTGCTGGAGCAGCTCGGCTTCGCCTATCCCTATGCCGCCGACGGGAACGGCGGGCCGCCGCTCCTCGACGAGCTGCGCTGGGCCGCCCACGCGAACGAGCACGGAACGTTGACGGCGGCCCAGCCGTTGTTCCCACGCCTGGATGCGGAGACGGCGG
>DASSHB010000061.1:0-4105 GCA_035693125.1 Candidatus Limnocylindrales bacterium | reverse complement strand
CGGCCAGGCCGGCATCGAAGCCCGCCCGGTCGACGCCCACCCCGTACTCGGCCGCCAGCTCGATCGTCAGGTCGATCGGGAAGCCGAAGGTGTCGTGGAGCCGGAAGGCGAGGTCACCGGGGACCTCGGGGACCCCTGCCGGAAGGTCCTCGGCGCGCCGGCCGACGACCCGCTCCGCACCCGGAGCCAGCTCGCGCAGGGCGCCCTCCAGCTGGGTCGTGCCGGCGTCGAGCGTCCGGGCGAACTGGGCCTCCTCGCGCTCGATCCCGGCGAGGATCGCGTCGCGTCGCTCGGCCAGGATCGGGTACGACTCGTGCATCTGGTCGATCACGACCTCGGCCGCGGCGGCCAGGAACGGCTCGCGCCGGCCGAGGATCCGGCCGTGGCGCACGGCCCGACGAACGATCCGGCGCAGGACGTAGCCGCGACCCTCGTTCGACGGCAGCACGCCGTCGGCGATCAGGAACGTCATCGCCCGGCTGTGATCGGCGATCACCTGGTAGCTGAAGCGCTGATCCTCGAACGCGTCGGGGTCGTGGCCCAGCAGCTCGCGCATCCGCTCGTGGATCGGCGCGAAGAGGTCCGTGTCGTAGTTCGAGGGCACCTGCTGGAGGACGCTCGTCAGCCGCTCCAGCCCCATCCCGGTGTCGACACCGGGCGCCTTCAGCGGCGTCAGCGAGCGATCCGGATGGAGCTCGAACTGCATGAAGACGAGGTTCCAGATCTCGAGCCAGCGCGGGCAGTGCTCCGAGTGGTCGGGCACGCAGAAGTCACCCTCGCTGAACTGCTCGCCGCGGTCGAAGTGGATCTCCGAGCACGGACCGCACGGTCCGATGTCGGCCATCCGCCACCAGTTCTTCTCGTCGCCGTTGGGGAAATCGCCCCAGCGCGCGATCCGCTCGGGCGGCAGGCCGATCTCGTCGCGCCAGACTCCGTAGGCCTCGTCATCGGTCGTGTAGACGGTCGCGGCGAGGCGATCCCCGGGGATCCCCAGGTCGCGGGTGAGGAACGCCCACGCATAGCGGATCGCGTCGGCCTTGAAGTAGTCGCCGAAGCTGAAGTTGCCGAGCATCTCGAACAGCGTGTGGTGGCGCGGCGTCCGCCCGACCTCCTCGAAGTCGTTGTGCTTGCCCGCGACGCGCAGGCAGCGCTGGACGTCGACGGCCCGGTTGTAGCTCCGCGTCTCCGCGCCGGTCAGGGCGTCCTTGAACTGGACCATCCCGGAGTTCGTGAACAGGAGCGTCTGGTCGCCGGCGGGCACGAGCGAGGCGCTCGGGACCACGGTGTGACCGCGCTCCTCGAAGAACTCGAGGAAGCGCCGGCGGATCTCCGCGCCGGGCAGCGCAGTGATCCGTGGATCGTGCTCGGTGACGGGGGCCGACATCGGCGGCAATGGTACCGAACGAGGGGTGGCATCGACCTCGTCCCGGCCGGTCGAGGTCAGGTTGGGGGCTGTGACCCGGGTCCGGGGATGGTGTGCGGCTCGGCCGCGGCCCGCTGCCGCGCGAGGCGTCGTTGCCAGATCGTGGAACCGGCGATCGCGGCGCCTACCAGCGCGCCGAGCGCCAGGCCGCGGGCGAACGTCGAGGCCCGCTCGTCGCGGTCCTCGGCGGACCCACCGGCCAGCGACCGGACGAGGTGCTCGACGATCGGTGGGATGTGGACGTCGTCACTCATCGGGAGGCCTCCGGGGTCAGGGACGGGGCGCCGCCCGGCGCGATGGACCGAGGACCGCGACGATCGCGACGAACGCGATCCCGACCCACGCGAGCACGGACGCCGCGAGCAGCCGGAAGTCGCCGATCCGGAAGAGGTCGATCCCGAGGCGCGCCCCCAGCTCGTCGCCGGCCCACGCCCCGAGGAACGCGGCCCCGAGCAGGAGCGGAAGACGGCCGCCGGCGGAGCCCCGGATCAGCACGTAGAGCCCCGTGTGGAAGACGCCGACGAGCAGGGCGAGGACGGGCGCCGGACCGATCACGGGTCCGAGTATAGGAGCGGGAACCGAACGAGCCGGGCTCCGAGGGAGCCCGGCTCGTGGGACTGCGATGGGTGAACGGTGTCAGGGATGGACGACCGAGATGCGCGTGCCCCAGTTGGCGAGCACCGATCGCGCGCCGCCCGGGATGTACTCGACCGCCGTCCAGAGGTTGCCGGCTTCGTCCGCGGTGGCGGCGTGGTAGTCGCCCCAGCGGGCCGTTCCGGCACCGCCCTCGACGACGTAGCCCGTGAACCCATCCTCGGGCCCGGCGCCGGCCGCCGACACGTGCACGCTGCTCGTCGACCCGTTCGCGCCGAGACTGACCCAGGCCGCGCTCGGGTAGTAGGACGTGCCGCTGAGCGTGAAGCCCATGACGGCGTCCCCGTCGTTGTTCGCGGCGATCGCGCCGTACAGGGCGTTGGCGCGGTTGACCGCGACATAGCCCTGGCTCGTGAGCGTCGCCTCGACGCCGTTCGCCCCGATGTGCGGGGTCACGGCGAACCAGGCGATCCCGGCGTTCACGTTGCCGTTCGGGTTCTTCACGACCGTGTTCAGGTCGCTCCAGAGCACGCCGGCGGCGTACTTCACTTCCTGCATCCGATCGTCATTGGCCGCGAGGAGCTCGAGGTGCTCCACGCTCCTGACGCCTTCCAGACCGGCGGCCTCGGCGTCGAGGAGCGGGGTCGGGCCGTCCTTCTGCTCCGCATCGGGCGGCTGCCCGTACGACTCGGAGGTCAGGACCTGGACGGACGGCGTGAGCTGGTTGGTCGTGCCGAGGGTGCTCGTCCCGGTCAGCGCCCAGACCGCGATCCGGTTGTCGAGGGTCGCGTTGAAGTCGAGGGCGGACAGCGCGTACGCCGTCCCACCGTTCGACAGGTCGTACGCCCCGCCGGCCGGCGTCGTCGCCGGCTGGATCGTGTACGCCTGGCCCTCGGCGAGTGCGATGTCGTCGAAATGGACGCCGCTGAGGCTGCCACCGGTGCCGGCGGCGAGCTGGGCCTTGTTGAAGGCGTAGACCTGCGCGCCGTTGAAGAACGCGCCGAAGGGCACCAGCGAGTACTCGTTCGTGGAGATGTAGAAGCCGTAGTGATCGGCCCCGATCAGCGGCTGGTCGGCGACGCACGGGCAGTTCGTGTGCGCCGGCCCCGACCGCACGCCGTCGTCGGTCGTGTCGAGGTCGTAGATGTTCCACGCCCCGGTCGGATCGGCCGAGGCGCTGACGGCCAGCACCACGTGGCTCTCGTCCTCCGGGAACGCGCCGCTCACCGGATCCAGTGGCATCCGGAACGAGCTGACGAAGAACCGCTGAGTCTCGGCGTCGTAGTAGCACTTCACGTCGCCGATGAAGTCGCCGTAGGGCTCGGCCACGCCGGGGTTGCGGTTGACGGCCGGAGTGGCGCCGAACAGCTGGTTCAGGGCGATCGGATCGGTCAACGGCGCGCCCGACGTCGAATAGACGCGGAGTGAGGCGTTGACGCCCTGGACGACGAAGCCGTTGCCGACGCACAGACCCATGTCCGGCGGCTCGGTCGAGAAGTTCGTGTTCGTGTAGATCCCCGTCCCGGCGGTCCGCTGGTCGAGATGGGTCTGGCCGTCGAAGCCAGTCGCGCCGGCCGCGCCCCCGACACTCAGGCCGGCCGGGGTCGGCACGTGGGCCGCCGGCACCCGCTTCGCCTGCTGCGAGCCGGGCGCCTTGACGTCGACCTCTTCCTCTTCACGCGGGCCCGTCTCCGGATCGGCTCCCTCCTCGACATCGCCCGTGGCCCTGGCGAGGTGGGTGACGTGGACCTTCGTGATCTTCGCGGACGCTCGATGCGCGACCGCCTTGGACGAGGCCGCGATCGCGGCGGGCGGTCCTGCGATCGCGAGGACCAGGGCCGCGATGGCTGCCAAGGCGCCGATCCGGCGGATCGTCAGCCGGCGGGTCGATGGCGCGACGAGATGGGACGGGTCGGGCATGACCAGTCTCCCCTGTGCTGAGCCCGAGGTCACGCTTCCATCTCGGCGGACCGCATCGCTCGCCGGCGCTCCTCCACCCGGGCTCCGAGCGGTATAGCACCGCTCGAGGGATCGTGTGTTGCAGTCCGGTCAAGCGTGGTGCGCCGCGGCAACGATTCGGGGTCAGGC
>DASSHB010000060.1:0-4119 GCA_035693125.1 Candidatus Limnocylindrales bacterium | reverse complement strand
CAGCGCCCTTCCAGGCGGATCGCGACGAGGACCAGGCTCTCGGTCGCATCGAGGCCGTGCTCGCGGGCCGCGGCGTCGAGCCGGTGCCGGGCCGCGTGGTACGCCCCGAAGATGGGGGCGATGACGCGCGGAGCCGCACGGGAAGCGCGCGTCGCCGGCCAGTGCGCATCGTCATCCAGGTTCGGGTTGATGCGGAGTTCGAAGCCGTCGTCCATTGCGGTCAGGATGCAGGGCGCCACGTATCGGGCTCGTATTTCGGCCTTACGTCCCGCTTGGGCGGCAAAGGCCCCACCCCGGTCCCGGCCCCGGCCCCGGCCCCGCGGCACCCTGACTCCCGCCGCCCGCTTCCGATTTCGCAATTCGAAATCGGAAGGGCGGGGCGGAACGGGAGTCGAACTCCCCAAGCCTGCCGAAATCGTAGGCGGCGCGCAGCCGGCACCAACTGATCCGTCCGCCGCGCCCCGGCGCAGAATCGGCGGGGACATCGCACCGGAGGGACGCATGGCCAGCTATTCGTTCGTGACGCTCTGGCGCCATCACGCGCCGATCGACCAGGTCTACGACGCGATCGCGGACTCGCTGAGCTGGCCGACGTGGTGGTCCACGGTGACGACGGTCGAGGAAGTGGCGAACGGCGACCCGGCGACCGGCGTGGGCAATGTCCGCCGCTACACGTTCAAGGGTTCCCTGCCGTACAGCCTGTCGTTCGATTTGACGGTGACCGGCACGGAGCGTCCACTTCGGCTGGCTGGCCGGGCGGCCGGCGAGCTCGAGGGGACGGGGGTCTGGACACTGACAGAGGAGCCCGGTGGGTTCACGCTGACGCGCTACGACTGGAACGTCCGGACGACGCGCTGGTGGATGAACCTGGTCGCGCCGCTCGCTCGGCCGATCTTCAAGCGCAACCACGACTTCGTCATGCGGGCGGGCGCGAAGGGTCTGTGCGCGCGCCTCGGCGGGGTCAGCGGATCGTGCGGGTGGCTGAGTGACGGCTCCGACAGACAGGCCGCCTGACGAGCGCCGACCTCAGCCGATCAGGCCCAGGACGAGCGTGTCGAGCGCGATCGCCGCGAAGAGCAGGGTCAGGTACGAGATCGAGTAGCGGTAGAGCCGGATCGCGCCGGCGGTCGACTCCTCTTCGGACGCGCCGCGGCGCCAGAGCGAGTACGCCTGACGGAGGAACAGGACGCCGAGGACGACGGCCGCGACGAGGTAGATCGGGCCCATCCGCGCGACGGCGAACAGGATCAGCGAGATCGCCACCATCAGGATCGTGTACAGCCCGATCTGGCGCGTCGTCTCGGGGATCCCGCGAACCACGGGGAGCATCGGCACGCCGGCCGCCGCGTAGTCCTTGCGGATCCGCAACGAGAGCGCCCAGAAATGGGGCGGCGTCCAGTAGAACACGAGGGCGAAGAGGATCAATGCCGGGATTCCGACGCTGCCCGTGACCGCGGCCCAGCCGATCACCGGCGGAAGCGCCCCGGCCGCGCCCCCGATCACGATGTTCTGGGGCGTCGAGCGCTTCAGGATGATCGTGTAGACGACGACGTAGAACGCGATCGCCAGCATCCCCAGGAACGCCGCGAGCAGATTGACGAAGAAGGCGAGGACGGCGAACGCGACGACGGCCAGCGCGAGCCCGAAGACGACGGCGCGCTCCGGCTCCACCTGGTGGGCCGGCAGCGGGCGGCGCCGGGTGCGGCTCATCAGCTCGTCGATGTCGCGATCGAGGTAGCAATTGATGGCGTTCGCGCTGCCCGCCGCCAGAGTGCCGCCGACGAGGGTCCAGATCGTGAGCCACGTCCAGTGGCCGAGCTGGATCCCCGGCACCTCACGGGTGGCGAGGACCATCGCCGGGACGGTCGTGACGAGGAGCAGCTCGATGATCCGCGGCTTCGTCAGGGCGATGTAGGCGCGGACGGTGTCGCCGCGGGTCCGAGTGGCCGCGTCGGTCGGGTCGTGCCGGTTCTCCGCTCCGCTGGCCTCGTCCCCGTCCGAGGAGGTGATGACCGCGCCGATCGAGCGGGCCTCGAGGTAGCTCACCGCGACGAGCCCGACGAGGAGCGCCCAGATGATCGCCCCGAGCGCGAGATGGAGCGTCTGGGTCCAGCCCGAGAGCCCGGTCAGGATCTGGAGCCCGCCGACCACCGCCTGGATCGGGAAGAGGATCGCTGCGACGGCCGCCAGCCGGACGATCGGCCGCGTCCGCGGTCGGTGCCGCCACGCCGCCACGAAGACCGCGGCGACGATCAGTCCGACGAGCACCGCGATCCAGCGATGGAGGACATGGGCCGAGTTCGCCTCGGTCAGGGTCGGGAAGAGGGAGCCACCCATCAACGGCCAATCCGGGAAGACGTACCACTGCGACGTCGCCGTCACGTGGCTGCCGAACAGCAACAGGGCATAGACGGAGCCCGCTCCGAGCGCCGCGACCAGGGTGAACCGCTGGCTGCCGGTGCCCGCGAGCCTCGCCGGGTAGAGGGATCGCACCAGGATCCACACGAGCAACCCGACGAGCGCCATCGCCGACGCCAGGTGGGCCGTCACCGACTCGCCGGAGTTGCCGAGCCGGACCGTCTCCGCTCCGAGCCAGGCCTGGAAGCCGACGAGCAGCACCGCGGCGAACGTGGCCAGGAGCAGAACCCGGCGCGAGCGGAGATCCACGGCCGCGATGACGGCCAGCCCCAGGACCTCGAAGCCGATCACCGCGGCGACGGTCCGGTGGATCCACTCGATCCAGACCTGCGGCCCATCCGCAAGCGAGGGCAGGAATTGGCCGTCGAAGCAGCCCGGCCAATGCGGACACGCCGTCCCCGAGCCCGTCGCCCGGACGATCACTCCGATCGTGACGAGGAGGATCGCCGTCACGACGGTGGCCGCCGCGAGCTTCTGGAACCGGGTCACGTGCCTCCTCGGGGGATCGGCGGGGGAGCCGGCTGCGCGAGCAGGGCCGCCGGACGCGCTCGCATTCTAGTCCGAGCCGCTCGTGCAAGCGCAGGTGAGCGGTCCGCTCTAGGCTACGGCCATGACTCCCCGATTCCGTCACGCAGCGAGCCTTGCCGCCCTCGTCGTCCTGATCAGTGCCTGTGGAACCGGTCCGGCTCCAACGCCGAGCGCGGCCCCGTCCTCTTCAGCATCCGCGGTGTCGTTCCTGCCGGTCCAGATCACGACGGCCTTCGCCGTCGGCGACAACCGGGTCGTCTTCACGCTGACCGACCCGCAGGGCCAGAAGCAGATCGCCACGCCGGACCGGACCCTGTCGATCGGCTACCAGGGGCCGAACGGGGCGACGATCGCGTCGGCCCCACAAACGTTCGTCTGGGCGATCGAAGGCGTGAACGGCGTCTACGTCGGCCACGCGAACTTCCCGATCGCGGGGCAATGGACCGCCGACTTCGTCAGCACGGCGGCGGGCGGGCCGCAGGAGCAGCTCTCGTTCAGCTTCGACGTCCGCGACCACCTCGACATCATCGGGCCGGGCGATGCGGCCCCGTCGATCAAGACGC
Organism: Candidatus Limnocylindrales bacterium; assembly: GCA_035693125.1. GTDB lineage: Bacteria > Chloroflexota > Limnocylindria > Limnocylindrales > CSP1-4 > CF-46. Next base: position 610 of record DASSHB010000060.1, on the reverse strand, counting down.
CGACCCTCTCGGACGTCGGTGGCGAGGTCGCGAAGATCTCGTCCGACCCCAAGCCGGATCCGGACTTCTACAAGACCTCCGAGGCGGACGCCCTCGCCGCGAAGAAGCCGTTCGTGCTGATCTTCGCGACGCCCAAGTTCTGCACATCGGCCACGTGTGGCCCGACGCTCGACAAGCTCAAGCCGGTCGCGGCCGCCCACCCCGAGATGACCTTCATCAACGTGGAGCCGTACCAGCTCACGTTCGCCGACGGCTCGCTCCAGCCCGTCCTCGACGCTCAGGGAAACCTCGTTCCCAACGACGCGACGAACGCGTTCAAGCTCCAGACCGAGCCCTACCTCTTCGTCGTCGGCTCCGACGGGATCGTCAAGGCCTCCTTCGAGCTGGTCTTCTCGCCCGACGAGATCGAATCGGCGATCAAGGCCGTCGAGTGAGCGCCCCTAGCGAGCGTCGTCGATCAGGACCGCGACGTTCGCGTCGCCATCCCGGACATAGGTCACGCGCACGGGGACGAGGCTGACCTTGTGCTCGGCAAGGTGTCCCGGCGGGAACGTCGCCGCGTTCTCGAGATGGCCGATCCGGAAGTCCACGGTCCGGCCGTCGGTCGTCC
>DASSHB010000059.1:0-4197 GCA_035693125.1 Candidatus Limnocylindrales bacterium | reverse complement strand
GCTCGTCGCGGACGATCGCCTCGGGCGGTGGTGCCGGTGTTCGGTCAACCGGCTGAGCGATCGCCCCTACTGCCGATAAGGCAAGTTCTGGCCTCAGCAACGGCTCAGGTACCGGCGGGGCCTTGACGAGCGCCGGGGAGGTCGTCACGCTGCCCGCCCGGGCCGGAGGATGCGCCACGCCGCGCGCAGCCAATCGGCCGGCGGCTTGAGGGTTCCGTGTGCGTACCGGCTCACGGTTGGCTGCGACTTGCCGGTCTTTCGACCGAGCCATGCCCCCGATCGATCCTGGGCCGCGGCCTCGGCCGGCCAGTCCCACGATCGGAGCTGATCTTCGCTCGGAACCTGATCCGGATCGGCCAGCCAGGCAACCTGATCGACTTGCATCGAACCCATGCGCGGACCGTAGCGTCAATCACGTATGACTGTCAATACCCTTTCTGCCGTGACCGACGACGAGGCCCGGCCTGCGGGAGGCCAGGCGCTGAAGACGGCGATCCACATCGCGCGAGAGAGGGTCGAGATCCCGAGCGACCGTCAGCTCGCGTTCCGGGCTGGCGTCAGCTACGACACGCTGATGAACTGGTTCGCCGAGCGGACGATTCCGCGGCCGGCCGAGCTGGGCAAGGTCGCGAAGGTCTTGGACGTCCGACTCGTCGAGCTCATGGACGTGTACGAGGGCAGGGATCCCCAGCCGCCCGGGCTCGAGCAGCGGCTCGGCGAGCTGATCGACGAACTCCGGATCGCCGTGATGGAGATGCGGATGGGCCGGGTTCAGCAGGAGGAACAGACGGCGGCCCTCCTGCGAGCGCTCGGACTCTCGGTCCGGTCAGTCCCAGGCCCTCGAGAAACGCCATCCGGAAACGAGCCCGGAGCTCGCGCCGGTAACCGTCGACCGTGAGCGCCGCATCCACCGGATCCTCCCGACTTATGCACATCGCGCGCTCGTGCTCGGCCCCGTTCAGCGACGCCGAGTTGTCCACCGTTTCAACACGGCGTCGGTACCCTGTACGTCAGAGACGGGAGACGGGGACCTAGCGGCCTAGTGGGCCGCTGTCCCCGAATGGTGAAGGGTACCGACACGTGATCATCCCGCCCTTCGATCGGATGCTGTTTCCGCCCCTCGCAACGCTCTGGATCGCGAAGCCGATCGAGGTCGTCCTAGCCGTGGTCCTGGCGATCGGCGCCGTCAGCGCGATGCCGTCGGACCACCGTCAACAGGATCTCCGTCGGCTGCCGGCTCCGTCGACGGCGCCCGACTGACCGTCACGACGTCGGTCGAGCGCTGGACCTGCAGGGCCGACTGGACGGCCGACTGGATCTTCGCGTCGAGGCCGCCGTTCGTCTGGGTCGCCGCGTGGTCGGCCCGGAGCGCGGCCAGGAGACCGGGCACGATCGAGCCGATCACGGCGACCAGGACGGCGAGACGCTCGAGCGCCTGGTCGCCCGACGTGAACATGACCGCGGCGGTGACCAGGGCGGCGATCGCGACCAGGGCGCCGACGACAACGGCGTTTGAGGTCCGGGTGGGGGAGTGGATCACGGCTGCGCTCCCTTCAGGGCGGTGACGGCGGCGATCGCCTCGTCGAGGATGGCGTCCCGGTCGATCGGGGCGGGCGGTGGCGGCATGTCGACGAGGGTCCGGTTCGATCGGACCTGGACGAGGGTCGGTCGCTGTTGCCCGTCGTCGTACGCCCGGCCGGTCGTGATCCGGACCAGGTAGAGGCCGGCGTGCGCGTCCACGAGGCCCAGGGCCGGGACGGTGGTGGCCGCGCTGAACGACCCGCCGGGCGACCCGTCGAGGTACGTCCAGGGGTCGTCCTTGGCGACCGGCAGGAGCTTGCCGGTGATGGCCTTCGCGAATCGCATCTCCACGTCTCCCTTGCCCAGCGCGCGGAGCTGGGCGCTCGTGCCTCGGAACCGGTTCCGGTCGAGGTGGATCCCGCCGGCGAACGACGTCCACTGCCAGACGTCCCAGGCGATCGGCGGCTCGTCGATCGGGCGGTAGTCGGCGACCCATCGCCAATCCTGGCCGACGTCGGGGTAGCCCGACGTCGAGTGATAGAGGCCGCACGCCCGGCCGGTCGACTGGACCCGCTCGATGAAGTCGCGGGCCTCGGCCGGTGACATCGCCTGGTTGGATCCGTCCGACTCGAGGTCGAGCGCGTACAGGTCGACGTCGCCGGCGACCTTTAGGAACGTCCCGACCTGGCTGGCGATCGGCGAGATCACGCCGGCCCGCCCGAAGTGGTAGGCGCCGGTCACGATGCCGGCCCGCTCGGCCGCCTGGATGTGCTGCAGGTAGCGCAGGTCGACCGCCGTGCCGTAGGTGGCGCGGGCGATCAGGAACTCGACGCCGGCCAGCGACGGCGTCGAGTCCTGGTAGCGGCTGACGTCGATCCCGTTGATCACACGAACGCCGTTTCGACGAACTCGACCGTGACCGACACGGTGCAGCCGGCGACCGCGACCATGTTCTTGAGAACGATCCCGTTCGTGGCCCCGGCCGGGATGATGATCGGCTTCATTCCGGGATGCTGGGACCACTCCCACCAGCGGCTATTCGGGAGGGTCGCCGAGCCGATCAGGCACGACTCGCTCCGGAGCGTCACGCCCTCGACGCCGCCGGCGGTCGGCAGGACCATCGCCGTCGCGAGCGCCGCATCGGCGGTGTCGTACGGCCGAGGCGTGACGGCGGTCCCGCCGGTCCCGGCGGTCGTCACCCGGAGGATGTCGATCCGGGCGGTCGTGACCGCGGTTGCCGCGCTCGGCGTGGCGACGATCCGGCGGATCCGGACGGCGTTCGCCGCGCCGGCCATGATCTCGAGCAGGTGGCTGTTCGCCGTCGCGAGCGAGATCGTGCCCGCGCTGACCGAGTAGCTCGCCAGGGCGAATTCGCCCGGCAGCATGTACTCGTCTTCGACCGCGTTGCCGCCGATCGTCCGCTGGTTCGTGTGCAGCTTCTTGCCCACGCCCTCGGTGACCTGGACGAGACTCTCCGACATCGCCGTTCCTCCTAGCCCTGAATATTCCGGGTGAGCGTCCGGACGAGCTGCGACGCCCAGGCCGGGCCGCCGCCGTAATGGACCGTCCAGGCCTCGGCCCCGCCGGGCAGGAACCGCCGGCTGATCGTCTCGATCCGATAGGGCACGTCGACGCCGACGTTCAGGGCCGTGATCACGAGCGGGCCGCCGGCGCGGACGTAGCGCCGACCGTTGCCGATGTCGCCGTCGACGGCCGGCGACCACTCCAGGTCGAAGTGGCCGCGGACCGTCGTCGCGAACTGGCCGAGGTAGTGGGCCTGGGCATCGGCGAGCTTCGCCGCGGTGTCGATCGTGCCGTCGCTGATCACCGCGATCGCGCCCTCGCGGCCCGAGCCGTCTAGGGCGAGCCCGGTCCCCGCCGCGTTCGCGCCCTGGATGAAGACGCCCCGGACGGTGCCAGCCGCGTCCCGCTCGTGCTCGAGGTTCTCGGTCGAGCCGTCGCGAACCGGCGTCGGGTCGACCGACAGCGTCCGGACGTCGGCGTAGCCGTAGCCGACCTGGGTCGTGTCCAGGATCCGCAGATGGCCCAGGTCGTCGACGGTCGCCGCGATCTGCGGGAGCGTCGCGCCGGCCCAGCCCGAGATGATCGTCGTCGCCCGGGCGATCGTGTCGATCGCGCCCCGGACGGACACGCCGGCGGGGATCGTCAGCTCATAGGCCAGCCCGAGCGTCGCGAGCGCGACATCCTGGAGCTGGGCGACGCCGCGGGTGACGTCGCTGAAGGTGGTCCCGGATCCGGCCGCCTGCAGCCCGCCGATCCCGGCCGCGGCCGCCACGACGGCCAGGATCGCGTCCTGCGCGTCGAGTCCGGCGGCCAGGGCGACGCTCGCCGTCAGCTTCGCGCCGTCCAGGACGCGAGCTCGGCCGGTGCAGCGGACGCTGACGATCCGGCCGGTCGCGAACGGGATGACGACGGTGTCGGTCACGAATCCGCCGAAGAGCGGGTAGTCGCGCTCGAGGTCCCAGAACAGGACCGGGTCATCGTCCGCCGGCACGTAGCCGGTCGACAGCGGATCCTCGTACTGGAAGGTCAGCGACGAGACGCCCTGCAAGGTCTGATCGAGGGCGACCGATTCGATCGGGACGCCGGGCCGGTTACCGGGCGCGCCAGGCTCGAGCACGACGTCGACGCCGGCGATCCAGAGGGCCTTCGATC
>DASSHB010000058.1:0-3643 GCA_035693125.1 Candidatus Limnocylindrales bacterium | reverse complement strand
ACGCGCTGCGAGCGCGCAACGGTGGCGGCGCCGAGCCGACGATCGTCGTCGCCCAGGCCGGCAACGTGAACAGCGGCGCGTTCGATCCGATCGACGAGATCGCCGACGCCGTCCACGACGCGGGTGGCTGGCTGCACGTCGACGGTGCGTTCGGGCTGTGGGCGGCCGCCTCGCCGCGGTTCCGGCACCTCGCGGCAGGGCTCGACCACGCCGACTCGTGGACGACCGATGCCCACAAGTGGCTCAACGTTCCGTACGACGGCGGGATCGCGATCGTCGCCGACTCGCGCTGGCAACGCCGCTCGATGGCCCAGACGGCGAGCTACCTCCTCGCGGCCGACCGGGAGCGGGATTCCCTCGACTACGTGGCCGAGGCCTCGCGCCGCGCCCGCGGCACGACGGTCTACGCCGCGATCCGATCCCTCGGACGGAGCGGTGTCGCGGCGCTGGTGGAGCGGTGCTGCGACCTCGCCGACCGCTTCGCCGAGCGGCTCGAGGGCCGGCCCGGCATCCGGGTCCTGAACGACGTGGTCCTCAACCAGGTCCTCGTCCGCTTCGAGGTGGACGGCGGCGATCCGGCGCTGGGCGATGCACGCACTCGCGAGGTGGTCGCCGCGATCCAGCGCGACGGGACGATGTGGGCCGGCGGCACGACCTGGCACGGGCTCGCGGCCATGCGGATCTCGGTCTCGAGCTGGATGACGACCGCGGCGGACGTCGATCGCTCCGTCGAGGCCATCGTCCGCATCGCGGGCTCGGTCGGCGGCCCCGCCGCAGGTTGACACGCGCCTGTAATCACCGGGGCGGCCGGCCCGAACTAGGATCGCGGGAGTCCGGACCGTCGCCACGTACGGGGTCCGTCGACGGCCTCGCGCCGCGATGCAGGGACCCGCGATGGCGCCGCGCCGCGACGAGGAGAACTGTCGATGGCCACCGTCACCTTCGACCAGGTCGTCAAGCGCTACGGCGACTTCACCGCGGTCAAGGACCTCGATCTCGCGATCAACGACGGCGAGTTCATGGTCCTGGTGGGGCCGTCGGGCTGCGGAAAGACGACCTCGCTTCGGATGATCGCCGGGCTCGAGAGCATCAGCTCCGGGACCCTCCGGATCGGGGATCGGGTCGTGAACGACGTGGCCCCGAAGGATCGCGACATCGCGATGGTCTTCCAGAGCTATGCCCTGTATCCCCACATGACCGTTCGCGACAACATGTCGTTCGGGCTGAAGCTCAAGAAGACCCCCAAGGCCGAGATCGAGCGTCGGGTCAAGGAGACGGCCGACATCCTGGGCCTCGACAGCCTGCTGACCCGAAAGCCCGCGGCGCTGTCGGGTGGCCAGCGCCAGCGCGTCGCCCTGGGCCGGGCGATCGTCCGTGAGCCGGCGGTCTTCCTCATGGACGAGCCGCTGTCGAACCTCGACGCCAAGCTCCGCGTCGAGACGCGGGCCAACATCGCCCGCCTCCACCAGCGCCTCGGAACGACGACGGTCTACGTCACCCACGACCAGGTCGAGGCAATGACGATGGGCACTCGGATCGCGGTGATGAACCTCGGCCAGCTCCAGCAGGTGGGCCCGCCCCAGGAGCTGTACGAGCACCCGAAGAACCTCTTCGTCGCCGGCTTCATCGGCAGCCCGGCGATGAACTTCCTCGACGTCACGGCGGATGGCTCGAACGTCTCGGGCGACGGCCTGACGCTCCCGATCCCCTCGACCTACGGGGCAGTCGATGGTGGCCGGGCGCTGGTTGCCGGCTTCCGGCCCGAGCACCTCGAGCTGGGCGACGTGGCCGGGGCGTCGATCCGGGCCAAGGCCGACGTCGTCGAGTTCCTCGGCGACGACGAGCTGCTGCACGTGACGGTCCCGAACCATGAGGGCGACGTCGTGGCGGTCGTCAGCTCGTCGTTCCGGGTCAAGCCGGGCGACGTGCTCGATCTCAAGCTGCCGCTCGACCGGCTCCAGCTGTTCGACAAGTCCTCCGGCCAGGCCCTCGCGTGGTCCGCCACCGAGGCGGCCGCGGCGTAGCTCCAGTCGCCCGCGGCGAGGCGGCGGCGACCAGCCTCAGGCGAGCTGCGAGGCGGGCTCTGATCGGGGAGAGGCCGTGGTTGGCGCGCTGGGGTACGATCCGAGGCAATCGAACACCGCCTCCGGGGAGCGCGAACTGCGCTGAGAGTGTGGCTCAGGCCACAGACCCGCCGAACCTGATCCGGCTCGTACCGGCGAAGGAAGCAGGCCCGACACTCGATCGCCGCTCACCCCGCAGCCGGCGGCGCTCGTTGTCTGGAGGTCGAATCAACGACATGCTCGGAACCAATCGCGCCACGGCCGGGGTCGCCCTGCCCGACACCGCGTGGCGAACTCGCGACATCGTCGTGGCCGCGGTCATCGGGGTCGCGTTCGGGGTGGTCTTCTGGGTCTGGGGGATCGCGTGGGATGCCTTCAGCCCGCTCAACGCCGTCTTCCCCGTCCTGCGAGACGCCCTCTACGCCGTGTGGCTGATCCCGGCCGTGCTCGCGCCGCTGATCATCCGCAAGCCCGGCGCCGCGCTCTTCGCCGAGATCGTCGCGGCCGGCGTGTCCGCCCTCCTGGGCAGCCAATGGGGCGTCGACACGTTGCTCTCAGGGTTCGTCCAGGGCGCGGCGGCCGAGCTCGTCTTCGCCTTCACGCTGTATCGCGTCTGGTCGTACCCGGTCCTCGCGATCGCGGCCATCGCGAGCGCTGCCGCGGCGTGGCTCCATGATTGGGCGCTCTACTACGCGGACGTCGATCTCGGGCTCCAGCTGGCGCGCGGGGTCCTGATGGCGATCTCGGCGCTCGTCTTCGTGGCCGCGGGGTCGGTCCTGCTCGAGCGTGCCCTTCGACGGGCCGGGGTCCTCGAGGGCTTTCCGGCCTGACGGACAGGGCCGCAGCCGCTGGCCGCGCGATCCGAGCCGACGACGTCGGCTTCAGCTACGCGGGCTCTGAGGCTTCGGCCCTGGACGGTGTCTCGTTCGAGCTCGCTGCCGGCGAGGCGCTCCTGATCGTCGGCCCATCGGGCTCGGGCAAGAGCACGCTCGCCAAGGCGATCGCCGGGATCGTGCCCCGCGAGGTGCCGGGCGACTGGCGCGGCGTCCTGGAGCTTGCGGGCCGGGACGGAACCGCGGAGGACGAGGGGCCCGCGGACGTCGGGATCGTCTTCCAGGACCCGGCCAGCCAGCTGGTGATGGAGCACGCCGGCGATGACGTGGCGTTCGGGCTCGAGTCGCGCGCCTGGCCGCTCGTGGCGATGCGTCGCCGCGTCCCGATCGCCCTGGCAGCAGTGGGCCTCGACGAGTTCGGGGATCGACGGTCCGACCGGCTGTCGGGGGGCGAGCAGCAGCGCCTCGCCTTGGCCGGCGTGCTCGCGCCGGAGCCTGACGTCCTCGTCCTCGACGAGCCGATGGCGAACCTCGATCCCGAGGGCGCCGAGGAGCTGATGGATCGCCTCGTCGCGATCCGGGACGCGCGCTCGGCAACGATCGTCCTCGTCGACCATCGGACCGACCGTGCCTGGTCGATGGCCGATCGGGTGCTCGCGCTCGGGTCGGGTGGACGCCAGATCGACGTCGGACCACCGAACGAGGTCCTCGCCCGGTCCGCCGCGGCCATGGCCGCCGAGGGCATCT
>DASSHB010000057.1:0-2855 GCA_035693125.1 Candidatus Limnocylindrales bacterium | reverse complement strand
ATACGCGGATCGCGTCGCCCTGGATCTGGTTCTTGACCTTGGGGAACTCGTCACGGATCAGCTTCGAGAGCTTCCGGGCAAGGTCGTCGGGCAGGCCGCGACGGAGGCCGATGCGCTGGCGGACCTTGTTGCCGCCGGAGGGCTCGACCGGGCCCCACTCGAAGATCTTGAGCGACAGCCCGCGCCGAACCGCCTTCGACTCGATGAGATCGCGGATCGCCTTCGCCCGGAACTCGTCGTCGGTCACGAGGGTGAGCTCGTCCTTGCCCTGCTCGATGTCGACCGTCGCGCCGCGGAAGTCGAAGCGCTGCGCGACCTCGCGGCGGACCTGGTCGAGGGCGTTCCGGAGCTCCTGGACGTCGAACTCGCTGACGACGTCGAACGACACCTCACCGGCCATCGCGGCAAGCCTCCATGGAGCCGGCGCGGCAGGACGCCCACACCGGAGCTTCGGGGGTTGACCGCGACAGTATGCCCGCTCCCCGGCCGCGAGGCGTCAGCCAGCCCCGTCGGTCCTGACTTCGAGCCCGGCCAGGACGAGCTCCGCGATCCGATAGCTTCGTCCGCCGCCCATCACCAGCACGGCGTCGCCGGGCCGGATGTGATCGAGCAGCCAGGCCGCCGAATCGTCCACGCTCCCCGGCGCCGCAACGGTCTTGCCGGCCGCGCGCTTGCGAACCGCCTCGGCGAGGCCCGCGGCGCTGGCGATGGTCCGGTCCGGATCCCGCCCGGGCCAGATGTCCGCGACGACGATCCCGTCGGCCTCGGCCAGCGCGTCCGCGAGCTCGGGCTCGAGCGCCGCGGTCCGATGGAACGTCAGCGGCTCGTGGGCGACCCAGACCCGCCGCCCCGGCTCCCGCTGCCGGACCGCCTCGAGCGTCGCCCGGATGGCCGTCGGATGGTGCCCGTAGTCGTCGTACACGACGACGCCCGCCAGCTCGCCGCGGCGCTCGAGACGCCGGCCGACACCGTCGAACGTCGCCAGCGCGTCGGCGACCTGCGGCCACGACAACCCGAGCGCCAGCGCGGCGCACGCGACACCGGCCGCGTTGGCCACGTTGTGCCGGCCCGGGAGTCGGAGCTCCACGGCCTCGGCGGAGGTGACGCCCGCACCTTCGAAGGCCACCCGGGTCCCGTCGGGCCTGGACCCCGTGATCCGAACGGCGAGTGACGGCTGCACGGCCGAGCTCGGGCCGCCGGTCCCGACGGTGAGCGTCGGCCCGTCGCGGCGTCCGACCCGCTGGAGCAGCTGCCGGACGCCCTCGTCGCCGGCATTCGCCACCAGTGTCGCCCGGGGTACCTTCGCGATCCAGGCAGCGAACGCCTCGATGACGGCATCCCGATCCGCGAAGACATCGGGGTGGTCCCAGTCGATGTTCGTCAGGACGACCAGCGCCGGCCGATAGGCGTCGAAGTTGCCCGCGTACTCGTCGGCCTCGACGACGAGCTCGCTCCCCCGCCCGATCCGGGCCGTCGCGGGCAGACCGCCGGTGATCGTCGGGGGCAGCAGGGCGCCGACGAACGCGGACGGATCGCGCCCGGACGACGCGAGGACGTGGGTCAGCCAGCCCGCGCTCGTGCTCTTGCCATGCGTGCCTGCGACGGCCGCGACCCGCTTGCCGGCACCGGCGTCGGCGATGACCTGCTGCCACGGCTCGACCGGGATCCCGAGGCGCCGCGCCGCCGCCAGCTCGGGGTTCTCCGCGTCGACCGAGGTCAGCGCCTTCGTGACCGCGAGTCGCTCGGGCCGCGCGTTCGGGTCGCGCTCGACGTGGCCGGCGTCGTGGCGCCACTCGATCGGAACGCCCGCTGCCTCGAGCGGCGGGGTGTACGGCGACGGACCGCCCGGATCGCAGCCCGAGACCGCGGCGCCGGAGCCCGCCGCGAGGAGAGCCGCCGCCGACGCCCCCGCACCCGCGATGCCGACGACGTGGATCCGCTCCGCGGGCCGCAGGCCGCGAGGCGCACGGACCGGTGCGAGCCCGGCCCCGATCTCGGCCGCGGTTCGGGTCACGATCGCGCGCGCACGGTTGAGGCTCACGATCGCGCGCGCACGGTTGAGCTCACGACCGCGCGCGCACGGTCGAGCTCACGACCATCCCGCCGCGGTCTCGGTCAGCCAGCGGATCGCCTCGAGCGTCGCCGCGCGCCGGTTCGCCTCGCGGTCGCCCGCGAACTCGAATCGGCGAGCGGCCGTCGGACGGCCCGCGGCCGCCAGGCCGATGAAGGTGAGGCCGACCGGCTTCTCGATCGTCCCGCCGTCGGGCCCGGCCACGCCCGTGATCGAGATCGCCAGGTCGGACCCGAGGCGCTCGCGCGCGCCGTCGGCCATCGCCGTCGCGACCTCCGGGCTGACGGCCCCGTGGTCCCGGAGGAGGTCGCCAGCGACGCCGAGCTGCGCCTCCTTGACCGCGTTGGCGTACGAGACGATGCCGCCGACGACGTAGCCGGACGAGCCTGGGATTGCCGTGAGGGTCCCGACGACGAGCCCGCCGGTGCACGACTCGGCGGTCGCGACCGTGAGGGCCGTGCGGAGACACGCCGCCTGGAGTTGCCGCGCGGCCTCGAGCAGGGTCGGATCCGGCACCGGTCCGGCCCGGGTCAGCTGCGGCTCGTCTTGACGGGCTTGGCCGGTGGGTCGAACAGCCACGTCTCGGGGATTCCGGTGCGGCCGAGGGCACCGAGGGCCACGCCGTTCTGGGTGAAGGACGTGCTGCCCGAGGAGCCGGTCCGGACCTCGATCGAAGTCTTGCCGGTGAACGTGACCGTATCGCCATCGTGGTACGTCCGACCGCTGGCGTAGCCCGCGGCGAGGTGCCCGTCGACCCAGACCTTGAGCCAGGCGTTGCCGCCCT
>DASSHB010000056.1:0-13023 GCA_035693125.1 Candidatus Limnocylindrales bacterium | reverse complement strand
ACGTGGAGAACTTGAAGCCCTTCTCGAAGTCGAACTTCTCGACCGCGCGGATCAGGCCGATGTTGCCCTCCTGGATCAGGTCCAGGAACGACATCCCTCGGCCGATGTACTTCTTCGCGATCGACACGACGAGCCGAAGGTTGGCCGACGTCAGCTGCTCGCGCGCGTCGCGCCCGATCCGGACGAGCTCGCCCTTGCGGTGGGCCAGCTTCGTGTTCAGCGGCACCTCGGGGTCGAAGCCCATCCGCTTGAGCAGCTCGGCGTCGTTGCCGGCGGTGATCCAGCGCTCGAGCGCCGGGAACGCGACGTCGTCGCGGGTCCAGTCGTAGATCGCCCGCAGCCCCACGTTGTCGCGCGAGTCGAGATCGCCGTTGTGGACCGCGAAGTAGGCCCAGTCCAGCAAGGTCAGGAACGTTGCGGGTGCGGGTGCCTCCGTGTACGCGGCGAGGAGCTTCTTGGCTTCCTTGAGGAGCTCCTTCGTCCCATCGGACTGAACGTCGCGGCCCGCCTTCACGAGGTGGAAGTCGGGCGGCGCGACGAGCAGGTCCCGGGCCGCCTTCGCGTGGATCGCGTCGGAGACGAGCTTGTGGGCCTCGTCGCCGAGGGGCAGGCGATGCTGGGGCTTCTGCGTCCGGGTCTTCGACTCGGTGTTGTGGAGCGTCCACTCGTGGAGGGACACGATGCCCTTCCAGGGCTCCTCGACCAGCTGCTCGCCGAGCTCGATCGCCTTCGCCAGGACGACCTCCTCCTCGGCCGTGAGGAGGGCGACCTTGCCGATCTCCTTCAGGTACATCCGGACCGGGTCGTCGATGCCGATCATGTCGGCCGAGATCGCCTCGAGGTCCTCCGCGGAGGGCTCCTCGAGCTCGGCTGCGTCGAGCTTGGCCGGCGCATCCGCCGGGAGCTTCGATTCGACCGCGAGGCCGTCCTCGCCGACGACCTCGACCCCGACGTCGCCACCGTCGGCGACCGCCCCGTCCGTGCCCGGCTCGGGGCCCAGATCCAGGTCGTCGTCGTCCTCGTCATCCTCGCTCGCGACCTTGGGCAGGACGACCTTGGCGACTCGCAGGTTGCGGGTCGCGAGGCGCGCCTCTTCCACGTCCGCCTTCGCCCGACGCGGACGCGTCAGCACGGCCTCGACGAGCTGCTTGTCGAGCGGATCAGCCAAGGGTGTGCCCTCCTGAGCTGTGGTCGCGGTTCACGCGCGAACCAGGACGGTTGCTTGCTCGATCTGGCGGTCCACGGCCCGCCGGGATTCGTTGGTCTGGCGCTGGAGATCGATCAATCGGATCACGCTGTCGCGCTCGCCCCGGCTCTCGGCCGCGATCAGCTCGGCGGCAACCCAGTCGGCACGCTCGTCGAGCCGCTGGCGCTCGAGGCGCAGGAGGCATCGATCCACGGCGTACGTGATGCGCTCCGGGGCGATCCGGCCCAGGTCGGGCGACGGCCGGGCGAGGATCGCTTGGGCGAGCGCGCGGATCTCGTCGTCGAGCGCGCCCATCAGCGCCGACATCGAGAACGGCGGATGGATCCCCTGGTCGTTCGACTCCCGCTGCCGGACGATCGCGCGGAACAGCTCGCGGGCGGGCGTCGACGGCAGCTGGTCCGGACCGATCTCGTCGGAGGCACGGAGCTGCTGATCGGGAACGAGCAGGATCAGCCGGAGGAGCTCCTCCTCGACGGGCGTGATCGCCGCGAGGATCCGGTCGACGGGCAGCGCGTCGGCCGCGCCGATCACGGCGTCCGCCGTGATCCGGCCCTGGACCGCCGCCGCCTGGGGGCTCCGGTGGAGGACCTCGAGGACGGACCGCTCCTCGACCCCCGACACGCGGTGGATCGTCTGGAGGTACGCGTCCCGCATGACCGGGTTCGGGATCGCCCGGAGGGTCGGCACGATCGCGTCGACGAAGCGGGCCTTGCCGCCGGGGGTCTTCAGGTCGAAGCCGCGAGCGTGCTGGTCGATCAGGTAGTCGACGATCGGCTGGGCCGTCCGGACCTCCTCGCGCCAGCGATCGGGCGCGTCGCGCAGGACCTCGTCCGGGTCCTGGCCGTCCGGCAGCCGGACGACGCGGACCTCGTCCAGCTCGACGCCCGTGTCCGCCGCGGCGAGCTGGGGGATGATCGCCTCGAGGGCGTTGACCCCGAACGTGCCGGCCTTCTCGCCCGCCGCGTCGACGTCGTACGCGAGCGCGATCCGCTTGCCGTACCGGGTGAGGACGGCCACCTGGCCAGGCGTGAGCGCGGTCCCGAGCGAAGCGACGACGTTGTCGAACCCGGCCTGGTGTGCCATCAAGGCGTCCGTGTAGCCCTCGACGATCACCGCCTGGCCGCCCTTCCGGATGGGCCCCTTCGCCCGATCGATCAGGTACAGCGTCCGGCTCTTGTCGAAGATCGGCGTCGCCGGCGAGTTCAGGTACTTCGGGCCGTGATCGCGGCCGTCCTCCGCGATCGATGGGAGGATCCGGCCGCCGAGCCCCACCGCTCCGCCGTTCATGTCGCGGATCGGGAAGATCAGCCGTTCGCGGAACCGGTCGTAGACGCCCCCGCGCGAGGATTGCCGGGGCTGGGCGAGCCCCGCCTCGACGAGCTCGTCGGCGCGGATGCCGCGCTTGGCCGCGAGGGTTCGCGCCAGGGTGTCCCAGCCGCCGGGCGCATAGCCGAGCTGGGCCCAGGCGATCGTGGCATCGGTGAAGCCGCGGCCGCGCACGTAGTCGAGCGCCGCCTGGCCGGTCTTGGACCCCGTGAGCACGGCGTGGTAGAAGGCGATCGCGCTCTCGGTGACGTCGCGCAGGCGGGCCTTCCGGGCGTCTTCGCGGGTGGTCCGCTCATCGAGCTCCACCCCGGCCTTCGCGGCCAGGACCTTGAGCGCCTCGGGGAAGCCCACGCCGTCGCGCTTCATCACGAAGCTGAAGATGTCGCCGCCCTCGCCGCAGCCAAAGCACTTCCACGAGTCGCGCGCGGGCGTCACGGTGAACGAGGGCGTCTTCTCGCCGTGGAACGGGCACAGCCCCTTGAACGTCGTGCCGGCCTTCTTCAGCTGGACGGTCTCGCCGACGACGTCGACGACGCTCAGCTTGCCCTTCACCTCGGCCGCAACGCCGACCGCCAAACCGCCTCCTCGCCCGGACGAGCCGGGGCGTGCTGCGGGTCCCGGTCACGGACCCCATTGCCGGCCGGCGTCGTGCGCCGGACATACGTGTGGGCTTGTCAAGTCTTGACAAGCCGCAGGACCGGATCATACACCCCGGTTGTCAATACTGGCGGAGGGTATTGACAGGTTCGGGACCGATGGGGCTTGCCTCTCGCCGAGTCCCGCCGGATGATCGAATCACGAGCACATTCCGCCAAGTCAGCCTCGTGGAGACCACGTGACCGCCGCCCGCCGCCCGAGCCGCACCCTCATCAAGCGGCTGGTGTTCACGATCGCGATCGTCGCACTGCTGGCCGAGGTCGTCGTCATCGCCGGCACATTCCGCGCCTACGTTCGGACGACCCCCGTCTACGACCCGCCCGTGCTCGCCGGCCAGATGGTGTCGTGCACCGCCGGGTTCTATGCGCGTCGGGCCGAGACGATCGTGCTCACGATCTCGGACCACTGCTACGACCGGGCACACCCGCCCGTCGACGCCGGCGGTGACGCGATCGGCATGTACGGGGCCGACGCTCGGAGAACGCCGTGCCCAGCCGGCCGGACGTGCGCCGGCTCCGACATCGTCGAGCTCGTGCTCTCGCCCGGTCACGTCCCGTGGGGCCACCTCAACCAGGTCGATCTCGGCCCCGGCGGCTACCGCACCCTCGCCTCGGATGCGCGGCCGCTGTCGTGCGACGACCTCCACGAGGGGATGTCGGTCGAGACCGACGGGCGCACCGTCTACCGTTCGGGCCGGATCGTGTCGGTCCAGCCATATGCCTTCGAGACCGACACCATCTTCCCGTGCATGGCCGTGACGGACATGGACACCGCGGTCGGCGACTCCGGCGGCGCCGTGATCGCGGACGGGGCGCCGGCCGGCATCACGGCCCGCGCGTTCGACGGCAAGCTGGGCTTCACGCCGCTCGCAGAGGGGCTCGAGGACCTCGGTCTGACCCTGTGCACGGATGCCAATTGCGGGATCGCCTCGCCCGGCGGCTGACCGACCCTCGACCGCCAATCAGCGACCGGGCATCGGCCAGCCACTGTGGGCGTGCCGAGCCCGGGGCGGTATGGTCCGACGGTGACCCGGTCCGCGCGCGCGTTCGTCCTCCGCCAGACCCGGTTGCGGGAGGTCGCGGGCATCGACTCCATCCGGCTCTATCAGTCGGACGACGTCCTGACCCTGTGGCACCGCCTCCAGCTCGAAACCGGTGACCCGGACACGGCCCTGCCCTACTGGGCATTCGCCTGGGCGGGCGGCCTCGCCCTGACCCGATTCCTGGCCGACCATCCCGAGCTGGCCCGCGGCCGATCGGTCGTCGACCTGGGAACGGGGTCAGGACTGTGCGCGATCGCCGCGGCGCGGGCGGGCGCGGCCGATGTCATCGGGATCGACGTCGATCCGTTCGCGATCCAGGCGGCCAGGCTGAACGCCAGGGCGAACGCTGTCCGGATCGATCTGATCGGCCACGACGTCCTCGACGAGCCGCCGCCGGCCGCCGACCTGGTCCTGGCGGGCGACTGCTGGTACGAGGCCGGCCTCGCCGAGCGGGTCACGCACTGGCTGCGGGCCGCCGCGGCTGCCGGGTCGGAGGTCGTCGTCGGCGACCCGGGCCGGCGCTACCTGCCAGTCGGCGACCTCGTCGAGCTCGCGACCTACGAGGTGCGCACGACGACCGAGCTCGAGGACCTTGCCCAGAAGACCGCCCGGGTCCATCGGCTGCTGCCGGATCGCGGATCGGCGATCATCGCTCGATGAGCAGCACGCGGTTCCCGATCCGGGTCGGCGCGCGCTCTCGCGTCTTCCTGCGGATCGTCTTCGGCGTCCGGGTCGAGGACAGCTGGATCGAGCTCGGGGACGCCCCGGATGAGCCGCTCCGCGTCCATTTCGGCTGGTGGCCGTTCGAGACGACCATGGGCAACGTCGTCCGCTGGCAGACCGAAGGCCCATTTCGGTGGATCACGGCGATCGGCCTGCGGATGAGCATCCGCCACCGCGACCTGACGTTCGGCGGAAGTCCCCACGGCGGCGTTCGGATCGACTTCCGGACGCGCGTCCCCTGGCTCGTCTTCAAGATCCCCGCCATCTACGTTCCCGCCGACGACCTCGAGGCCCTGGCCACGGCGCTCGAGGCCCGCGGAATCCCCGGAGCCGATGTGCGGTCGCGCTGATCGGGCCCGATTGGTCGCGACCCGGGACCCGCCCGGGGCTACGGGCTGACGGTCACGAAGCCGGACGCGACCGAACGCCGGTTCGCGCCGAAGAACTCGACCTGCCAGGTGCCGGCGTCGAGGCCGAGCGGTCCCAGATCGATCGCGAACAGGTCGGCGTTGTCGGGGGTGTTCGACGCGGTCACCGGGAACGGACCCTTGATCTCCGATCCCTTGCTGACCCTGACGCTGACCGTGGACGCCGCCCGAGGGGTGAAGGCCCGGCCGACCGCGACCATCGGTTGGCCGGCTGTCAAGGTCGTCGTCTTGCCCGTCACCGCAAGCGAGGTTGGGTCGAACGACGTCCCGAAGATCACGATCGCACCGGCGGGCAGGTCGCCCGCAGCGCCTCCCCCGCCACCACCGCCACCGTTGTCGCCGGATCCTCCACCGCACGCTCCGACGAGCACCACGACGAGGAGCAGCGCGCCAAGGATCCGCCGCATCTCAGTCTCCCTGCATCGACCGATGACGTCAGTATCCACACACAGGCGGCTGCCGTGCAGCCGTCGCGCATCGGGCAATGGGGTCGCGCGCCCGCAATGCTCGACAAGTCAAGTATTGTTGTCCTCATCGGCCCCGTTCCGGGCCGGACGTGGAGGGACCGACGCTGTTGCCACGCACCGATCGGGGCGCATCACGGTCGGAGGCTCCGATCGCATCAACCGGCGAGCCGCGCGTCGGCGCGGATCCGGATCCCGGGCTCACCGCCCATGAGGAGCTGCTCGTGGTGCTCCGGGGGATCGGCGCATCGATGTTCCTGACGAGCCGGCGGTTGATCGTCGCCCGCGATGGGGTCGCGCGCCGGCCGCGGAGCGGACTCCAGTCGTTCGACCTCAACGAGATCCGCCACGTCCGGATCGAGCTGGGCAGCGCGCCCTCCGGCCGGATCGCCGTGTGGACCACCGGCGCCGAGAGCGAGGCGCTCAGCATGTTCTTCGATGCCCGGTCGCTGGACCGGGCCCATGAGCTCATCGACGTCGCACGCCCGCTGGTCGCACGTCAGCGGCGCGAGCAGCCGGGACGGCCGGTCCGACCCCCGATCGGGCCGGCCCGTTCCGGCGTGCCTCGACCATCGGAGTCGACTGGGCCGACCGAGGACTGATCCCGCCACGATCGTCCTCGCGCCCCGGGGGCGGGGCGTGTCGCGGTCGTCTGGGGGACATGGAGCCGGCTGGCGGGCCGGCCAGGATCAGCTGCGGTGGGCTCGGTTCGTCTCCGATGGTCAGGCGATTTCAGCGGTCGACGATCACTTCGGGAAGGGTCCCGGTCCGCTGTCCGCCATGGCGGTCGCGACGGTAGCCAGGATGGATGCGATGGACAGGATCGTCGACAGGACAATGAGTCGAGCTCGGTGGAACTGCACAGGAGTGCTCCTTTCCGCCCGGCCCGAGGCGCGAGGTGCATCGCGATGGTAGGGGTTCGCGGAAGCGCTGACCAGTATTTATTTACCAGGCCGCCGAAACCAGCGCCCGGGCGGAGGGCCTGCCACGGCGCCGCCGGTCAATCGGGGCTTGAACCACGGTCTACGATGTCGGCGCCATGACGATCACCACGACGACCACCCGCACCCGAAACCGTCCCAGCCTCGCCAGGGACGACCTCGATCTCGCCCGCCAGATCGGATCGCGCCTCAAGGCCGCTCGCCTGCGCGCCGGGCTGACCCAGAAGCAGCTCGCGGAGCCGCGCTACACGAAGGCGTACATCAGCGCCCTGGAAAACGGCCTGATCAAGCCGTCCATGGCCGCGCTGCGCTTTCTTGCCCGGCGCCTAGGCGCCGACCCCAGCGCGTTCCTGGCCGACGAGGACAGCGCCTGGCAGCGCCTCGACGCCGAGCTGCGTCTGGCGTCCGGCGATTGGCAGGCAGCGGCCGACCGGTTCGAGACGATCCTCGACGGGAAGCCCGAGGGGGCCAGCCGCGGGCTGACGCTGCTGGGACTCGCAGAAGCGGCGTATCGCCTGAACGACGGGCGCCAGGCGATCTCCCACGCGACCGAAGCGCTCGAGCTGCTCACGGTCGCCCATCGACCAGCGGATGCGCGCCGAGCCCAGTATTGGCTGGCGGCGGGACACCTCGCGACCGGTGACGCTGCCCGGGCCCGAATCCTGCTCGAGCAGGTCCTCGCCGAATGCCGGATCGAAGGAACGGATCCGGACCTTCGCGTCCGAATCCTGATCGCGCTCGCGACGGTCGAGACCTATGCCGGTGAGGCGCAGGCGGCGATCGGGCTCCTCGAGGAAGCCCGTGCGATCGGGGCCGACCTCGACGATCGGCGCCGGGCCACCCTGCTCCATTCGCTTGCCCAGTCATACCGGCAGACCGGCGATCTCGAGGGTGCGATCCGGACGGCCGTCGAGAGCCTCGCCCTGTTCCGGGCGGTGGACGCCCGCGCCGAGACGGCCTCGATCGAGAACGAGCTGGCGATGATCTACCTGACGCTCGGCAACCTCGACGTGGCGGCCGGGTATGCCAGTGAGGCGCGATCGGCCATGGAGCGCTCGCGCGATTCGGTCGGGCTGGCCCACATCGCCGACACGGACGCCCGGATCGCGCTCGCCCGGGGCGACCTCGAGCTCGCCCAGCAGCAGGCGGCCGATGCCGCAGCTCGGGCGGAGGCGGTCGACAGCCGCAAGGCACTGGTCGACGCACTTCTGACGTTGGCCCGTGTCGCGCGCCGCCGGGGCGACGCCGATGCGGCGATTGTCGCGCTCCAGCGGGCGGAGGTCGCCGCCGCGGACGGCCCGGCCGCCCGACTCAAGGCGGTGCTCAGCGAGTGGAGCGACGTCCTCGCCGAACGCGGCGACCATGCCGCCGCCTGGGAGCTCTCGAAGCGGGCCCTCGCCCTCGCCTGAGACTCCCCCCGGCGGGGCCCCGGCGGATCAGACGGTCCCGTAGAAGTCGGTGACGAGCCGCGTCCGCGAGCCGGAGCGCCAGACGCCGATCCCGATCCAGTGGTATCGGGCGTTCTTGATGTTCTTCCAGTGGCCGCCCCCGGTCGACTTCTCGCGCTGCATCGCGAGATGCGACGCGAGGACCGCTGCCTTCGCGCTGGCGTATCCGTCACGGCAGCCGATGTTCTCGCCCCACGTGTAGTGCGTGTAGCCGGCGCGGCGGAGGCGGTAGGCCGGATCGTGGTCGGCGTAGTGCGAGCAGAGATTCTTCGTCACCAGAAGCTTGGCGTACGGCCGGCTGACCTTGTCGGAGAGGCCCGTTGCGTAGACCAGCGGGCTGACGTACTTGCTGTAGTGCCCGCTGCCGTAGCCGCGACAGGTCCCGTCGGAGAGGACCCAGCCGCCGGTCCGGGTGCAGTTGATCAGCCCGAGCTCGAACCGTTCGACGGTGTACCAGGGCTTGTCGATCGTGGTCGTCGTGAGCGGAACCGCGTCGGCGTCCGCCGACCTGACGAGGGCCGAGCTCGCGGCTGCCGCGGGCGCAATCGTCGTTGCGAGGACCGCTCCGGCGACGAGGGCGATCGATCGAGGGCGCGCAAGGATCCGGATCAAGACGGCGTTCTCCTGCTGCTGGATGCAAGGACCCTACCGGCTGGCCCACGGCCGGGGCAACCACCCGGATCGACTAGGGAAGTCCTGCCTCGACCGGCGGAATCCCTTCGTGGGACCTCCGCGCCGTCTTCACATTCGGTCCATATCCAGGGCCGAGGATCGTCTCCAGCGAAGTCATCGCAGCATTGGAGACCAGCACCATGAACGGACGATCGATCGCCCGCTTCCTCCTCGTGATCCTCCTGGTGGGCGGAGCCGTCACCCTCGGCCTGACCGCCTACAACGCCGGCGTGACCGCCGGGTTGGCCCAGACCGGCCAGGTGGTGGTGACGAACGGCGGGTATCTCGCGCCGGGTTCCGCCTACGTCGGCTACGGCTGGGGCTGGGGCCACGGATTCGGCTTCTTCGGCTTCCTGGGCGGCCTGTTGTTCCTCTTCGTGATCATCGGCCTGCTCCGGGCGGCCTTCGGCGGACCTCGCCGCGGGTGGGGTCCGGGCGGCGGCCATCGCCATGGCTGGGGCTACGGCGGCTGGGAGGACCGGGCACGCGAGGCGCACGATGCCTGGCATCGGGAGCATCCGGGTCAGCCCGACCGGACCGACCAGCCAACGGCCTGAGTCCTCGGGCGCGATACGTGCCCTCCTCCACGATCCAAGCGGCGCCGGGTCCGATGCAGGACCCGGCGCCGTCGTCGCTTCCCTAGGATGAGCCACGATGAAGACGATCCTCGTCGTCGACGACGAACGGAAGATCGCCGATCTCGCCCGCGACTACCTCGAGCATGCCGGGTTCGCGGTGAAGGTCGCCGCGGACGGCGCCGCCGCCCTCGCGTCGATCCGGCGCGACCGACCAGACCTCGTCGTCCTGGACCTGGGCCTGCCGGGGGTCGATGGGTTGGACGTCACGCGGGCGATTCGGCGCGATTCGAGCCTGCCGGTGATCATGCTGACGGCCCGTGACGACGAGCTCGACAAGCTCCTGGGCCTGGAGCTCGGCGCGGACGACTACCTGACGAAGCCGTTCAGCCCGCGCGAGCTCGTGGCCCGGGTCCGAGCCGTGCTCCGGCGGGTCGATGGGGCCGCCGCGGCCGGGACCGACGAGGTCGTCCGGGCGGGCGACCTGACCCTCGACGCCGCCCGCATGCGGGCCGACCTCGCGGGCCGCACCGTCGAGCTGACGGCCACCGAGTTCACGCTCCTCCTGACCCTCGCCCGGCAGCCGGGACGGATCTTCACCCGGTCCCAGCTCCTCGATGCCGTCCACGGCGTGGCGTTCGAGTCCTACGAGCGGGCGATCGACACCCACATCAAGAACATCCGGCGCAAGCTCGAGCCCGACCCGCGCCGGCCCGATCACGTCCTGACCGTGTACGGCGTGGGCTACCGCTTCGCGGACGACCGCGGATGACCGACGAGTCGCAGCCGCCGGGCGGGGAACGGCGCGCCGACCGAGGCCGCCCGACGGCGAGTCGGGCCGAGCGCCAGCGGCTCGCCCAGGAACGCCGCTGGGCGATGCGTGCCCGGCGCGGACGGATGGGCCTCCGTGGCGGTCCGCCCTGGGGCGGAGGTTGGTCGGGGTCCGAGCGTCCCGAGTGGTGGCCGGCCGAGCAGCCGTGGCCGCCGGCTCGCCGCCGTCCATGGCGCGGGTTCGGCTGCCTGTTCGGGTTCCTGTTCGTCGCCGGCGTCCTGGGCCTCCTGTCGCTCGGGACCGCTCTCGTCGGCGACGTGCTGCGGGCACCCGGACCGCTCGGGGCCGTCATCCGGATCGCGTCGATCGTCGTCCTCGTCGCCATCCTGGCCGGATTGATCCGAGGTGCCCGGGCGATCCGCGGAACCGGCTCCGTCCTGGACGCGCTCGTGGAGCAGGCGGCCCGGGTCGAAGCCGGCGATTATCGGGCGCGGGTCGAGCCGCCCCACCCCGTCCCGGACCCGGTTCGCCAGCTGACGCGCGGGTTCAACACGATGGCCGCCCGGCTCGAGGCGGACGAGGCCCAGCGCCGGACCCTCCTCGCCGACGTCACCCACGAGCTGCGCACGCCCCTGGCGGTGATCCGGGGCAGCGTCGAGGCGATCCTCGACGGCGTTCATCCGGCCGACGAGCCGCATCTCGCCGCGATCCTCGAGGAGGCCCACGTCCTGGACCGGCTGATCGAGGATCTCCGGACGCTCGCCCTGTCCGAAACGGGCGGGCTGTCCCTCCATCGCGAGCCGACCGACCTGGGCGTCCTCGTCGGGGACGTCGCCACCTCGTTCGCCGCGACGGCCGGCGCGGCAGGCGTGACGATCGAGCCCGCGATCGACGACGACATCCCGCTCCTCGACGTCGATCCCGTCCGCATCCGTGAGGTCATCGGGAATCTTGTCGCGAACGCGATCCGCCATAGCTCGCCGGGCGGCCGGATCGCGATCCGCGGCCGGCGCGAGGCTGCGGGCCACGTCGAGATCGTGGTCCGCGACACCGGCACCGGGATCCCGCCCGAGCTCCTCCCGCACGTCTTCGAGCGGTTCGCCCGCGGTGAGAGCTCATCCGGCAGCGGGCTGGGCCTGTCGATCGCCCGTGGCCTGGTCGAGCTCCACGGCGGGACGATCGCGGCCGCGTCGCCGCCGGCCGGCGGGGCGGAGATCCGGATCGTCCTGCCCCTCGAACCGGAGCGGCGCTGACAGGGCGACGCCGCTGGCTCCTTCGTACCAGACGCTCGCGGGTGCGTCGGGTGGGTTGCCGGGCCGGAGCGCGTCGGTCAGGCTAGCGCTCATGATCGGACGACCGCGCGCCCCTCGACGATCGCTGCTGGCCGGAGTCCTGGCCGGGGCGGGCTTCCTCCTCTCGATCGCGGGCCCCGCCCAGGCGGGCGACTTCCCCGCGAAGGACTCGAGGTACCACTCGTTTGCCGAGATGGTCACGGACATCCACGACGTGGCGGCCGCGCACCCGGACATCGTGTCCGTCTTCAGCATCGGCAAGAGCTACGGCGGCCGCGACATCTGGGCGGCGAAGATCAGCGACAACGTCGGGACGGACGAGGACGAGCCGGAGATCCTGTTCGACGCGCTCCACCACGCCCGCGAGCACCTGACGGTCGAGCAGGCGCTGTACCTGTTCCACCAGCTCGCGGACGGCTACGGCACGGACGCCACGATCACGAATCTCGTGGACAGCCGCGAGATCTGGATCATCTTCGCGGTCAACCCCGACGGCTTCGTCTACGACCTGACCTGCACGCACAGCAGTCATCCGCCGTACTGCGCCTGGCGCAAGAACCGCCAGCCGAACGCCGGGACGACGGCGGTGGGCACGGACCTAAACCGGAACTACAGCTACGACTGGGGCTGTTGCGGCGGCTCGTCCGGGGCGAAATCGGCGCTGACCTATCGCGGTCCCAAGGCATTCTCGGCCCCAGAGACGCGCGCTGTCCGCAATTTCGTCCTGAGCCGGGTCGTCGGCGGGATCCAGCAGATCAAGTCCCACATCACGTTCCACACGAATGGCCAGCTCATCCTGTGGCCCTACGGCCACACCTACACGAACGTCCCCGCGGACATGACGTCCAGCGACCACAACGCCCTCGTCTCGATGGGCAAGGGGATGGCGGCGCGGAACGGCTACACACCCCAGCAGTCCAGCGACCTGTACATCACCGACGGCGACGAGATCGACTGGATGTACGGGACCCAGCGGATCTTCTCGTACACCTGGGAGCTCTATCCGCCCGAAACGCCGACCGTCTGGGGCGACCACTATCCGCCGGACGAATCGATCGCGACCCAGACCGCCCGGAATCGGAGCGCCCTGCTCTACTTCCTGAACGTCGGCGCCTGCCCCCACCAGCTGATCGGCAAGGTCCTGACCGACTGCGGCCCGTTCTACGACGACATGGAGATCGGCCGAGGCTGGACCGTGAACCCGGACGGGACCGACACTGCGCCGGCCTCCGGGCGGTTCGCCCGCGGCGACCAGCAGCTCACGAGCTGGCGCGGCACGACGATCCAGACCGGCTCGGCGATGTCGGGCCGATCCGCGTTCGCGACCGGCCTACCGGCCGGCAAGTCGCCGTATGCGAACGATCTCGACGGCACCACCACCATCCGGAGCGTCCCGATCGCCCTGCCCGCGACGGCCGGGCCGCTCACGTTTCGCTACGCCTTCGGCCACGGGCCCTCGAGCGCGGCCGACGGGAT
>DASSHB010000055.1:0-7266 GCA_035693125.1 Candidatus Limnocylindrales bacterium | reverse complement strand
CCGCCGCCGCCGTACAGGATCGAGGTCTCGGCGAAGTAGACGGTCCCGTCGGCCGCGACGTCCGAGTCGAAGTCGAAGTAGTAGCGGCTCGAATCGACCAGCTTGGTCTGCGTCCACGACGACCCGCCGTTGTGCGACTGGGCGAGCCACGGATCGCCACCGGTGGGGCCGTTGAACGAGATGTAGACGTCGACCCCGTTGTCGCTGACGGCGAGGGTCGGCTTGTCGTTCCAGGAAACGTTGCCGTAGACCTTGACCGGCGCGGACCAGGTCTGGCCGTGGTTCGTCGACTTCACGAACATGATGTTGTAGCCGTTCATGTACGTCGCGTAGACACCGCCCGTGCCGGGTGCGACCTCGATGATCGGGTCGAACTGGCCCGAGCCCTTGCAGGCGCAGAGGGGCTTGTTGACCGGCCAGCTGGCGCCGCCGTCCGAGCTGATCTGGAGCGAGATGTACGGCGACGGGCAGTTGCCGCTGCACGGCTTGCCGGCGTACCGGGTGACGAGCGAGTAGACGTAGCTCGATGAGGGATCCGCGGCGATCGCAGGCTCCCAGTCGTCGGACGCGCCGTCGACCACGTTCTCGCCGGCCCAGCCGGCGGCCGGCGCGGCCGCCGCGGAGCCCGTGGGGCGTCCCGCTGCGACCCGTCCCTCGCGCTCGGCTTCCTCGTAGGCCTCGGCCCGCTCTTCCGCCTGCTCGCCCTGCTCGGCAGCCTCCGGATTGACGTCGGCCGCGTCGGCCCGGGCGCGTGCGAGGGCTCCCGGCCCATCGGACGCGGACGGCTGGGTCGAGCCGATGAGCGCGACCGCGCCGATGAAGGCGATCGCCGCGATCAGCGTCAGGATGGTGGAGCGGAACGCAGAGACCGGACCGGCCATGTCGACCCTCACGCGTGGGGCCGTCGCCGCGCGCTACGGGCGGGCGCGGGCGGCGAGGCCGACCGATGCTGGGCCGAACCCGACCGTCCGTCAATCCCCGGTTGCCACACGCGGTGCCGGGGGTCAGCGGCGGCGCAGTCCCACGACGACGAGCAGGAACGACGTCTCGAGCACGTCGACTCCGGCGATCACCAGGGCCACGACGAGGGGCAGCGGATGCCCCAGCGCCCAGCCGGAGGTCGCGGCGAACGCGGCGACCGCGAGGAACACGAGCCGGACGCCCCGGATCATCCCGCCGATGTCGCGATCGGTGGACCCGAGCGGGCCTGGCTCGGGGCTGGCCGACAGCCGGCCGACGGCCGAGAGCAACAGGATGATCCCGATCGCGAAGGAGCCGCCCACGAGTACCGCCCGGATCGCCGGCGGCGGGGTGATGAGGGCGCTGAGGGCCGTCGCGTCCCAACCGAGCGCGGTCCCGGCGGCGATGGCCCCGGCACCGGCGAGGAGCCACAGGAGTCGGGTGGCGTCCGGCTCATCGGTCCCGTCACCGTCACCGCCCAGGCGGCCGGGCCGCTTCGACGGCGGCCCAGGGTCAGGTTCAGGCGGCTCCGGCGGGAGACGGTGACCGGGGTCGAGCTCGCTGCTCATCGAAGCGCTCCTGGGGCGCGGGCGAGGATCCACAGGAACCGGGCGTCGAAGCGGTCCTCCGGCTCGCGGAGGACCGCGGACCATTCGATCTCGAAGCCGGCTTCGGTGACGAGCCGTCGGTTCACCCGGGCGGAGAAGTGGCTGAAGAACATCGGCACGCCCAGCCAGTCCGGCTCGATCGTGCCCGGGTCGTCCTCGACGCCGAACGCGGCGAGGAAGACGCCGCCCGGGCGGAGCCACGTGCGGATCCGGGCCAGGACGTTCGCCAGCTCCTCGCGCGGGACGTGGGTCAGGACGTAGAACGCGACGACCGCGTCTTCGCTGGCGGCGGGCCGCTCCAGTGTCGTCAGGTCGGCCTGGAGGAACGTCGCCGCGGGCACGTTCCGGCGGGCCAGGGCGATCTGGGTCGCGGACAGGTCCACGCCGGTCAGCCGCCGGCCGCGGGCGAGGGTCGCGGTCATCGGGACGCCGGCGCCACAGCCCAGCTCCAGGACGTCGACGCCGCGCGGGATCGTCGAGTCGGCCAGCTCCAGGACCCGCCGCCGCGCGCCGGACGGCCGGCCCGGGCTCCAGGCGAGGTAGCGCTCGGCCACCGCGTCGTAGCCCGCGGCGACGATTTCCTGCGGCCCCGCCCCGACCATACTGGTCTTCGTCGCCGCCGCGGTCGCCGTCATCGGCCCGCGCCCACGAGCAGCTCGACCCGGTGGATCGCGCCGTCGACGATCCGGAACGCACCCAGCGCGGGCTCGTCCTCCGCGAGCGAGACGAGGAGGTACAGCGCGTCCGGGTAGAAAGCCAGGCCCACGTCGGTCGGGCTCGGATAGGCGGGCGAGCGGACGTGACTGTGGACGATCGCCCAGAAAACCTCGTCGGCGTCGTCGGTCTCGATCGTCAGCCGGAGGAGATCATCAGGATGGATCTCGTATCGGTAAGGCGACGCCGCCTTGTTGCGCGTCGCGACGAACCGGAGCGCGTGCCCGCCCGCCACCGCCGCCCGATCGCCGATCACGAGCCCGCACGCCTCGTTGGGATCCTCGGCGCGGGCATGCTCGACGATCGCATGGACGAGGGCCGCTGAGACGGTCACCGACGCGGGGCCCGGATGGCGCGTCGGCAGCTCCGTCGTCGTCGTCACGTGAGCTCGTCCGCGAGGAGGTCCATGAGGAGGCCATCGTGCCATGACCCGCCGAGTCCGAGCCGGCGCTTGCCGCTCACGCCCGCGGACTGCCGGGGCTCATCGCACGGTCACCACCAGCTGACGCCGCCCTCCAGGTCCTCCTGCATCTCGGCGAAGTCGCGGGTGAACGTGCCCGCGCTCAGGTATTTCCAGCCGCCGTCGGGGAGGAGCGCGACGATCGTCCCGGACGGCATCTTCCGAGCCTCGCGCGCGGCCGCCACGAGCACCGCGCCGCACGACGGCCCGCCGAAGATCCCCTCACGCTCGACGAGGTCGCGGAGCGCCGCGATCGCGTCCTGGTTGCTCACCAGGTACTTCGTGTCGAGGATCGAGGGGTCGAGGATCTCGGGCACGAACCCTTCGTCAAGGCTGCGCAGGCCCTGGACCAGCTCGCCGGGGAGTGGCTCGGCGGCGACGATCCGGACGCCCGGCTTCGCGCGCCGCAGGTAGCGGCCCACCCCCATGAGCGTGCCGCTGGTGCCCAGGCCCGCGACGAACACGTCGATCTCCGGGCAGTCGGCGAGGATCTCGGGGCCGGTCGTCTCCTCGTGGGCCCGCGGGTTCGCGTCGTTGCCGTACTGGTACGGCATCACGAAACGCGGATCCTTCGAGACGAGGTGCTTGGCGAGCGCGATCGCCCCGTTCGAGCCGAGGTGCCCCGGCGAGTCGATCACCTCCGCGCCGAACAGGGCGGCCATCTGGCGCCGCTCGTTCGTGACGTTGTCCGGCATGACCAGCGCGACGCGGTAGCCCTTCCGCCGGCCGATCATCGCCAGCGCGATCCCGGTGTTCCCCGAGGTCGGCTCGAGGATGATCGAGTCGTCCCGAAGCAGCCCGCGCGCCTCGAGATCCTCCACGAGGTACTTCGCGACGCGGTCCTTCACCGAGCCGGTCGGGTTCGTCGCCTCGAGCTTCGCGAAGATCCGGACCGCCGGGTTCGGCGACATCCGCGGGATCTCGACGAGCGGCGTGTGGCCGATCGCGTCGAGGATGTCGTCGTAGCGACCACCGTGCGGCGCCGCCGCCTCGTGGGCATGGGCATGCACGTGGTCGGCGTCGATCGGCTCGGTCGACGCGGGGCCGATCGAGCGGAGCTCGCGCGCGCGGAGGGCGCTCATCGCCGGCTCGTGGGGACGATCAGCCGCCGGCCATCGCCGGCAGCAGCCGGACCTCGTCGCGGTCGCCGAGTGCGGTCTTCAGGCCGTCGAGATAGCGGACGTCCTGGCCGTTCACGTAGACGTTGACGAAGCGGTTCAGCTCGCCGTCGTCGGTCAGAAGCTGGCCGCGCAGGCCCGGGTACTGGCTGATCAGCCCGTCGACGACGTCGCCGACGGACGCGCCGCCCAGCTCGAGCTCCTTGTTGCCGCCCACCTGCGGTCGGAGGACGGCGGGGATCTTCACGGTGCTCAAGCGACGGGGCCTCCGAGGACGAACGTGCCGGTGTCAGCGGACGAGTTGACGCCGAACTGGGGGATCGCCAGCGGGCGGCCCTCGGCGCGGGCGGCGACCGCCTCGGTCGAGCAGACCGGGCAGCTCGGGTCGCGCCGGAGCTTCAGCTCGGTGAACGACGAGTCGAGGGCATCGAACAGGAGGAGGCGGCCCGCGAGGCTGTCGCCGATCCCGAGCAGGACCTTGAGCGCCTCGTTCGCCTGGAGCATCCCCATGATCCCGGGCACGACGCCCAGGACGCCGGCAACGGAGCAGCCCGGGGCGAGCTCGGGCGGAGGCGGGGTCGGGTACAGGCAGCGGTAGCACGGTCCCTCGTACGGGATGAAGGTCGTCAGCTGGCCTTCGAACCGGAAGACCGACGCGTGGATCACCGGGATCCCCTTCGCGACGGCGGCGTCGTTCAGGAGGTAGCGGGTCTCGAACGTGTCGGTGCCGTCCACGATCACGTCGTAGCCGTGGATGATCCGATCGACGTTGTCGGCGACGAGCATCTCCTCGTGGAGGACGACCTTCACGTCCGGGTTCAGCGCCTGGATCGTCTGCTTCGCCGACTCGGTCTTGCGCTGGCCCACGCGATCGTTCGTGTGGAGGATCTGGCGCTGGAGGTTCGAGAGATCCACGACGTCGAAGTCGACGATGCCGATCGTGCCGACGCCGGCGGCCGCAAGATAGAGCGCCGATGGGGAGCCGAGACCGCCGGCGCCGATGAACAGCGCCTTGCTGCCCAGTAGGCGGGCCTGGCCCTCCGCCCCGACCTCGGGGATCAGCAGATGGCGGCTGTAGCGCTGCTTCTGCTCTTGGCTCAGGGTGACCGGCTTCTCCCAGGGACGGCCCTGCGACTTCCACTGCTGGAAGCCGCCGCTCATCGAGGCGACGTTCGTGTAGCCGAGCTGCTCCAGGGCCTGGGCCGCGAAGAGGCTCCGCACGCCGCCGGCGCAGTAGAGGACGACCTGCGAGTCCCGATCGGGGACCGCGCCCTCGATCTGCTGCTCGACATAGCTCTTGCTGATGTGGAGGGCGCCTGGGACATAGCCCTGGTCCCACTCGGAGTCCTCGCGGACGTCGACGATCGTGGCGGCTCCGGGCGCGAGGTCCTCGACCTCGGCCGGGGTGACCTCCCGGATCTGCGCGCGGGCCTCCTTCAGGAGGTCGGCGTAGGTGCGTGGCATGGGGATTGGGTGGCTCCGTAGATCGACGGGCTGCCGCCTCGGCGGCAGGGCGAAAACGACTCAGATCGTGCTGCGTGCGCCGGCTCGGCCGGCTAGCGACAGAGGCAGCGGCGCTCGTTCGTGGTCATGCCGCACCCCCGGCAGGCGCGCCGGTCTCGGCAAGCGCCTTCTGGAGCGTGTCGTGGCTGAGCATCGCGCACTTCAGGCGGGCCGGGCTGATGTCGATCCCGAGGAGATCGAGCAGGTCGTCGGCGCGGAAGGCGGCCACCTCGTCGACCTTCTTGCCCTTGACCTCGTCGGTCAGGAGGCTGGCGCTCGCCTGGCTGATCGCGCAGCCGCGGCCGGTGAACCCGACCCGATCCACGACGCCGTCCTTGATCCCGAGCTGGAGCGTGATCCGGTCGCCGCACAGCGGGTTGCTGCCCTCGAACGACGCGGTCGGATCGTCGATGACCCCGAAGTTGTGGGGCCGCCGATAGTGCTCGAGGATGTAGTCGCGGTAGAGGTCGTCCATTCGGATCCGAAGTGTAGCCCGCGTCCGGGCGGAGCTCGGCTAATCCCGAGCGATTTCGTCGGGATTGATCCTAGGCTCGGACGGTTGCGGCGTCAATCGATCCGGGGGGTAGTAGGTAGATGAGGTCGAAGTTGCCGCTCGCTCCGGCGGCAACTGCGACACGCACCTAGGTTCAGCAGGCGAGGTCGAGCAGCGAGTCGTGGCCCGCCCTTCCCGCGACGGCGTCCGTATGCCAGTAGAGCCAACTGCCCTTCGCCGCGAAGTGGATGTTCGCGAGGGTGCTCGTAGTCTCGACGAGGGCCGTCGGCGCCTCTTCGCCTGCGCTGAGCAGCCAGAGGTGACCGTCGTCGCTGAAGGCGACGAAGCCTAGACCGGCCGTCACGTCGCCCCATTCGCCCGGAAGGGGGATCGTCCGCGGGCTGCCGACGCCGAAGCGGGCCACGACCTGTGCGTCCGACGACGGATCGTCGGCGGTCGCGTCGCGCGTGATGTCGATGAGGACGTCCGTTCCACCGGTCGCGGCGTATCGGGCGAAGCGCGACGGGCTCGCCCAATCGTCGCGGACGACCGAGCCATCGCCGATCCCGAACTCGGCCGGCTGCGAGAGGACTCCTCCGGTGCTGCTCTGGCCGGTCGCAAGAAGAGCGCCGATCTTGTTACTGGGCAGGATCGATGGATAGTTCGCGTTGGCCGCCAACTTAGTCACCGTCCGCTCGGCGAGCTTGGCGACATAGATCCGCAGCTCGAACGCGTCACCGACAGGCGCTGGCGCTGCCCACACGGCTCGGTTACCCTCGACCGACAGGTTCGTGATGAAGCCTGGCAGCGCGCGGCCATTGGAGCCGGGCTCATTCACGGCGACCTTGTCAACCCGCCCGGAGTGCCGATCCATCGCCCAGATCGCCCAGTCCCCCTCCCCGAGACTGAACCCGGTTTCGTTCCAGACCACCCAGTCTGCATCGGCGGCGACGTCGGCGATCGACGACGTGGCAGCCTCGGCGCTTGAGGGTGCCGGACGCGAGATCACGAGAGTGGACTTCTTTGACTTGGGATCCACGACGTGGAGCTCATTGAAGATGCCCGGCACGCCGGCCGTCGAAACCACGAGTTCACCCGTGGACGTGATGGCCGGAATCCACGCCCCCTTCGCCTTGTCCTTGGTCCAGATCCCAACATCCGTGCTGTCCAAGGTGCGGCACGAGACCGACGGCGGCGATGGCAGCAGGGTCGGCGACGGCTGGATCGACCTCGCCGACCCTTGGCTCGGGACGACGGACGTTGCGACCGGCGTCGATACGCTCGGACTGGGGACGATCGATGGTGACAAGGACCCACCGCAGGCCGCCGCAAGCGCCAGAGTCAATGCAGCGGCCGCGGCAAGTCGCGATCTCACCAGGCAATGCCCCGGGAAAGACCGTTCTGGTCCAT
>DASSHB010000054.1:0-20102 GCA_035693125.1 Candidatus Limnocylindrales bacterium | reverse complement strand
CCCGTCGTTCGCCCACGGCACGAAGGCCATCGCCCGCTTCCTCGCCGACCGCGCCGAGCATGGCGTGACGGTGGTGGTGGGTGGCGGCGACAGCGTGGCGGCGATCGAGCAGCAGGGCCTCACGAGCAAGTTCACCCACATCAGCACCGGCGGCGGCGCCTCACTCGAGTTCCTCGAAGGCCGAGAGCTGCCGGGGATCGCCGTCCTCCTCGACCGAGCGCCGGCCAAGGCGGGGGCGAAATCGTGAACACGGTCATCGAGCTGATCGACGCGCGTGAGATCCTCGACTCGCGCGGTAATCCGACCGTCGAGGTCGACGTGGTCCTCGGTGATGGCTCCGTGGGCCGGGCCGCCGTCCCGTCCGGAGCCAGCACGGGCGCCCACGAGGCGGTCGAGCTACGCGACGGCGACAAGGCCCGCTTCGGCGGCAAGGGCGTCCTTCGTGCCGTGGGCAACGTGACGGACCGGATCGCCCCCGAGCTGTACGGCATGGACGCCGCCGACCAGGCCGGCATCGACGCGCTCCTGCGCGACCTCGACGGCACGCCGAACAAGGCCGAGCT
Organism: Candidatus Limnocylindrales bacterium; assembly: GCA_035693125.1. Taxonomy (GTDB): domain Bacteria; phylum Chloroflexota; class Limnocylindria; order Limnocylindrales; family CSP1-4; genus CF-46. Next base: position 19,539 of record DASSHB010000054.1, on the reverse strand, counting down.
CGGGGCGAACGCGATCCTGGGGGTGTCGCTCGCCTGTGCCCATGCGGCCGCCGCGGCCCACGACGAGTCGCTCTATCGCTATCTCGGCGGCGTCGGAGCGCGGATCCTGCCGGTCCCGATGTTCAACATCCTCAACGGCGGCAAGCACGCCCAGGACTCCACGGACTTCCAGGAGTTCATGGTGATGCCGATCGGGTCGGCCACGTTCTCGGAGGGCCTGCGCGCCGGCGCCGAGATCTTCGCCGCGCTGCGGACGATCCTCCACGACGAAGGCCACGCGACGGGCCAGGGCGACGAGGGCGGATTCGCGCCGTCGCTCCCCTCGAACCAGGCGGCCGTCGAGGTGATCCTGCGGGCGATCGAGAAGGCCGGCTACCGGCCGGGCGTGGACGTGGCGATCGCCCTTGACCCGGCCACGACCGAGCTCGTCGAGGAGGGTACCGGGGCCGGTGGCTCGCCGACCCGCTACCAGCTTGCCAAGGAGGGCCGCACGCTCGACTCCGGCGAGCTGATCGACCTGTGGGCCGACTGGTGCGCGCGCTACCCGATCGTCTCGATCGAGGACGGCCTGGCCGAAGACGACTGGGCCGGCTGGGCGGAGATCACGCGACGGCTCGGCGAGCGGGTCCAGCTCGTGGGCGACGACCTCCTCGTGACGAACACGGAGCGGATCGCCCGGGCGATCGATGAGGCCGCCGCGAACAGCGTCCTGATCAAGCTGAACCAGATCGGCACGCTGACCGAGACGATCGACGCGATCGCCCTCGCCCGGCGCGCCGGATGGACCGCGATCGTGTCGCACCGCTCGGGCGAGACCGAGGACACGACGATCGCCGATCTCGTCGTCGCCATGGGCACCGGCCAGATCAAGACCGGGGCTCCGTCGCGCAGCGAGCGGGTCGCGAAGTACAACCGCCTCCTTCGGATCGAGGGCGAGCTCGGCGAGGGGGCCGTCTACCTCGGCCGCGACGCGTTCGGGCGAGTCGGCGCGGGCGCCGGCGCGGCCGGGCGTTCAGAGGTGGGCACCGCCACGTGACCCGGATCATCGACCGCGGCGCGATCACCGCGGCCTACGTCGGGATCGGCATGGCCGCGACGATCGCCGTCAGCTTCCTGCTCGTCATCCCGATCGAGCCGATCTACTGGCTGCTCGCGCTGCCGGCGGGACTCCTCATCGGCTACTACGCGAACCAGCGCAGCGACCGCCGAGCGGGGCCCTGGCCGCGGATCGTCAAGAACGCACTGTTCGCGGGGTTGGCGACCGGCCTGACACTGGCGATCCTGCTGCTTGCGGTCAAAGCGCTGTTCTTCTTCGCCGACAACGGGTTCCCGGACTTCAACCGGCTCGACCAGACGACGCACCAGCCGGTGCCGCCCTACTGCTCGGACGGCGCCGACTGCGTCTACGAGCGCTACGTCCTGGCGGGCCACGGCGCGGAGCTGAGTTCGGCGGGCATCACCGACGCCGCCTCGTTCACGAGGTTCTACTGGGGCCAGCAGGGCTCGTCGGCGGCCACGGTCCTGGTCCTCACCCTGATCGGTGGCCTGGGCGGCGGGCTCCTCTACGGGACGTTCCGGCCGCGGACCGGCCGATCGCCGTCGTCGTTCAGCGTGGTGTCGGAGCCGCCGTCTCACTGAGCGTTGGTCCTGGTGGCTGACCACCGCCACCTTGGGCCCTCTGCTGCGATTCCCGACCAGCGACCACCAGGTGGTCGTCGCGCACCTTCGGCGTCGCTCAGCCGGGTCGGCCACGCTCGCGAGCGGATTGGGTTGCCGACCAACGCCCGCCTGGCAGTCGGTTGTCGAGGATCAACCGTCCAGCGATCTCGCGGCGGTCGCTAGTCCGGATGGCACCTCGGTGGGCGGGGCCGGACATGAGGACGCCCCGGATTGCTCCGGGGCGGTTCATGCGGTGAGCGAGGAGCTTAACTCTTCGCGGTCGTCTTCTTGGCGGGCGCCTTCTTCGCGGTTGCGCTTGTCTTCGACGCGCTCGCCTTGGTCGAGGTCGCCTTCGTCGAAGTCGCCTTGGCCGCCGGCTTCTTCGTCGCGGCTGCCTTGGCGGTCGACGTCTTCGCCGTCGACGCCTTTGCCGTGGGCTCGGCCGTCGTCGTGGTGGCCTTGGCTGCCTCGGCCGCCTCGGCTCGGGCCGACTTCGAGACCGCCGCGCGAGCTTTGCCGGCCGCGGTCTGGGCGCCCTTCGCCTTGTTCGCCTTGCCGAGCGCGATCCGGGTCTTGGCCGCCTTCTGTGCCTGCGCCTTCGAGGTCGTCTTCACGACCCGGGCCGAGGTCTGGACGGCCGCCCCGCCGGTCGCGGCGTTGAACTTCAGGGTCAGGCGCGACTTGCGGCGCGCGGCGGCGTTCGGGTGGATCGCGCCGCTCTTCGCCGCGCGGTCGAGCGCCGCGTGCGCGTCGGACAGCGCCTTCGCGGCGGTCTCGGGATCGGCGTCATGGGTCGCGACGCTCAGGGCGTTGGCGACGAACGTCTTGGCGGCGCTCCGCCGCGGCTGAAGGATCGCCCGCCGGCGCTCGGCCTGACGGACTCGCTTCAAGCCCGACGGCGATCGCGCGCCCGTCCAGGTGCGGGGCGTCTTGGCCAAGGGGTGAACCTCACTGAGAGTGTCGTGACGTGCCGGACCGGCGGGTGGGTGCCGGGCCGAACGCGGATGGTAGCAAATGATGCCGCGCGAAGCCAACGCCCGACCGCCTCGGCGGCCCCCGGGGCCGCTCGCCCTGCGAGCAGCCGTCACGCCCCCGAGCCGGGAGGTATCCGGTCCGCAGGCAGCGCATCCGGACCCCGCACCCCGAACCGACCTCCCGGCGGTCTGGCAGACTTCGCGGCCATGCTCGCGATCCTGGGCGGCCTCGGTGCCGCGCTGTGCTGGGCCACCTCGTCCATGGCGTCGGCGCGCGCCTCACGCGCGATCGGTGCCTGGGCGACACTCGGCTGGGTGATGTTGATCGGCACCGCGATGTCGATCCCCGCGACCCTGCTGTGGGGCGGTGGCGCGAACCTGACCGGAGAGGCCCTCATCCTCCTGGCGATCTCGGGGGCTGCGAACGTCGTCGGGCTGCTCCTCGCCTACGCCGCGTTCCAGCGCGGCCAGGTGGCCGTCGTCGCCTCGATCCTCGCGACCGAGGGCGCGACCGCCGCCGTCATCTCGATCGCGTTCGGGGAGCAGGTCGCGATCGGCGCCCTCATCGTCCTCGCGGCGCTCGCCGTTGGCGTCGTCCTCGCGTCATCCGGCGGCCAGGATGACGGGGTCGCCGCCGAGCCGGGCGGTCTCGCCGCGGATCCGCATCAACCCAGGACCGACGCCGCCGTGCTGCCCATCGCGCTCGCGGCTGTCGCCTGCTTCGGGATCAACCTGTACGCCACCGGCCGGCTCGGCGCGACCCTGCCGCTCGTCTGGTCGATCCTGCCGGCGCGGCTCGGCGGCGCGGTGTTCGTCGCCCTGCCGCTGCTCGCGACGCGCCGGCTGACCCTCGTCCGCCCGGCCGTGCCGTTCGTCGTGATCGTCGCGGTCGCCGAGGTCGTCGGGATGGCCGTCTACGCGTACGGGGCCCGAGACGGGATCGCGGTCGCCGCGGTCACGAGCTCGCAGTTCGGCGCGATCGCGGCCGTCGTCTCGGTCGTCGCCTTCGGCGAGCGCCTCCGCCGCCGCCAGGTCGTCGGGGTCGCGCTGATCGCCCTCGGGGTCGCCGCGCTCGCGGCGGTTCGGGCGACTGCCTGACGCGACGGGTCGCCGAGCCCCCGGCGACCGCTACACTCCCCGCCCGTGACGATCCCCCAGGACCGGCTCCGCAACTTCTCGATCATCGCCCACATCGATCACGGGAAGTCGACGCTCGCCGACCGGCTGCTCGAGCTGACCCACACGATCGACGCCCGGCAGATGACGAGCCAGGTCCTCGACTCGATGGACCTCGAGCGCGAGAAGGGAATCACGATCAAAGCCCGTGCCGTCCGGCTCGAGTACCAAGCGCGCGACGGCCACACCTATGGCCTGAACCTGATCGACACGCCCGGCCACGTCGACTTCGCGTACGAGGTCAGCCACAGCCTCCAGGCCTGCGAGGGCGCGATCCTCGTCGTCGACGCGACCCAGGGGATCGAGGCCCAGACGCTCGCCAACGTCCACCTCGCGCTGCGCGAGGGACTGACTCTCATCCCTGTGCTCAACAAGATCGACCTGCCCTCGGCCGATCCCGACACGATCATGGACGAGCTCGAGAACGTCCTCGCGATCCCGCGCGAAGAGGTCATCCTCGCGTCCGCCAAGGACGGGACCGGCGTCCCGGACATCCTCGAGGCGATCGTCGAGCGCATCCCGGCCCCGAAGGGCGATCCCGGCGCACCGGTCCAGGGCCTGATCTTCGACAGCCACTACGACGCCTACAAGGGCGTCGTCGTCTACGTTCGGCTCGCCCAGGGCACGCTCCACCAGCGCGACGACATCCTCCTGATGGGCTCGGGTGCCACGGCAGAGCCGCTGGAGCTGGGCGTCTTCCGGCCCCAGCTCGTCCCGGTCAAGCAGCTCACCGCCGGCGAGGTGGGCTACGTCGCCACCGGCCTCAAGAGCGTCCGCGACGCGCAGGTGGGCGACACGGTGACCGCCGTCGCGCGGCCCGCCCCGCAGCCACTCCCCGGCTACCAGCCCGCGAAGAGCCTCGTCTTCGCCGGCATCTATCCGGTCAGCGGCGAGGATTACCCGCTCCTTCGCGACGCCCTGGAGAAGCTCCATCTCAACGACGCGAGCTTCACGTTCGAGCCCGAGAGCTCGGTCGCGCTCGGGTTCGGGTTCCGCTGCGGCTTCCTGGGCCTCCTCCACATGGAGATCGTCCAGGAGCGCCTCGAGCGCGAGTTCTCGCTCGACCTGATCGCCAGCGCGCCGTCCGTCGAGTACCACGTCCAGCTGATGCACGGCCGCGGCGAGATCTCGATCGACAACCCCGCGCTCCTGCCCAACCCCTCCGACATCGAGAGCCTCGAGGAGCCGTGGGTCAACCTCAGCGTCGTGACGCCGTCGAGCTACATCGGTCCGCTGATGGAGCTGTCGACGAACCGGCGCGGGCTGTTCCAGAACATGGAATACCTGGATCCGGCCCGGGTCGTCCTCCATTTCGAGATGCCGCTCGCCGAACTGATCGTCGACTACTTCGACCAGCTGAAGAGTCGCAGCCAGGGCTATGCCTCGATGGACTACGAGGAGCTGGGCTACCGGCCGGCGAACCTCGCCAAGGTCGACATCCTCGTCAACGGCGAGCCGGTGGATGCGCTCAGCCTGATCGTCCACCGCGAGAAGGCCCAGTTCGTCGGACGCAACCTGACCGAGAAGCTGAAGCAGCTGATCCCGCGCCAGATGTTCGAGATCCCGATCCAGGCGTCGATCGGAAGCACCGTGATCGCGCGCGAAACGGTGCGGGCGATGCGCAAGAACGTGCTGGCCAAGTGTTACGGTGGGGACATCACCCGCAAGCGGAAGCTGCTCGAGAAGCAGAAAGAGGGAAAGCAGCGGATGAAGCGGGTCGGGTCGGTCGAGATCCCGCAGGAGGCCTTCCTCGCGATGCTCCGCATGGACGAGGCGTAAGACCGCTTCCGTGGAGGACTGGCTCCCGACCCTTCGGACCCTGATCGCGGTCGGGCTGGCGCTCCTGCTGGTCATGCTCCGCCTCGAGGCGGCGACGTTCGGCGCGGCCGAGTACGACGACCCGATCGACGGTCAGATGCCGTCGCTCCGGCGGCGGATCGCCTGGTACGCGATCGGCCTGGTCCTCGTGACCGCGATCTTCATCGTCCATCCGTCACCGCAACAGGACTTCGCGCTGAGCTCGGGCGACCGCTCGCTGTCCTTGTTCTACGGCCTGCTCTACGCCGCGATCGGGACGACGATCGCACTCGGCGTGGCCTACTACCGCTACCGCCGGCTGCGCTTCCCGGATGTCTGGTCGTATCCCGGGGCGCTGCTGAACGCCGTCATGACCGCGATCGTCGACGAGGTCACCTTCCGCGGCGCGATTCTCGGCCTGCTCCTCCTGACGTCTCTCGATCCCACGGCGGCGAACGCGATCCAGGCGATCCTCTATGCCCTAGCGACCCGACTCGGGGCGCCTGGCCGCAACCGCTGGATGCTCCTGATGGCGCTGGGCGTCGGCCTGGCCGGCGGCTGGGTCACGGCGGTGACGGGCGGGATCGCGGCCGCCTTCTTCGGCCACACGGCGACCCGCTTCGCGGTCTTCCTCGCGACGGGTCACGCGGGCCAGTTCCTGCCGAAGGGCCGGGAGGTCGAGGAGATCGAAGCGACGCGCCGGCCGCCGAGCGGCTGGCACGTGATCGGCCCCAGGGAGCCGGCGTCTCGGGACCGGTGAGCACGGTGACGGCGACCAGCCAACCGGCAGTCGCCGGACCACCCGTCGGGCTCTACATCCACGTTCCCTTCTGCGTCTCGATCTGTCCCTACTGCGACTTCGTCGTGGTGGCCGGCTCGGCGACCCGCGGCCCCACCAACCGGATCGACGCGTACGTCGCCGCGGTCCGCGCGGAGCTGGAGCTTCGGGCCGACGCCGTGGACGCGGAGTTCGGCCCGCCCGGCACGGCCCACCGTCCGCCCCTGGCGACCGTCTACCTGGGTGGCGGCACACCGACGCTCCTGCCGCCCGACGCCCTCCACGGGCTGTTCGAGGTCGTCCGCGACCGCTTCGGGATCGCCCCCGACGCGGAGATCACGATCGAGGCCAACCCGGGCCGGGACGAACGCGGCGACCCCGATGCGCTCGTCGGCGCGGGGATCAACCGGATCTCGTTCGGGGCCCAGAGCATGGACCGCGTGGAGCTCCGTCGCCTGGGTCGCCGTCACCGGCCGCGCGACGTCGCCGAAGCGGTGGCCGGCGCCCGGGCCGCCGGGATCGGGTCGATCAACCTCGACCTCCTCTACGACGTCCCTGATGGATCGCTCGGGACGTGGATCGACACGCTCGACGAGGCGCTGGCGCTGGAGCCCGACCATCTGTCGCTGTACGCGCTGACGCTCGATGATCCGGACGCGGAGGGCCTGACCGGCCCCGGTGGCGACCACCTGCCCACGACCCGGGGCGCGCGGCGCTGGAGAGATCGGGCGATGCCCGAGCAGGACGAGGACCGTGCCGCGGCGATGTACCACCACGCCGTCCATCGCCTCGCGGAAGACGGCTGGCGCGGCTATGAGATCAGCAACTGGGCCCAGCCGGGGCACGAGAGCCGGCACAACCTGTCCTACTGGCGACGCCTGCCGTACGAGGCCGTGGGTCCTGGCGCCCATGCCTTCGATGGGGCGCGGCGGCGCTGGAACGCGGCCCACCTCGGGCGGTACATCGCCGCCCTTGCTCCGCCCTCCGACGGGCCGGCGGCGCTGCCGCCGGGCGGTCACGAGACGATCGACGCGGCCACGGCTGCCGCGGAGGCGGCGATCCTCGGGCTCCGGCTGGACAGCGGACTGCCACGCTCGGCGGCGATCGAGCCGCCCCTCGCCGACGTCTTCGGCTGGGCCCTCGCCGCCGAGCTCCTGACGATCTCGGACGCCGACCGGATCGTCCTGACGATCCGCGGCCGGCTCCTCTCGAACGAGCTCTTCGCCCGGCTCGTCTGAGCGCCGCACGGACGTTCGATATCGGATTCCGAAACCGTACGATCGACACGGAGTGGACACCTGCGTGCCGGAACCGGCCGAAATCGGACGCGAGGAAGGCCCAGACGGAGGCTCTGGACGCGCTCCCGGCCGTTGACACTCAGCCGCTCGGACTGCTAGGATCCTTAGCACTCAGCACCTGAGAGTGCTAACCCCCAAGAGGCAGCCATCGTGGCGCTCCCACGCCCCAGCGGCTCCCTGGATCCTCGCTCCGAATCGATCCTCCGGGCCGTCATCGACGAATACGTCCAGACCGCCGCGCCCGTCGGCTCGCAGGCGCTCGTGGAGCGCTACGCCCTGGGCGTGTCGAGCGCAACGGTCCGGAACATCCTGGCCGCCCTCGAATCGGTCGGGCTGCTGACCCACCCGCACACGAGCGCGGGCCGGATCCCGACCGACACCGGCTATCGCCACTACGTCGAGTCGATCGCGGGCTCGAGCCAGCTGCCGCCGGTCGAGCAGCTGATGATCCGCCACCAGTTCGGCCAGGTGCAGCACGCCTCGGAGCAGTGGTTCCGGCTCGCCGCCACGACCCTCGCCGCGGCGAACCGCGCCGCCGGCATCGCCACCCCGGCCAAGCCGCGGGCCGCCCACGTCCGGCGGATCGACCTCGTCTCGATCAGCGACCGCCTCGCGAGCCTGATCATCGTCTTCCGCGAAGGCGCCCTGCGCCAGGTCCTCGTCACCCTCGCCGAGCCCGTCGAGCAGGGCGACCTCACCCGCGCCGCGGTGATCCTCGACGAGCTGATGGCGGGCCGGACCGCGGCCGACGCCGAGCGCGCCCTGGCCCGGATCGGTGGCGATGGGCCGATCCAGACCCTGGTCCGGCGGGTCGGCGAGCGGGTCCTCGCGGCGGTCCGTGAGTACGATGCGACGATCATCGAGGAGGTCTTCAGCGATGGCCTGCTCCACGTGATGGAGGCGCCCGAGTTCGAGCGGAGCAGCAAGCTCCGGCGGGTCTTCGCGGCGCTCGAGAATCGGGCCTACCTCGGCCAGCTGCTCGACCAGGTGGCCGGCACGAACCAGGTCCAGGTCTTCATCGGCGCGGAGAACGCGCCCGAGGAGATGCGCGACGTGTCGCTCGTCCTGGCCCCCTACGGCGAGCCCGGCCGGGCGGTCGGCGTCGTCGGCGTCCTCGGCCCCACCCGGATGGCCTATCCCCAGGCGATCGGCACGGTCCGCTTCGTCTCCACCCTCATGAACGAACTGGTGCAGCACATCGATGCCTGATCCCCGAGACCTGCGTGGCGGCGCCTTCGGCCGCCCCGGGCAGCCCGCGAAGGGCGGCCCCCGACCTCACCACCGGACCCGCGCCGAGGAGCGGATCGACGAGATCGATGTCTCGCCGTCCAGGCTCGTCGCCGAGATCGAAACGCTCAAGACCGAGCTCGAGGCGACCCGGGCGAAGGCCGAGGAGTACCTCGGCGGGCTCCAGCGCGAGCGAGCCGAGTTCTCCAACTTCCGGCGCCGGACGGCCGAGGAGCGCGAGCACATGCTCGGCCTCGCCGGCGAGGACCTGATCCGGAAGGTCCTCGCGATCGCCGACGACTTCGACCTCGCGATCGACAACCGACCGGCCGAGATCGCCGGCGACGGCTGGGTCGAGGGCGTCGCCGCGATCGACCGCAAGCTCCGGACGCTCCTCGAGAGCGAGGGCGTGAAGGCCGTCCCGGCCGAGGTCGGGGCCACGTTCGATCCCCGCCTGCACGAGGCGATCGTCAACGTCCCGGGCACCGGCCGGGCCGAGGGCGAGATCGTCGACGTCGTCCGGCGCGGCTACCTGCTCCGCGACCGGGTGATCCGGCCGGCGCTCGTCGCCGTGGCCGCGGCACCGGAGCCGGGCGCCGTCCCGCCGCCCACCAGCTGATCCACCCCAGACCCGCATTCATCCCGCGAACCCGCACCTCGAGCAAGGAGAGACGAACCACATGGGCAAGATCATCGGCATCGACCTCGGCACGACGAACAGCGTCGTCGCCGTCATGGAAGGCGGCGAGCCGACCGTCATCGCCTCGGCCGAGGGCGGCCGGACGGTGCCGTCGGTCGTCGCGTTCACGAAGACCGGCGAGCGGCTCGTCGGCCAGCTGGCCAAGCGCCAGGCCGTCACGAACCCGGCCAACACGATCTACTCGATCAAGCGCTTCATGGGTCGTCGATGGGACGACACCGAGACGAAGCGCGCCAAGGAGCTCGTCAGCTACACCGTCGAGAAGGACGCGAAGAGCGACGGCGTCGTCGTCAAGGTCAACGACAAGACCTACAGCCCCCCGGAGATCAGCGCGATGATCCTCCAGAAGCTGAAGGCCGACGCCGAGGCGTACCTCGGCGACAAGGTCACCGAGGCGGTCATCACCGTCCCGGCCTACTTCGACGACACGCAGCGCCAGGCGACCAAGGACGCCGGCCGGATCGCCGGCCTGGAGGTCCGCCGGATCATCAACGAGCCGACGGCATCGGCCCTGGCCTACGGCCTGGACAAGAAGCACGACGAGAAGATCGCCGTCTACGACCTGGGCGGCGGCACGTTCGACATCTCGATCCTCGAGCTCGGTGAGGGCGTCTTCGAGGTCAAGGCGACGAACGGCGACACCCACCTGGGCGGCGACGACTTCGACCAGCGTGTCATCGAGTGGCTCCTGGCCGAGTTCAAGAAGGACCAGGGGATCGACCTTTCGAAGGATCCCCAGGCCCTCCAGCGCCTGAAGGAGGCTGCCGAGAAGGCGAAGATCGAGCTGAGCTCGACCTCCTCGACCGAGATCAACCTGCCGTACGTCACCGCCGACGCGTCGGGCCCCAAGCATCTCGTGGTGACCCTGTCCCGGGCCAAGCTCGAGGACCTCGTCCGCGACTTGATCGAGAAGACCCGAAAGCCGGTCGAAGCCGCGCTGAAGGACGCCGGGCTGAAGGCCGGCGACGTCGACGAGGTGATCCTCGTCGGCGGGATGACCCGGATGCCGGCCGTCGTCGAGGCGGTCAAGGCGATGTTCAACGGCAAGGAGCCCCACAAGGGCGTCAACCCCGACGAGGTCGTCGGCATCGGCGCCGCGATCCAGGCCGGCGTCCTGGCCGGTGACGTCAAGGACGTCCTCCTCCTCGACGTGACCCCGCTGTCGCTCGGCATCGAGACGCTCGGCGGCGTCATGACGAAGCTGATCGATCGGAACACGACGATCCCGACGTCGAAGTCGCAGGTGTTCTCGACCGCGTCCGACAACCAGGGCCAGGTCGAGATCCACGTCCTCCAGGGCGAGCGCGAGTTCGCGGCGGACAACAAGACCCTCGGCCGGTTCATCCTCGACGGGATCCCGCCGGCCCCGCGGGGCGTGCCCCAGGTCGAGGTGACGTTCGACATCGACGCGAACGGGATCCTCGACGTCAAGGCCAAGGACCGGGCGACCTCGAAGGAGCAGCAGGTCCGGATCACCGCCTCGTCGATGCTGTCGAAGGACGACGTCGACAAGATGGTCCGCGAGGCCTCCGAGCACGCCGACGAGGACCGCAAGCGGCGCGAGGAGGTCGAGACCCGCAACCAGGCGGAGCAGCTCACCTACCAGGCCGAGCGGACGCTCAAGGATCTGGGCGACAAGGTGTCGTCCGAGGACAAGGCCGCCGTCGAGAACCAGGTGGCGACGCTCCGCGAGGCGCTGAAGGGCTCCGACTCCGGCGCGATCACGGCCGGTGCGGCGGCTCTGGCCGAGACCCTCCAGCGCGTCTCGACCGCGGCCTACCAGGCGGCGGCGTCCGAAGCCGGCTCGAACGGCTCCGGCGACGGCTCCGAAGGGGCCGGCGGCGAGGGCTCCGGCGAGGGCGAACCGGCGGGTGCCGGCGCTCGCTCCGGCGGCTCGGGCCCGTCGGATGACGACACCGTCGAGGGCGAGTTCAAGGAGGTCTGAGCCTCCGCGTTCCGCGCCACGTCTCGCGCCCGGCCGGGCTCAGCCCGGCCGGGCGCCGCGATTCCGGGGCGGGAGCGTGCCGGGGGGACGGCCGCGCCACGACCCACGGCGGCAATCGGCGATCTCCCGGATACTGCGCCCGTGTCGAGCGCGTCCGCGGCCCCTCGTTCGTTCGCCGGCCCGCGCCGGGGCCGGCTGTCCGTCGCGCTTCTGGCGATCGTCGTGATCGGGATCGGCGCGGTCACGGGCTGGCAGATCTGGCAGCGCCAGACGCACGTCACCCAGTTCGAGCCGGTCCCGCCGGGATCGACCTTGCCGGTCCCGCCGCAGGCTCCGATCGTCGTCATCATGCTCGAGAACAAGAGCGAGGCGGACATCCATTCGGCGACCGATGCGCCGTACCTGCACCGGCTCCTCGCGTCGGGTGCCGAGCTCACCGACTACCAGGCGGTGGCGCATCCGAGCCAGCCGAACTATCTCGCGCTCTTCAGCGGCTCGCCGCAGGGCGTCTACGACGACGACGTCCACGACCTCGACGCGCCGACCCTCGGCGACCAGCTCGTCAGCGCGGGACGGACCTGGCGGATCTTCGCCGAGAACGATCCGGGCAGCTGCTTCAGCGGAGCGACGGCCAGCGGCGGGCCGGACGGTGACGGGACCTACGTCCGCAAGCATGTGGCCGCGATCAGCTTCCGTTCGATCGCCGGCTCACCGACGCAGTGCGCGAACATCCAGCCCCTGTCGTCGTTCTCGCCCGACGCGGCCGACTTCATCTGGGTCGTCCCGAACCTCTGCCACGACATGCACGACTGCGCGATTGCGACCGGCGACCAGTGGCTGGCGTCGTTCGTGCCGCGGATCCTGGACTCCACGGCGTTCCGGGCGGGCGGTCATGGCCTGCTCGTCGTGACGTTCGACGAGCGCGAGGGCAGCGACCGGAACGACGAGATCGTGACGGTGCTCATCGGGCCCGACGTCCCCGCCGGCACGACGTCCGACGTGGCCCACACCCACTATTCGTTGCTGCGGACGATCGAGACGAGCCTGGGCGTGCCGTGCCTCGCGGAGGCATGCAACGCGAACACCCTGGGCGAGGTGTTCCGGCCCTGATCGCGGGCACGGGCGGGTTCCGCGTGGGCTCGTGGGCGATGAACCATCGCATCGTCGTCGACGGCACGTGGCGACCCGATCCCCAGCGGCCCCGCCCCGATGCGCGGCCCGACGAGCTGCTGCTCGCCGACGGGATGTGCGCTTGCCTGAGCTGTGAGCCGCCGTATCGGATCGTCGCGGACTGGAGCGATCAGCCGGTCGACGGCAACTCCTCGTTCGACGCGGTGGCCGTGACCGTCGTCGACGACCGGACCGTCCGCCGGGTCACGCGTCCGGCAGGAACCTCCGTCGTCGACGCCATGATCGTCGTCGGCCCTGAAAACGAGACGAAGGTCGAGACCTGGACGATCGCGGACGACATGCCGCGACCGGTCGTAGCCGCGACCGTGTCGCGTCGCGTCGGGCCGGCCGCCACCCCCGCGATCCACGCCGGCTCGCCACCCCGCCGGGCGGTGACTACCGACCACGAGGCGGTCGTTCGGCACCCGGTTCCTGACTGTCGCCCGACTCGCGATCGCTGGTCAAGAATGCTCGTCCGAGCGGAGCGTGGAACGCACACGACCGACCCGAACCCGCCGCACAACGACCGCCTCGCGTCCGCTAGTCACGAACCAAAGCCCACGGAGCGGCTCGCGCGGGCGGGGTGTCGCCAGCCAGCGGCGGGCGCCGATCGAACGGATCGGGAACGCGGCATCGAACGTCTCCGCAAGCCGCGCCACCTGGCGCCGGTTCGTCCGGCTGTCGACGATGACGAGCAGCTTGCCGACGCCGGCGACCGGCCAGCCGCGATCGTGAGCGAGCTTCGGCGCGAGGCGCACCTTCCGGTCGAGCGTGGACTGCAGCGCCCCCGCGTCACCGATGACGGTCTTGACTTCGACGACGAGTAGCGTCCGGGTCTCCGGATGGAACGCGAAGACGTCGATCGAGCCGCGCTCGCCGTATTCGTTGAACGAGACCTCGGTCGCGACGGTCCAGCTCGCCGCACGGAGGACCCGCACCACCACATCGACCACGGACGCATGTCGGCCGTCGAGTAGCCGCTCGAGCCCTTCGCCCTGCCACAGCAACTTGACCAGGACGCGCGCGCCGAGGGGTCCCGTCACCCGGTCGAGGGTCGCGATCGGAACGTGGCTTGCCCGGCCCTGTTCGATCCGCGCCACGACCCCGCGAGAGACGCCGGATCGCCGGCCGAGCTCGTCCTGGGTCCAGCGCCGCCGGATCCGGAGCGCCCGGAGGGACCGACCGAACGACATCTCGTCCACGCCGGCACGGTACGCGGCGGTGCTTATCCGGCGATCAACCGGCGTGGCATGCCACGTCCCGCTCCGGCGGAGCAGACGAGCTCCGGCGGGCGCGGCCTGCCCTCACCGCCCGATGAACAGGCTCACCGACGGCGCGACCGCACCCAGGATCAGGACCACGACGTAGCCGGCCAGCAGGAGCAGCCCGGCGTACAGGTGGACTTTCACGTTGACGCCCATGATCGCCATCAGGCCGTACGGGTTGTCGTAGTTCGGATCGAGTCCGCGCGAGACCTGGACGGCCAGGGGAATCGTCAGCAGGGCGAGAAGGGCGGGGATCGGCAACACGCCCACGACGACCGCGATCGCGAGGATCGCGTAGGCGGCAACGGCGGCGACGCGGTAGCCGGCGATCACCGCGGCCTTCGAGAGACGGACGGGCAACGTCCGCTTTCCGGCGTGGGCGTCGCCACGCCGGTCCGGGATCTCGTTCACGTACAGGATCAGCGCGACCAGCAAGGCGATCGGCAGCGAGGCGGCGACGGGCTCCCAGGAGATCGAGCCGCCGGTCTGGACGACATACGCACCAAGCAGCATCAGCGGGCCGAAGCCAATCGCCACGGCGATCTCGCCGAGCCCGCGATATACGAGCTTGAGCGGCGGCGCGGTGTAGCCGATCGAGACGATGAACCCCAGCACGCCGATCGCGAGGAGCGCCGGCGATGGGCGCAGGGCAAGGAGGACCAGCCCGATGACGGCCGCCGCGGCGTAGAAGCCGGCCGCCAGCTGGGCCATCCGCCGGAACGACACGAGCCCGTACTGGATGACCCGGGAACCGCCGCTGAACTGGGTCGGCGTGACGTTCGCGTCGTCGGCGCCCTGGGCGCTGTCGAAGACGTCGTTGGCGACGTTCAGGCCCAGCTGGACGCAGGCCGCGCCGACGACCGTCAGCAGCGCCGTGACGAGATCGAACGAACCGCCGCGGGCCGCGATCGCGATGCCCAGGACGACCGGCACGATCGTCGCCGAGAGGAACGGGAGGCGGGTGGTGCGGAGGGCGAGCCAGCCCGCCGACAGCCGCGGCTTGACGGGCGTGCCGCGCTCGCGGCTCAGCGCGTCGAAGTACTTGCGGGACTGCCCGATCGAACGCTCCGAGTATTCGAAGAACGGGACCTCGGCCTCATCCCAGCCCCAGGCCCGCGCGGCGACGAACGTCAGCCGGTCACCGGTCGTGGCCGCGCGGCCCCAGACGGTGACGTGCCGCCGCTCGTCGTAGCCATAGCCGGGCTGCGGCCGGATGTGAGAGCCCGTGAGCGTGACGTCGACGTCGCTGGGAACCGTGAAGCCTGCGGGTGGGGCGAACGACGCCGAGCGGGCGGCCGGATCGATCGTCGCCTCGACGGCGACGCTGACGGGGTAGCCGTCGGGATCCACCCAGGTGAGGATCTGGAAGGGGTAGGTCGCGAGCTTGGCCAGGCCCCGCGTCGCGTCGAGTGCGGGCACCCGAGGGGTGCTGGTCGTGGGCGGCATCAGGCGGCCGCCCTCTCGGCAGCCGTGACGATCGGCCGCGTGGCGGCATCCCCGTCCGCCCAGTAGAGGGCTCGACGGGGCGTGATCTCGATCAGCGACCGCTCGAAGAACAGGGGCAGCGCGACGCGCGCCTTCAGAAATGCGACGATCGCCGGCTCCTTCGCCTCCCAGATCGGGAGCAGCCGCTCCCAGCCGGCGTGGGGATCCTCGTCGATCACCCGGGCGTCGCCCTGGATCGTCACGCGATCCACGCGACCTCCAACGGCGATCGGGTCCGTGATCGACAGCGAGACCTTCGGGTTCGCCTTGATGTGCTCGAGCTTGCGCGAGAAGAGCGTCGACGAGGTCAGGTAGATCCGGGACCCGTCGTAGAGCGGGATCAGCGGATACGTGACGGGATGCCCCGTCGCATCGACGACCGTGAGCTCGCCGACGAGAGCCGCCTCGAGCAGCGCTTCGATCGGCGCGGGAAGGGTGGACATGCGGGTGGGCCTCCTGCGGCCGTTGCGTCTATGTGCTACCAGACACTAGCACGTTTCCACGACGATCACAAGGCGCTGGACGGCTGACCGACGGTTCGGCATCATGGCGCCCCGGCCGGTCGGGAACCGTCCGAGCACCGTCACCACGCAGCCAGAAGGCGATGACCGTGTCCAGCGCGAGGACTCTCCGGGTCGTCACGTTCCAGGCCCTCGGGCCCGACTCGGCCGTGGATGCCGCCCTTCGATCCCAGCTCGTGCCGCGCTTGCTCGGCGAGCGCTCGGTGCGGAACGCGTGGCAGGGCCGGCGAGGTGGGGCGGACGGCAACCACGTGCTGGTCTCGACCTGGGCGGATGGCCCGGTCGACGGACCGTTCGAACCTCCCGACATCGCCTTCCTCCGTGAGGCGCTCGCGGGGCTCGGCGGCGTCGAGCTCGCGGCGGTCGAGCAGCTGGAGATCGCCGTGCACGCGCAGTTCCAGCGGCCCGAGCCGCCTCGGGTCCTGCGCGTCTTCCACGGCTCGACGCGACTCGGCGAGCTGACCGACTACGTCGACGACGCGCGGGCCGGGATGACCGCGGACGCGCGGGTCAACGACGGGCTCGTGTCGTTCGTCCTGGCTCACGATCGGCAGGACGCCTTCGTCAGCGTCTCGACCTGGACGGGCTGGCCCGCGATCGAGGCGGCCACCGGCGGCAACACGCGTCAGCCGTTCGCGACTCGCCAGACGAGGCGGCTGGCGGGCTATCGGATCGTTCATCTCGAGCTGCTGCCGGAAGCGCCCGTCAGCGCCCGATCCGGGGGAAAGTCCCGGCTCGAGGCGGCGACCTGACGACCGCGACCGGGACCGCCGCAGGTCGTTCCTGACACGTCCTGACCGGAGGCGTCGGGTACCATCTCGACCCCATGCCCGACCAGCCCTCGGCTCCTGATTCCTCCCTGATCCGTGCCCGCGGCCTGACCAAGCGGTTCGGCTCGTTCACGGCCGTCGACGCCGTCGACTTCGACGTGGCCCGCGGCGAGTCGTTCGGGTTCCTCGGACCCAACGGCGCCGGCAAGACCTCGACGATGCGGATGATCGGCTGCGTCTCGCCGGTCTCGGACGGCGAGCTCGAGGTGCTCGGCCACGATCCGCGCACGGACGGGCCGCGCATCCGCGCCCGGATCGGGGTCGTGCCCCAGGAGGACACCCTCGACACCGAGCTGACGGTCCGCGAGAACCTCGTGATCTATGGCCGCTACTTCGGGCTCTCGTACGCGGAGTGCCGGCGGCGGGCCGACGAGCTGCTCGAGTTCGCCCAGCTCACCGAGCGGGCGAACGACCAGGTCGAGCCGCTGTCGGGCGGGATGAAGCGGCGGCTGACGATCGCCCGGGCGCTGATCAACGAGCCGGACCTCCTCCTTCTGGACGAGCCCACGACTGGCCTCGATCCGCAGGCCCGCCATCTCCTCTGGGACCGCCTCTACCGGTTGAAGCAGCGCGGGGTGACGCTGGTCCTGACGACCCACTACATGGACGAGGCCGAGCAGCTGTGCGACCGGCTCGTCGTCATGGACAAGGCGAAGATCGTCGCCGAGGGGTCGCCGCGCGACTTGATCGCGCGCTACTCGACGAGGGAGGTCACCGAGCTCCGCTTCGCGGCCGGGGTCCAGGAGACGCTCGACGGCCAGCTGGACGGGCTGGCCGAGCGGATCGAGCTGCTGCCGGATCGGGTCCTCCTCTACGCGGACGACGGCGAGGCCGCGGTCGAGGGGGCGCATCGGCGCGGCCTCCGGCCCGAGACCGTCCTCGTCCGGCGGTCCACCCTCGAGGACGTCTTCCTCCGGCTGACCGGCCGCTCCCTGATCGAGTGATGCGATGACCGCGGCGACTCGCGTCCTCGAGCATCGCGCACTCGCCTACGCCCGGACCTTCCGGGCGTCGGTCTTCACCTCGTTCCTCAGCCCGGTCCTGTTCCTGACCGCGATGGGCGTCGGCCTCGGGACGTACGTCGATCGCTCGGGCTCGTCGGCTGCCGCCCTCGGCGGGCTGAGCTACCTCCAGTTCCTCGCGCCCGGCCTCCTCGCCGCGACGGCGATGCAATCGGCGGCGTTCGAGGCGACGTTCCCGATCATGAGCGGGCTCACTTGGCAGAAGATCTTCCACGCGATGTACGCGACGCCGATCTCGCCGCGCGACATCGTCTGGGGGAACCTGGCCTGGGTGGCGATCCGGCTGGCCATGATCGCCACCGTCTTCACGGTCGTGATGACGCTGTTCGGGGCATCCGCCTCGCCGCTGATCGTCCTGGCGATCCCGTCGGCGGTCCTGACGGGCATGGCTTTCGCGGCACCGATCGCCGCCTTCTCGGCCACGCAGCGAACGCCCGAGAACTTCAATGCTGTCTTCCGGTTCGGGATCACGCCGCTGTTCCTCTTCTCGGGGACGTTCTTCCCGATTTCGAACCTGCCCGGCGCGATCCAGTGGGTCGCGTGGCTGTCGCCGCTGTGGCACGGCGTGGAGCTCAGCCGGGGGCTCGCGTTCGGAACGATCGGGGCGAACCCGCTCCTGGCCCTCGTCCACGTCGCGGTCCTTGTCGCAGTCCTCGGGGTCGGTGCGTACTGGGCCTTCCGGACCGTCGAGCGACGGCTGGTCCGCGGATGACGACGAGCTCGCTGCCGCTCACGTCGATCTTCACCCTCGGCAGCCGCCGGGCGCGGCACCTGATCGAGCGCAACATCTACGTCTACCGCCACGGCTGGATCGTCATCCTGTCCGGCTTCTTCGAGCCTCTGTTCTATCTGGGGTCCATCGGCTTCGGGCTGGGCGCGCTCGTCGGGACGGTCAGCGGGCCTGGCGGCCAACCGATCAGCTACCAGCTCTTCGTCGCGCCGGCGCTCCTGGCGAGCGCGGCGATGAACGGCGCGATCGCCGAGGGCACGTTCAACTTCTTCTTCAAGCTCCGCTACAACAAGACGTTCGACTCGATCCTGGCGACCCCGCTGGCGCCGGGCGACGTCGCGGTCGGGGAGCTCGTCTGGGCGCTGATCCGGGGCGGCATCTACGCGATCGCGTTCATCCTCGTGATGCTGCTCTTGGGTCTCGTTGCGTCGCCGCTCGTGATCCTCGCCGTGCCGGCCGCCCTCCTGATCGGGTTCGCGTTCGGCGGCGTCGCGATGGCCGCAACCTCGTTCATGCGGACCTGGCAGGACTTCGACCTGATCCAGCTCGTGATCCTGCCGATGTTCCTGTTCTCGGGGACGTTCTATCCGCTCGACGCCTATCCGGATGCGCTCCGCGTCGTCGTCCAGCTGACCCCGCTGTACCAGGGCGTCGACCTGTTGCGGGCCCTGTCGGTCGGCCACCTCGACGGCACCCTCGTCGTCCACGTCGTCTACCTCGCGGCGATGGGGCTCGTCGGGCTGATGGTGGTCGCCCGGCGGCTCGACAAGTTGCTCCTCAAGTAGGCGGTCGCGGGTCTGGTGCCGGCGCCGGCGGATCGCGTGGCGGCCCTCGCCGCGCTGACGGCCGAGATCGTCGCCTGCCGCCGCTGCCCCCGGCTGGTGGCGTGGCGCGAGCTCGTCGCCCGCGAGAAGGTCGCCCGGTTCCGCGACGAGACCTACTGGGGCCGGCCGGTGCCCGGG
>DASSHB010000053.1:0-7359 GCA_035693125.1 Candidatus Limnocylindrales bacterium | reverse complement strand
GTCGTCGCCCAGACGGCGCAGCCGACGACCGCCCGGATCGCCGGTCGGCCGATCGGAGACGCGCACGACGTCGACCTGCTCGGTCGCCGGCTCGGCGACCTGCCGGTCGATCCGGACGGCGCGCTGTCGATCCCGCTGCGGCCCTGGGAGATCCGCACGATCCGCTTCGCCGACGGCTGACGGCTCGCGTCGCCGATCGACGCGCCGGAGCGCGGCCGACCGCGATGCGGATGCAACGTTGACACCGCCGAGAAGGCGCCGCTAGTCTCAACTTCGGATCAGAGATCCGGCGCGGCGACGCGCCCGATCGCCCCGTCGACCGCGGCCTGCCCGGACCGGATCGCCGACCGCACAGGACGCACCCGTCGCGGGGGCGGACGGCGTCGTCGACTCTCACCCGGCCACGGCCGGGACGTTGGCCCCACGCGGAGTGGGAACTCGTCTGACGATCGGACCGGCCACGCGGCCGGAGAGGAGTCGACGTCAGTCAGGAGGAGGAGGCCGATGGCCAAGTTCCCGCGGATTCTCGCGCTGCCGATCGCCGCGATCTTCATCGTCGGCGCGTGTGGCAGCAGCAACACCGGTGGCAGCGGTGGGACCGGCGGCACGACCGGTGCCACGATCACCGTGACCTCGCTGTGGGGCGGCAGCGAGCAGGAGTCCTTCCAGAAGGTCCTCGACGAGTTCAAGGCGAAGACCGGCAACACCGCCACCTACGACGCCCAGCGGACCGACTACGCCACGGTCCTCCAGAGCAAGATCACCTCCGGCGCCCCGCCGGACGTCGCGATCATGCCGGGCCTGGGCTTCCTCCGGCAGTTCGCCCGGACGAAGGGGATCAAGAGCATCAAGGAGCTCGGGCTCGATCCCGCGGCCCTCGAAGCCAACTACCCGGCGGGCATCCTCGACTCGGGCAAGGTCGACGGTGAGCTCTACGGGATCATGGTCAAGTTCAACTCGAAGAGCACGTTCTGGTATCGGCCGGACACGCTCCAGACCGCCGGCGCGAGCACGCCGAAGAGCTGGGACGACCTGAAGAGCCTGATCACCACGCTCCAGGGCAAGGGCACGGCGACGCCGCTGGCGCTTGGCGCGAAGGACTCGTGGACCCTGACCGACTGGTTCGAGGAGATCTACCTCCGCCAGAACGGCCCGGACGCCTACAAGAAGCTCTTCAGCCCCGACGGCAACTGGACCGATCCCACCGTGTCGAAGGCCCTCGACGCGATGAAGGAAGTCCTCACCGACAAGAACGTCCCCGGCGGGATCAAGGGCGCCCTCGGCGTCGCCTTCACCGACGGGATCGCCCAGGCGTTCGGGGAGAACCCGACGGCAGCCCTCTACTACGAGGGCGGCTTCGTCGGCGGCATCGCCACCGGCCAGACGAACAAGAACCTGAAGATCGGAACGTCGATCGACTGGTTCGGCTTCCCGACCTTCGGCGGCTCCGGCGACACCGCGGCCGAGATCGGCGGCGACGAGATCGCTGCCCTGACCACGAAGCCGGGCGTCAAGGAGTTCATCCAGTTCATGACCACGGCCGATGCCGGGTCGACCTGGGCCAAGACCGGCGCGATCATCTCGCCGGTGAAGGCCGTCGGGGCGGACAGCTACCCGAACGATCTCGCCAAGAAGGAAGCCGCGCAGGTCGCGGGCGCCTCGGCCGTCGTCTATGACGGCTCGGACACCCTCCCCGCCGGTTCTCCCGACATGGGCGCAATGCTCCAGGACGTCATCCAGGGCAAGGACGCCGCTGGGCTCCTGAGCACGTTCAACACCGGAGTGCAGAAGGCCTGGGCTGACGAGAAGTGAGCCCGGCCGGCTTCTAGCGACACCACGGCGCGGATCGGCGAGAGCTGGTCCGCGCCGTTGTCATTCCGAGCGGCGAGGAGGCAAGCGTGACCGCGACTCCGGTCCCGATCAACCCGATCCTTCCGGCCAAGCGTTCCGCACGGACCGAGCGGACCACGTGGCCGACTGTCCTGCTGTTTCTCGGCCCGGCCCTCGTCCTGATCCTGATCTTCCTCGTCTACCCGGTGATCTCGACGCTCCGGATGAGCGTCGACCGCGGGCTCGGCGGGGAGTTCACGCGGTTCGTGGGGCTCCAGAACTACATCGACCTCTTCGAGACCCCATCGTTCGTGGGCTCGATCGTGAACAACATCCTGTGGATGGTGTTCTACACGGGGTTCGTGATCCTCTTCGGGCTGATCATCGCGGTCGTCGCGATGCGCGTCCGCTACGAGTCGATCATCAAGGGGATCGTGTTCCTGCCGATGGCGATCGCGGCCACCGCGCTGAGCGTCATCTGGACGTTCGTCTACGCCCTCGACCCGCACATCGGGCTGCTGAATGCCCTCCTCGGGGTCGTCCACCTGGGACCCGTCTCGTGGCTCGGCGATTCCGGCTTCGTGAACGCCGCGTTGATCGCGGTCGGGATCTGGGGTTCCACCGGCTTCGCGACGGTGATCCTGTCGGCGGCCCTCAAGGGCATCCCGGCGGAGGTCCTCGAGGCCGCCCGGACTGACGGCGCCGGCGAGCTCCAGATCTTCTGGCGGATCATCGTCCCGATGGTCAGTCTGCCGATCTCGGTCCTGGCCGTCACCCTGATCGTCAACGTGATCAAGCTGTTCGACATCCCGTACGTCATGACCCAGGGCGGCCCGGGCAACGCCAGCCGCGTGATCGCGTTCGAGATGTACAAGCAGGACTTCTCGGCCGGCCAGTTCGGGAAGGCGGCCGCGGTCGCGGTGATCATGCTGGCCCTGCTGATCCCGGTGATGATCTTCAACGTCCGTCGCTTCCGCAGCTCGGCGGTGGTCTGATGAGCACGAACGTCGCGAGCGAGCGACTGGCCGCGCCGGCCCGGGAGACGGCCAGCGCTCGGATCCTGCGCTCGCTGAACCGCACCCCGATCCACATCTTCCTGGGGATCATCGCGGTCGTCTGGCTGGCGCCGACGATCGGCCTGCTGATCACCTCGTTCCGACCCCGCACGGACATCCAGTCGACCGGCTGGTGGCAGGTCCTGGGCACCCTGAACTTCACCGCCTCGAACTACGGCGACGTCCTGAACGCGAACGGGATGGGCCAGTCGTTCATCAACAGCCTGATCATCGCCATTCCGTCGACGCTCCTGCCGCTGGCGGTCTGCTCGCTGGCCGCGTACGCGTTCTCGTGGCTGCGGTTCCCGTTCCGGGACACGATCTTCCTCGTGATCGTCGCGTTGATGATGGTCCCGGTCCAGGTCGCGTTCCTGCCGATCCAGCAGCTGTTCAAGCCGTTCGCGCTGACCCAGGGGTTCATCGGGATCTGGCTGGCCCACACGGCCTTCGCGATCCCGTTCGGCGTGTTCCTGCTGCGGAACTTCTTCATCACCCTGCCGCGCGACCTGATCGAGGCGGCCCGGATCGACGGCTCCTCGACGATGGGCGTGTTCCGCACGATCATCGTCCCGCTGTCCGTCCCGGCGATCGCGGCCTACGGGATCTTCCAGTTCCTGTGGGTCTGGAACGACCTGCTGATGGCCCTGATCTTCGTGGGCAACTCGGCGAACCTGCCGATGACCGTGAAGATCACGACCCTGCTCGGGACGTACGGGACCGAGTGGCACCTGCTGGCGGCTTCCGCGTTCCTGTTGATGTTCGTCCCGCTGGCGGTCTTCTTCAGCCTCCAGCGCTACTTCGTCCAGGGCCTGCTCGCCGGCTCGGTCAAGTAGCTCTCCGGTCCCTCGCAGATGCCTGACGCGCCGGCGCCGCCGGCGCGTCTTCGCGTCGTCACCTGGAACATCCGGGCCGCGATCGGCCCGGGCGATCCGTTCCCGCCGGCCTGGTGGCGGCATGTTCGCGAGGATCGGCTGGCGCGGATCGCGGGCATCTTGCGCGACCTCGATCCCGATCTCGCGACGCTCCAGGAGGCGTCGGTGCTGACGCCCGATGGCCGGCTCCTCGACCAGCCGGCCGAGCTGGGCCGCCTGACCGGCCGCCACGTCCGGTACGCGGCGGTGCACTCGTTCCCGCTGGTGGAGCCCGAAACCGGGCGCTCGATCGGGATGGCGAGCTGGGGCAATGCCGTCCTCTCACGGGTGCCGCTGAGCGACGGGTTCGCGGTCGGACTGCCGCGGGCCGCCGACGGCGACCCGATCGAGGTCGATGGAGCGCTCGATCCGGCGACGGGCGGGCCGCACCCGATGATCGGCGTCCGGTATGGCGGCGCCGAGCCGGGCCATCGCGAGCCGCGCTGCCTGGTGGGCGGGCACCTGGGCGGCGTCATGATCGCGACGACCCATCTGACGTACATCGGGCGGGCGCAACGAGCCCTCCAGGCGGCGGCGGTCGCCCGCGAGGTCAGCGACCGCTCGGGCGACGGGCCGGCGATCCTGACCGGCGACTTCAATGCCGCGGTCGACGCGGCCGAGCTGACGCCGCTGCGGGGCAATGGCTTCGTGGACGGATTCGCCGCCGTTGGGATCGCGCCCGGTGACGAGCGCCGGCTGAGCTGCGGCCCCTGGCCGATCGATCACGTCCGGATCCGCGGCCTTCGCGTGGCCGGCTGCCGAGTGGCGAGGGAAGCGGGCGACGCATCCGATCACTGGCCAGTCGTCGCCGACCTCGAGTCGCTCTCCGGAGGCGCTCCGACCTGACACACCACGCGGACGAGCCGGTGGTTCGCCACGGCGTTCGGCGCGAGCCGGCCTAGCTCGCCAATCGCTCCCGGAGTCGTTCGACCTGCGCCGTCAGCTCACGCTCGCGGTCGCGGGCACCCGCTACGACGGCGGGCGGTGCCTTGTCGGTGAACGACGCGTTCGCCAGGCGGGCTCGCGCCGCGTCGAGGTGGCCCTCGGCTTCGACGAGCTCCTTCTCGAGGCGAGCTCGATCGCGGGCACCGGCATCGACGTCGGCCGCGGCGGGCAGGATCGATCCCTCGAGGCCGCCCGGGAGGACCACGTCGAGCGCCCCCGCCGGCCGAGCCAGCTCGGCTGCCGAGTCCGTGACGCGGAGGGGCCGGGCCCGCGCGAGGCGCTCGATGGCGGGCGCGAGCTGGCCGAACAGGTCGCGCGATGCAGCCGGTGGCGCGAGGTGGACCTCCAGCCAGGCGCCGGCCGGGACGTCCGCGGTCGCGCGGGCGTTACGGAGCGCGACGATCGTGTCGATCACCTCGCCGATGCCGCGGTCGATCGCTGCGTCCGGGGCGTGGGATCGCGGCCAGCGCGCGACGATCAGCAGCTCCGGATCGTCGACCCGATGCGGCAGCGCCTCCCAGATCGCCTCCGTCACGAACGGCATGACCGGGTGGAGCAGCCGGACGTAGGTGTCCAGGGCGTCGACCAGGGTCCACCACGTCGCCTCGCGCGAGGCGGCCGGCAGGGACTCGTCGGCGAGGCGGACCTTGGCGAGCTCGATCCCCCAGTCGCAGAACTCCGACCAGATCCCCTCGTACAGGGCGCGGGTGACCTCGCCGAACTGGTAGTCGGCGAGTCCGCGGTCCACCGCCGCGGTCGCGGCCGCGGCCCTCGACCGGATCCAGCGCTCGACCGGCCCGAGATCGACGTCGGCCGGCTCCGGGCGGGGCGCCGCGGCCGCGATCGACCCTGGGCGCGCGCCGAGCACGAAGCGGGTCGCGTTCCAGAGCTTGTTCGCGAAGTTCCGGGCGAGCTCGAGCTTCTGCGGCCCGAACCGCTGGTCGTGACCCGGCGTCGCGCCGTGGATCAGGGCGAACCGGAGCGCGTCGGCGCCGGACTCGGCCATGACCGCCAGCGGGTCGACGACATTGCCCTTCGTCTTCGACATCTTCTGGCCGAGCGGGTCCCGGATCAGGCCCGACAGGGAGACCGTGTGGAACGGCTCGATCCCGGTCAGCTCGATCCCCAGCATCATCATCCGGGCGACCCAGAAGAAGATGATGTCGTAGCCGGTCTCCATCACCGAGGTCGGGTAGAAGCGCCGCACGTCGGCCGTCTCGTCGGGCCAGCCGAGGGTCGAGAACGGCCACAGCCCCGACGAGAACCAGGTGTCGAAGATGTCCGGGTCCTGGCGGAGCTCGGCGGCCCCCCGGCCACACTCCGCGCAGGCATCCGGGCCGCCGGCAGCGTCGGAGACGGTCACGTGACCGTCCGGGCAATACCAGGCGGGAATGCGGTGGCCCCACCACAGCTGGCGCGAGACGTTCCAATCGCGGATCGTCGTCAGCCAGTGCTCCCAGGTCTTCTCGAAGTGTTCGGGGACGATCCGGGTGCGGCCCTCGCGCGTCGCAGCGAGCGCCTTCGCGGCGAGCGGCTCGGTCCGGATGAACCACTGGGTCTTGAGCCGCGGCTCGACGACATCGTCGGAGCGCTGACAGCGACCCAGGACCATCTCGTGCTCGGTCTCGCCGGCGACATCCCCGCGCGCGGCCAGGTCGGCGAGGATCGCCCTTCGGGCCACGTAGCGGTCCATGGCGTCATACGGCGTGCCGGTGTTCGCGATCGCCGCGGCGTCGTCGAGGATCGTCGGCATCGCCAGGCCGTGGCGCAGCCCGGTCTCGTGGTCGTCATGGTCGTGGGCGGGGGTGATCTTCACGGCGCCCGTCCCGAACGCCCGATCGACCACCTCGTCGGCGATGATCGGCACGTCACGCTCGACGAACGGGATCCGGACGCGCCGCCCGAGCAGCGCGCGATATCGCTCGTCCTCCGGATGGACGGCGACGGCCGTGTCGCCGAGGATCGTCTCGGGCCGCGTCGTCGCGACGGTGATCGTCTGGTCCGCCAGTGGCTCACCACTAGTCTCGTCGAGCACGTGATAGCGGATACTCCAGAGCGTGCCCGTCTCCGGCGTCGAGATCACCTCGAGGTCGCTGACGCTCGTCCGGCAGCCCGGACACCAGTTGACCAGCGCTTCCGTCCGGTACGCCAGGCCGCGGTCGTAGAGCGTCTTGAAGGCGACGCGGACGGCCTTTGCCGAGACATCGTCCATCGTGAACCGGAGCCGGCTCCAGTCGGCTGACGCGCCGAGATGCCGCTCCTGGCCGAGGATCACGTCCCGCGTCGCCTCGACGAACCGGGCCATCCGCTCGAGGTAGCGCTCGCGGCCGAGCGAGGCCCGGCTCTCGCCTTCCCCGGCCAGAATGCGATCGAGGACGACCTGGGCGGCGATCGAGGCGTGGTCGAGGCCCGGCAGGAACAGGGTCGGGCGGCCGGTCATCCGGGCGTGCCGGATCATCAGGTCCTCGACGGCCGCGCGCTGGGCATGGCCCAGATGGAGCGACCCGGTGACGTTGGGGGGCGGCTGGATGATCGTGAACGGCTCGGCGCCAGCTTCGGGTCGAGCGCCGGCGCCATCCGGCGCGAAGACGTCCGCAGCCGCCCAGCGCTCGGCGATC
>DASSHB010000052.1:0-14952 GCA_035693125.1 Candidatus Limnocylindrales bacterium | reverse complement strand
GCTGCAGGCCGGGCTATGCGTCCACCTCGGAGGTGGCCTTCTTGCTCGGGGTCCGCATCTTCTTGGCCGGCGCGGCGGCGACGGCCTCGGCCGGCTCCGCGGCCGCGCTGGCTTCCTCCGCCGCGACAGCGGTCGTCTTCTTCGCCCGCGGCTTCTTCACTGCGGGCTCCTCGGCCGCGGCCGTTTCGTCAGGGGACGCGGCGGTCGCCTTCGCGGCCCGCGGCTTCTTCGCCGGCGGCGCAGCCTCGGGCGTGGCGTCTGCAGCGGCTTCGGTGCCGTTGCGCGCGCTCGTCTCGACCACGGCGGGCTCCAACTCCGCGGCCGGCGGCGGGGCGGCCGCGGCGGCCTCGTCCTCTGCCGCCTTCTGGGCGACCGAGACATCGCTCCGGATGTCGATCCGCCAGCCGGTCAGGCGAGCCGCGAGCCGGGCGTTCTGGCCTTCTCGGCCAATCGCGAGGGACAGCATCCGCTCGGGGACGGTCACGTTGGCGATCCGCTTCTCCTCGTCGATGTCGACGCTGATCACCTGGGCGGGCGAGAGCGCGTTGGCGACGAAGACGCTGGGATCGTCGTTCCAGGGGATGATGTCGATCTTCTCGCCACCGAGCTCGGCCACGACCGCCTGGACGCGAGCGCCGCGCTGGCCGACGGTCGCACCGACCGGATCGAGCCCATCCTGGCGGGACGAGACCGCGACCTTGGAGCGCGAGCCGGGCTCGCGGGCGATCGCCCGGATCTCGACGGTCCCGCTGTGGATCTCGGGCACCTCGAGCTCGAACAGGCGCTTCAGGAAGCCCTTATGCGTCCGGCTGACGAGGATCTGCGGCCCGCGGCTGGAGCGGCGGACCTCGAGCACGTAGGCCTTCACGTTCTGGCCGATCCGGTAGTGCTCGACCGACGACTGCTCGGACGTCGACAGGATCGCCTCGACGTTGTTGCCGACGTCGAGGATGATCGCGCGCGGCTCGACCCGGTTGACCGCGCCCGTGATCATCTCGCCTTCGCGGTTCGCGAACTTGTCGAAGACCTGGTCGCGCTCGACCTCGCGGATCCGCTGCAGGACGATCTGCTTGGCCGTCTGGGCCCCGATCCGGCCGAACACGTCGTCCGGCAGCTCCTCGGTCTCGACGAGGTCGCCGGCCTTCGCCTCGGGGTTGTGGGCGCGGGCCTCCTCGATCGTGAACTCGATGAGCGGGTCCTCGACCTCGTCGACGGCGGTCCGGGCGCGGAACACGCGGATCTTGCCGGTCTCGGCGTCGATCCGGACGTGGATGTCCTCGTCGCCGGCCACGCGGCGATAGGCGGACTGGATGCCGTCCTCCACCGCGTGGATCAGCTGTTCTCGCGAAACCTGCTTCTCGGCGTTGAGCTGGAGGAGCGCACCGACGAAATCGCGACTCACGCTGCCTCCTCGCTGTGCTCGATCGACCGACAAAAAGAAACGTGGGGGTCACCCACGTCACGGAGCGGCCGTTCAGTTGGATCGGAAGTATATCCCCGGATGCGTGGACGATCAATCCGAGGACCGTCCCGGCCGCCGAGTCGTGCGACGACTCAGATTCGCCATCGGCACGCTTGGGCATGCAGGAATCAGCGCGCAGCCACGCTCGCTGCAGCCGGCTCTGAGTCGTGTCGCGACTCACGGGACTCGGGTCGCGCCGTTCACGGGCATCTGAGTCGCCGGAGGACGCAGCGGCGCGGGCGGCCCGCCAGACGCTCCTGCACGACCACCCGCGGTTTCGCCAAATGACAGCGGCGCTGACCTGATCCGGGATCAGGCCGCGGATGGCCGGGATATTGCGTTCAAGCGCCGCCCTGACTGTCACATGGGGCTCGCTGACCCACCGGCCGTGGAATGGGTCGGCGTGACTGCCGTAAGGCGAACCGTCCCGCGGCGAGTCAGACGGCCGCGGAGCGCTCCACGGCCGGATAGCGCCGGTCCACGTACGCCTCGAGGATGTCGATGAACTCCTTCACGAGGCCCTCGCCGCGGAGCGTCCGGTCCAGCTTGCCGTCGATGAACACCGGCGCCACCGGGTCCTCGAACGTCCCTGGCAGCGAGATCCCGATGTCGGCGTGCTTCGACTCGCCGGGGCCGTTGACGACACAACCCATCACCGCAACCCGCATCTCCTCGACGCCCGGATGCGTCTCGGACCATTCGGGCATCCGTGCCTTCAGGTGGCCCTGGATCTGCTGGGCCATCTCCTGGAAGAACGTCGAGGTCGTGCGGCCACAGCCGGGGCAAGCGCTGACCTGGGGCAGGAACGAGCGGAGCCCCATCGACTGGAGGACCTGCTGGGCGATCTCGACCTCGCGCTCGCGGCCGGCGCCCGGCTCGGGGGTCAGCGAGACGCGGATCGTGTCGCCGATCCCTTCGTTCAGGAGGATGGCGAGCCCAGCGGTCGAGGCGACGATCCCCTTGTCGCCCATCCCGGCCTCGGTCAGCCCGAGATGGAGCGGGTAGTCCGAGCGCGCCGCCAGCAGCCGGTAGACGTCGACCAGGTCGCGGACCTGCGACACCTTGGCCGAGATGATGATCCGGTCGTGGCCCAGGCCGGTCTCCTCGGCCAGCTCCGCCGAGCGCATCGCCGACTCGATCATCGCCTCGATCATCACGTCGCGGCTGTCGCGCGGCTCGGCCGCCACCGCATTGGCGTTCATCAGCTCCGTCAGCAGCTGCTGATCGAGCGAACCCCAGTTCACCCCGATCCGGACGGGCTTGTCGTTGTCGATCGCGACCCGGACGATCGTGGCGAAGTGCTCGTCGTGGCGCTTCGCTCCCACGTTGCCCGGATTGATCCGGTACTTGGCCAGGGCCTTCGCCATCTCCGGGTACTCGACCAGGAGCTTGTGGCCGTTGTAGTGGAAGTCGCCGATCACCGGGACGTCGACGCCCAGGTTGTCGCGGAGCTTGCGCATCATCTCGGGGACGGCGGCGGCGGCCTCCTCGGTGTTGACGGTGACGCGGACGAGCTGCGAACCGGCGTGGGCGAGGCGGGCCGTCTGGATCGCGGTCGCGTCGGCGTCGGCCGTGTCGGTGTTCGTCATCGACTGGACGACGATCGGATGGGCGGACCCGACGAGCACGCCACCGACGTCGACCGAGACGGTCGGCCGGCGACGGGGCTTCAGCTGATCCAGGGTGGCCATCGGTGGGCGGGGCGAGCTAGGTGCCGCCGGACAGGATCCGGACGATGTCGAAACCGCTGACCCAGATCAGGAACGCGAACAGGAAGGCGAAGCCGACGACGTAGGTCATCTGCTCGGCCCGCAGGCTGAGCCGGGCGCCGAGCAGCCGTTTCAGGACCAACATCAGGATCCGGCCGCCGTCCAGCGGCGGGAAGGGCAGCACGTTCACGAGGGCCAGGTTCGCCGACAGGATGCCCGCGACATAGATCGTCATCACGGGACCGGCCCCGAAGAAGATGTCCGAGATCGTCGTCGCGATCCCGATCGGGCCCGACACGGGCGGCGCGGCCGTGGGATTGGTGGCGACCTGGCGGACGAGGCTGGCCAGCCCGTCGACGATCACGCCGAACCAGTGGCCGGTCTGCTCGACGCCGATCCCGATGGCCGTCGGCAGGTCCCGTGGCACGGTCCCGAACAGCCGCGATTCGAACGGCGTCTTCTCCCCACTCACGCCGAGCGGACCGAGCGTCGGATTGCCCTCGGCGTCCTTCGAGGCGTCGATCTCGGCCTGGCTCCGGAGCTGGACGACGACGGGCGCGACCGTCCCATCCGCGTGCTCGATCGTGAGGGTGACCCGATCACCCACGTGCGAGCGGAGATCGGTCAGCACGTCCCCTTGATCGAGGAACGGGTACTGCTGGCCGTCGATCGCGAGGATCGCGTCGCCGGCCGTCAGGCCGGCCGACGAGGCGGGCGAGCCGGGCTGGACGTCGAAGAATCGGAGCCCGACGTAGGGCGTGGCGAGCCAGGCGATCGCCGTGAAGATCGCGAACGCGAGAAACAGGTTCATCGCGACCCCCGCGAGGAGGATCACGATTCGCTTGGCGAGGCTGGCGTTCGCGAACGAGCGCGGGTCGTCCGTGTCGTCGCCGTCTTCGCCCTCGAGCTTGACGAACCCGCCGATCGGCAGCCAGTTCAGCGTGTAGAGCGTGTCACCGCTCGAGCGGAGGACCTTGGCCCGTGGCGGGAACCCGACCCCGAACTCGAGGACGCGGATGCCGGCCAGGCGCGCGGTCACGAAGTGGCCGAGCTCGTGGATCAGGACGAGGCTGCCCAGGACCACGATGAACAGGACGAGGGTCGCGATGACGCCGAGGGCGCCGCTCATCGGGCGGCCTTCCAGCTCTGGGCCCAGGCGCGGACCTCCGCGTCGAGCGCGATCAGCCCATCGACGTCCGGCGCCTGGTCCTCGGGGGCCCCGCCGCCGAACCGGTCCACGGCCGCCTCGAGGAGGGCCGGAATCCCGGTGAACCCGAGCGTCCCGTCGAGGAATCGCGCGACCGCGACGTCGTCCGAGGCAATCAGCGAGGTCGTGGCTCGCTGCCCGATCCGGCCTGCGTCACGGGCGATCCGGAGCGCCGGGAAGCGCTCCTCGTCGGGCGCTCGGAAGTCGAGCCGGCCGGCCGCCACGAGATCGACGGCGGCCGACGGCGACGGCCGGCGATCTGGGTAGGTCAGGGCGTACTGGATCGGGGTGCGCATGTCCGGGGTGCCCAGCTGGGCCTTCAGCGATCCGTCCACGAAGCGAACCGCTGAGTGGACGACGCTCTGCGGATGGACGACGACCTCGATCGCGTCATCGGGGACATCGTACAGCCAGCGTGCTTCGACGACCTCCAGGCCCTTGTTCGCGAGGGTCGCCGAGTCGATCGTGATCTTCGAGCCCATCGACCACGTCGGATGGCGGAGCGCCTGCTGCGGCGTGACCGTCGAGAGGTCCGGCGGTCCGTCGAGGAACGGCCCGCCGCTCGCGGTCAGGACGAGCGAGGCGACGCGGTTCACCGACTCGCCGACGAGGCACTGCCAGATGGCCGAATGCTCGGAATCGATCGGGCGGAGCCAGGCCAGCGGGGTCGCGAACGGGTCTCCGGGTCGGCCGGCGGCGACCTCGCCGGCTCGGGCGCGGGCCTCGGCCATCACGAGGTGCCCACCCGCGACGAGCGTCTCCTTGTTGGCGGTCGCGACAACCTTGCCGGCTCGCAACGCGGCGAGGACGGGGCGGAGGCTGACGATGCCGCCCGTGGCGACGACGACGAGATCCACGTCGTCGCGGGTTGCGAGCTCCACCAGCGGTTCGGCGTCGGCGCCGGCCAGGACTGCGGCGGCGGGATGGTGCCGGGCGCGCTGTTCCTCGAGCGCGTCCGCATTCCGGCCGGCGGCGATCGCCACGAGCTCGAACGCGTCGGGATGGGCGGCGATCACATCGAGCGTCTGCGTCCCGACCGAACCCGTCGAACCCAGGACGGCGACGCGGCGGCGAGGCGCCGAGCCCTCAGTGGAACGCGGCGAGGACATACAGGAGCGCGACCGGCGCGGCGAACAGGAACGAGTCGACCCGATCGAGGATCCCGCCGTGGCCGGGGATCAGGTTGCCGGAATCCTTGGCGCCGGCCGCCCGCTTGAGCATCGACTCGGCGAGGTCGCCGGCCTGGGCGGCCAGGGCGAGGAGGGGTCCGAGCACGACCGCGCCGAGCGGACTTTGGCCGAGACCGGCCAGGACGAGCCCCGTCACGACGGTCGTCGCGACGATCCCGCCGATCAGCCCGGCGTACGTCTTCGATGGCGAGAGGTGGCTCAGGAATCGTCGCCGGCCGAACTGCTTCCCGATGAAGTACGCCCCGGTGTCGTACGACCAGACCCCCAGGACGAGGACGAGGATCCAGCCCTGGTCAGGATTCAGGCCGCCAAGCGGCGCACCGGCACCCAGCGCTGGCGCGGCATGGCCGAGGCGCAGGATGAAGCCCAGGAGCGACGCATAGAGCGCTCCGAACACGGTCCCGAACCAGGTCGGCAGCCCGTCCCGCGGGTCGGCCCGGGTGAACGCGCCGACCGCGGCGAGGATCGCACCGATCGCGACGAGCAGGACGCCGCTCGACTCGATCGCCGGGACGACCGCAGCGTCGAGCACGAGCGCGACGGCCATCGCGATGCCCAACCACGCGAGTGACGGGTAGCCCGCCCCGGTCAGGAGTTGGAAGGTCTCGCGCGCGGCGAGGGCTGTCGCGACGACGACGACCGCGACGATCCACGGTCCGCCCAGGAGCAGGGCGACGACGAGCGGGGGGACGAGGATCGCCGCGCTCGTCGCCCGCTGGCGCAGCCGTCCGGTCGGGATGGGGGCGGTGGCGCCGGCCGCCCGGCTGCCGTTCAGCGGCCGAACCGGCGCGTGCGGCTCGCGAACTCGAGAAGCGCCGCATCGAACGCGTCGGCTCCGAAGTCGGGCCAGAGGACCTCGGTCGTGTACAGCTCGGCGTAGGCCGCCTGCCAGATCAGGAAGTTCGAGAGGCGCTGCTCGCCGCCCGTCCGGATCACGAGATCCGGGTCGGGCAGCCCCGCGGTGTAGAGGGCTTCGGCGATCGCGGTCTCGTCGATCGCCTCGGGCGGCCGGCCGCTGGCGACGATCCGCCGAACGGCGTCGACGAGCTCGGTCCGGCCGGCGTAGTTGAACGCCACGTTGAGGATCAGCCGCTCCCCATCGGCCGTCTGGTCCAGCGCGTCCACGATCGAGCGGCGCGTGTCTTCCGGCAGCTCGTCGAGCCGGCCCAGGAGGCGGATCCGGACGCCCTGCTCCCGGAGCTCGGCGGTCTCGCTCCGGATCGCCCCCTCCAGGAGCGCGAACAATCCACGGACCTCGTCGTCGGAACGGGCCCAGTTCTCGCGGCTGAAGGCGTAGACCGTCACGACCGGGACCCGGCGCCGGACGGCGTGACGGAGGAGGGTCCGGATCGCCTCCACGCCGGCGGCATGGCCGTCGATCTCGGGCAACCCATGCTGGCGGGCCCAGCGCCGGTTGCCATCCATGATGATCGCCACGTGGCGGGGCAGGTCGCTGTCGGGCAGGAGGCGCTCCCCGTCGGGGTCGGCGGGGCGCGGGCCGGGGCTGGTGCTGGCCTCGCCGTCCGGCCGGTGCGCCGTCGGCGGCGCGTCGGTGGGACGGGCGAGGGGCGTCCGGGCCACTAGACCTCCATGACCTCCTGTTCCTTCACGGCGCCAACCCGATCGACCTCGGCGATCCAGCGATCCGTCGTCTTCTGGAGCTGGTCGTGCTGGCGATGGGCCTCGTCCGTCCCGACCGTTCCCTCGCGCTCTTCCTTCTTCAGCTCGTCCGCTGCGTCGCGACGAAGGTTGCGGATCTCGACGCGCGCTTCCTCCATCCGCTTGTGGACACCCTTGACGAGCTCCTTGCGACGGTCCTCGGTCAGGGCCGGGATGTTCAGCCGGACGACGGTCCCGTCGACGTTGGGGACGAGCCCGATGTCGCTCTTCTGGATCGCCTTCTCGATCGCGCCGAGGACGGCCCGGTCCCACGGCTGGATGACGATCTGATGGGCCTCCGGCACGCTGATCCCCGCGAGCTGGTTGAGCGGCGTCTGGGTGCCGTAGTACTCGACGGTGAGGCGCTCGACGAGCGCGGTCGAGGCGCGCCCGGTCCGGAACGCCTGGAAGTCGCGCTCCATCGCCTCGACGGCGCGGCCCATCTTGTGATCGGCCGACGTGAGCGTCTCGGTGCTCATCGATGACCTCCGCCGGCGCCGGCTGCGCCGGAGATCCGGGTGCCGACGGCCTCGCCGGCAGCCACCCGGGTGATGTTGTCGGGTTGGTTCAGATCGAAGACGACGATCGGCAGGTCGTTCTCCATGCAGAGGGACACCGCCGCCGCATCGAGCACCTTGAGCTGGTCGCGGAGGAGATCCGCGTATTCCAGCTCAGCGTAGCGCCGCGCCTCGGGATGAGTCTGCGGATCCGCGTCGTAGACCCCGTCGACCTTCGTCGCCTTGAGGAGGACCTCGGCCCCGATCTCGACGGCGCGCAGGGCGGCGGCCGTGTCGGTCGTGAAGTACGGATTGCCGGTGCCGGCCACGAACAGCGCGACGCGGCCCTTCTCGAGGTGGCGGACAGCGCGTCGCCGGATGTACGGCTCGGCGACCTCGTTCATCGCGATCGCGCTCATCACCCGGGTCGGCACGCCGGCCCGCTCGAGCGCGTCCTGGAGGGCCAGGCCGTTCATCACCGTCGCGAGCATCCCGATGTAGTCGCCGGTCGCCCGATCCATGCCGCTCGCCGCCGCCGCCAAGCCGCGGAAGATGTTGCCGCCGCCCACGACGATCCCGATCTGGACCCCGAGGCGATGGACCTCGGCCACCTGGCGGGCGATGAACGCGACGAACTTGGGATCGACGCCGTACGGGCGATCGCCGAGGAGGGCCTCGCCGGACAGCTTCAGCAGGATCCGCCCGTAGCGGATCGGGCCGGCTCCGGTGGCGGCGTCAGCTCCGCTCGGCGAGGTCCGGACGGCTTCGCTCATTGCTCCTCCCCGAGCGCGTAGCGGGTGAAGCGGCGGACGCGGATGTTCTCGCCGATCGTGGCGATCCGCTCGGTGATCAGCTCGCGGACGGTCCGCTCCTCGTCCCGGAACGGCTGATCCAGCAGGCAGACCTGCTGGTACCACTTCTTCAGCTGGCCCTCGACGATCTGGGGGCGGATCGCATCGGGCTTCTTCTGGGTGGTCTCGTCGGCGAGGAGCTCGGCCTGCTTCGCCGCGAGGACGTCGGCGGGGATGGACTCCGCGTCCACGTACAGCGGGGCGAGGCCCGCAACCTGCATCGCGAGGTCGCGGACGAGCTTCTGGAACTCGTCGGTCCGGGCGACGAAGTCGGTCTCGCAGTTGACCTCGATCAGGACGCCGACCCGGCCGCCGGTGTGGATATAGCTCGACACGAGGCCCTCGCGGGCGTCGCGGCCGGCCTTCTTGGCGGCCGCGGCGAGGCCCTTGTCGCGAAGCGCGGCGACCGCCTTGTCGACGTCACCGTCGGCCTCGACGAGGGCGTTCTTGCAATCCATGAAGCCCGCGCCGGTGCGCTCGCGAAGCTCCTTGACCGCCGCTGCGGTGATCTCTGCCATGTGCTGCGTGTGCTCCTGTCCTGCGTGACAGCGGACCGTCCGGGTCCGCGCGGTCGTTCGGTGGTGGGCGCGCCGCGGTTTGGGACGGCCCGCGGCCGGCGCGCTCGCGCCGGCGCGTCGGGCTCAGCCCGCGGCGGGTTCGGCCTTCTCCGCCGCCTCGCGGGCGAGCTCGGCCGCGATCTCGTCCGGCGTGGCCTCGGCGCCCGGCGCGGGCGGCTCGGCCGTCGCGGCGCGAGCGCCCGGCAGCAGCTCCTCCTCCTCGTCGATGTCGGGCGAGAAGCTGAGGGCCGCGCCGCCGGCGAGGGCGGCGACCAGCTCGTCGGAGGCGGACTCGTCGTACTCGGGCTCCGCGGCGACCGCGATCTCGGGCTCCGGCTCGGCCGCGGCCCGCGCCGCGCGCTCGCGCTGGCCTTCGATGCACGCCTCGGCGATCAGGTTGCAGAGCAGCCGGATCGACCGGATCGCGTCGTCGTTGGCCGGGATGATGTGGTCGATCTCGTCCGGGTCGACGTTCGTGTCGCCGGTCGCGACGACCGGGACCTCGAGCTTGTTCGCCTCGGTGACCGCGATCCGCTCGCGATGCGGATCGATGATGAAGACGGCGCCGGGGACGCGCTTCATCTTGCGCATCCCGCCGACGGTGGCGGTCAGCTTGACCATCTCGTCGGTGAGCTTGGCGGCTTCCTTCTTCGTCATTCGCTCGAAGTCGCCGGCCTGCTGGCGCGCCTCGAGCTGCTCGAGGAGGCTGATCCGCTTCTTGATCGTCGTGAAGTTCGTGAGCATGCCGCCGAGCCAGCGCTTGTTGACGAACGGCTGGCCGGCCCGGGCCGCCTCCATCGCGATCGGCTCCTGGGCCTGCTTCTTCGTCCCCACGAAGAGGACGTACTCGCCTCGGGCCACCGTCTCGCGGACGAACTCGAGCGACGACTCGAGGTGCTTCACGGTCTGGGCGAGATCGATGATGTGGATCCCGTTGCGCTCCGCGAAGATGAACGGGCGCATCTTGGGATTCCAGCGGCGGGTCTGGTGCCCGAAGTGGACACCGGCTTCTAGCAACTGCCGCATCGAGACGGTCGGCACGGGGTGAGACCTCCTGTCGGTGTGGTTCCTCCGCGGACCTCGTCGCCGGGTTTCCGGGCCTCGTGGCCCGGCACCGTCCCGGTCGGAACGGTCCGCGTGTGATCTCCGACCCATCGGGGCCGGGCGGGCGCCACGGCGGGCTGCCGCGGCCGGCGGAGTGTAGCACGAGGTTGAACGGCCGCCCCGGGAGCCGCGCGTGACGCGGTGCTGGCCTCAGATTGCGATCTGGGTGATCCGCAGGTGTTCATTTCCGGAACCCCGGGGCGGGTCATCGCGGTGGCCGGGTCCGTTGACTCGCCGATGACAGCCCGCGCGGGCCCAACGGCGCGCCGGCAGGAAGTGCGACGACCTCAGAGCTCGATGCCGCGGTGATGACGCAGACGCGACGCCTCGGGGCCGCCTGCGGCTGGCTCGACGACCACGAGGTCGACCCGCAACGGCAGTCGCGGCAACGGGCCACCGCCGGGCAACCCGCCCTCGAGCAGCCGGCCGATGGCCACGCGCAGATGCGTCCGCTTCCGGAACGCAACCGACTCCTCGGCCAGGCCGAAGCCCCGGCTCGCGCGACGGCGTACCTCGACGATCACCAGCTCGCGCGGCGGACCGGGGTCCACGGCGACGAGGTCCAGCTCGCCGCGGCCCGCTCGGACCTGCCGGCCCAGGATCGTCCAGCCCACTGCCTCGAGGCGCTCGGCGACGAGCATCTCCGCTGCATCACCCGCTCGCTGCTGCGCCGTTCGCACGGGATGATCGTCGCGCCGGACGCTCATCCGCGGCTTATCTCAGCCCGCGACCGCC
The DNA here is from genome assembly GCA_035693125.1 of Candidatus Limnocylindrales bacterium. GTDB lineage: Bacteria > Chloroflexota > Limnocylindria > Limnocylindrales > CSP1-4 > CF-46. Next base: position 3,981 of record DASSHB010000052.1, on the reverse strand, counting down.
TCCAGGTCGCCGGCGAGCCCGGAGAGAGACAAGTCGTCGGCACCGAACGGCACCCCGGCATCGTCGAGGGCAAGGAGGTCGGGGCCATCGAGCATCGCGTCGTCGACCATGACCGGCACCGCCTCGCGCTCGAGCCGCTCGTGGAGGGCCGGCGTCGCGGCCGGATCGGCCAGGAGGTCGAAGTCGAGCTGGTCGCCGGCCAGCGTTCGCTGGAGCGCCAGGAACGAGCGGCGGTGGAAGGGGGTCAGGCCCATCGCCCGGATCGCGTCGCGATGATCGCGCGTGGCGTAGCCCTGGTTGTGCTCCCAGCCGTAGCCCGGGTAGCGCGCGGCCAGCTTGGCCATCATCCGGTCGCGGACCACCTTTGCGACGACCGACGCCGCGGCGATCGAATAGACCTTGGCATCGCCGTCGACGACATTCGTATACGGACCGACGTGGGTCTCGAAGCCGACGATCCGGTTGCCGTCGACGATCACGTGGTCGTGGCCACCGAGCCGGGCGATCGCCCGGCGCATCGCGAGATGGGTCGCGTGGTAGATGTTCAGCTGGTCGATCTCGCGGACCGACGCCGCGCCGACCCCGACGGCGAGCGCCCGTCTTCGAATCAGCGGGGCGAGCTTTTCGCGCTGGCCCATCGACAGGGTCTTCGAGTCGCGGACGCCCTCGATCCGGTGGCAGCCGGGCTTCATGATCACGGCCGCGGCGACGACCGCACCGCAGGTCGGGGCGACGCCGACCTCGTCGACCCCGGCGACCCGTTCGTGCCCCGCGTTCCAGAGGCGGCGCTCGTGGCGGAGGGTCGGGACGATGACGGCCATCGGAGGTCAGGGTAGCCGGTCGGCGGGCCGGGGGTCGCACGAGCCGGAATCGATCGACCCCGGCACGGGCCGGGGTCGCAGGTTCGAAACGCCGCGCGGGTCAGCGGCTCGTACGCCGCTCCCGCAGGGTGGCCGCCTTGCCGACGCGATCGCGCAGGAAGTAGAGCTGCGCCCGACGGACCTGGCCGTGCCGGAGCACCTCGATCTTCTCGATTCGCGGGCTGTGGATCTTGAACGTCCGCTCCACGCCCACTCCGCTCGCGATCCGGCGAACCGTGATCGAGCGAGTGATCCCGCCGCCACGGAGGCGCATCACGATGCCCTCGAACACCTGGATCCGCTCGCGGTTGCCTTCGACGACCTTGGCCGACACCTTGACCGTGTCGCCGCTGGCGATCTCCGGCAGGTCGGTCCGGAGCTGGTCGGTGACGATCTCGTCGAGCACGTTCACTGGGCGTTCCTTGTCAGTTCGTCGGCAGCCCGAAGCTGCGGGGGGACTCAGGAGTCGGGCCGAACCGGTCGACCGGCGGCGGAGTATAGCACGGGCCTCTCGCGAGACGACCCAGGGCGCGGTCAGCGCCGCGGCGGCTTCGGTCCGTCGGCGAGCAGGTCCGGTCGCCGGGCGCGCGTCCGCTCGAGCGCCTGCTCGGCCCGCCAGCGCCCGACCGCGCCGTGGTCGCCCGACGTCAGGATCGGCGGGACGGCCTCACCGCGGAAGACGGGCGGCCGCGTGTACTGCGGGTACTCGAGCAGTCCGCCGGCGAATGATTCCTCGGTCGTGGAGAGCTCGTCGATCGCCCCGGGCAGCAGCCGGATCACGGCATCGATCACGACGAGGGCCGGCAGCTCGCCGCCGGTCAGGATGTAATCGCCGATCGACAGCTCCAGGTCGACGAGGGCGCGGACTCGCTCGTCGACGCCCTCGTACCGCGCGCAGACGAAGACGAGGTGCGGGCGGACGGACAGGTCGTGGGCGCGCTCCTGGCTGAAGACCTCGCCGGCCGGATCGAGCAGGATCACGACCGAGTCGTCCCGCCGGACGCTGTCGATCCCGTCCGCGATTGGCTCCGGGCGCATCACCATCCCGGCGCCGCCGCCGTACGGGGCGTCGTCGACGCTCCGGTGCCGGCCGAGTCCCCACTGGCGAAGGTCGTGCGTCCGGATCGTCGCGATCCCCTGCTCCTGGATCCGGCCCGGGATGCTGACCGTCAGCGGCGCGCTGACCATCTCCGGGAAGAGCGTCAGGACGTCGATCTCGAGGGTCATGCCGACGGTTCGGGCGGCGCCGGCGGCTGCGTGGACGGCGGGGATGGTCGGCGGCGGGGACCGGATCGTCGGCGCGGCGCGCGCGGCCGATCCCCCGATCCCGTCGCCCGCGGCGGCGTCAGGTCGAGCGCGACGACGTCGACCACGATCTCGCCGCGGCGCGGCGCAAAGATCCGGACGAAATCGCGAACCGCGGGGACGTCGAACTCGCCGTACGGGCCGCCGTCGACGACGAACACCTCGGCGCCACCGGAGCGATACACGTCCCGCACGGTCCCCAAGGCCTCGCCGCTCGTCGACGACACGGTGGCCCCGATCACCTCGTGCCAGAAGTAGGACCCGCGGGGCAGGCTCGCGTCCGGCCCCGCGGCGACCTCCAGATAGGCGCCGATCAGCGCCTGGGCAGCCGTCCGATCGGGCAGCTCGGCGAAGCGCAGCCGCCAGCCAGGCCCGTCGGCGACCGCCGACGACCAGGCCACGGTGAGGGGCTCGTCGCCGCCCTCGCGGTACAGCACCGAGCCGACGGCGTAGCGCGCCTCGGGTCGGTCCGTGAGGATCTCGACGCGGACCGCGCCGTGCAGGCCGTGAACGCCCCGGACGAGCGCCACGACCAGCCGCTCGCCGGCGGCCGGTGCCGCCGACTCGGACATCCGGCCCGCCTAGTCGAGGATCTCGAGCGAGACGGGCTCGCCGTCCCGGGCGGCGCTGACCTTGAGGAGCGTCCGCAGCGCCTTCGCGACGCTGCCGTTGCGACCGATCACCTTGCCCATGTCGTCCTCCGCGACGTGGAGCTCGATGACGGTCCCGCCCCCGTCCTGGACGACCTCCACCTTGACGGCATCCGGGTCGTCGACGAGGGACTTGGCGACGTACTCGACGAGTTCGGCGGCGGGCATCAGTTGTCCTGCTTCTTGAGGGCCGGCAGGATGCCGGTGGATCGGAGGAGACGCGCGACGGTCTCCGACGGCTGGGCGCCCTTGGCGAGCCAGCCCTTGGCCTTCTCGGCGTCGATGGTCAGCTCGATCGGCTCCGTGCGCGGGTTGTAGTGGCCGATCGTCTCGATCGCCCGGCTGTCCCGGGCCGAGCGTGCGTCGGCGACGACGACGCGATAGGTCGGCTGCTTCGTCGCGCCCACGCGCGTCAGCCGGATCCTGACTGCCATGTCGATTCGGTTCCTCCTGGTTGTCGCCGGCCACTGGGGGGCCGGTCGATTGGACGGTGGTGGGGCCCGGGCGACGTCGAACGCCGCCGGGCGGGCTCAGCGGGGTGTCGTGATCAACGTGACGCCGCGATCGTTCGAGCCGTCCTTCCGGCCGACGGAGATCAGGGCGTCGATCGGGGCGAGATACGGCTGGATGTACTTCGTGTACTGCGTCCACGCGTCGCCCGGTGCCGTCGCCTGGGCGAGCGGCTCGATGAGCGTGCGCAGCGCCTTGATGTCGAGGAAGGTGACGGCGATGTTCTCGGCGCCGGCCCGGTCGAGCAGGCCCTTGAACCGAGCGTCGTCGGCGAGTGAGTGACCGGGTCCGGCGTCGAGCACGGCCTCGACGAAGGCCTCGCTGTAGCCCACGACCGCGATGTCCGCGTTCGAGGCCCAGGCGATCTCCGGCTTGTAGCCCGGCGGCAGACCGGCCATGTCGGCGCCACTGACCGTCACGATCGTGACCGTCGTGCCGTTGTGGTCGACCGTCCGGCTCGTGGCCCCGGCACTGGCGCCGCCGATCGCCACGAAGCCGCTCAGCGACGTCAGCAGTCGATCCGCTGCAGCGGCGTCGCGGGGCTTCACGACGAGGCCGCCGCCGATCGTTCCGTCATCCAGCTTCGAGACGACGACCGCGCTGTCGCCCCACCAGCCGACGACCGCGTCGAAGCCGCCGAGGACGGAGATCGCCCG
>DASSHB010000051.1:0-3229 GCA_035693125.1 Candidatus Limnocylindrales bacterium | reverse complement strand
GCGGCGAAGGCGACGCCCCAGCTGAGGTCGGTTCGGGACCAGGCCTTGGCGTGGAGCCATTGGCTGCGGATGATCGCGGCGCCGACGCCGGCGCCGATGATCACCGCCCAGCCGAGGAGGTCGGGGCGGCTCGGGAGGGCGAGGACAATCGCCGCCGCGACCGCCAGGGCGTAGTAGAGGATCCAGGGGCCGCGTTCGTCCACGCGGCGATCATGGCAGGTCGCGCGACCCGCGTCCGGGTGCGAACAGGACATTTGGACCATTCGGCTATGCCATCGACGGTGCTATCGTTGGTGATGGCCGAACCTCTTCGGAGGGCGGGGGACCCAGTTCCCCTGGGGCGAACCGCGGACCGACCGCGGCGGCGAACCCACGCCGAGCCCGACAGCTCACCTCGCAGGCCAATCGGGCGCTTCGAGGTACGCCGTGCTCCGGCCGTCAGTCCTGAACTCCGCGTCGCGACGCGCGATCGGGCGGAATCTCGCCCTCGATCTCGTCGTGGCCGTCGGGATGGGCGTGACGATGGCCCTCGTGAACGCCCTCCTCCCGACGATCGCCCGGCGCGGCGGGCTGGAGCCGCTGGGCCTCAGCGCCTTGGCCGCGGCGCCGTACGTCGCCAACCTGCTAGGCGCGTTCGCCGGCCGGCTCGGTCCACGGACGACCGCCCAGCTTGCCCTGACCCGAGGTCTCGGCGCGGCGTCCCTGCTGATCCTCTTCGTCGTCCCTTCGGCGCCCGTCCTCGTCGCGGTCAGCGTGGTCTTCTGGCTGAGCCTGTCGTTCGGCGGGCCGTTCCACCTCCGCCTGTGGGGCGCGATGTACCCGTCCCGGCTTCGTGGCCGCGTCGTCGGCGCGCTGGGGATGGGCCGGGCTGCGGCCGGCGCCCTGGCGGCGTTCGGCGGCGGCGTGATCGCCGACCGGATCGGCGGGGAGCCCGCCGTCGCGATGGCCGGGGTCATCGGCGTCGCGTGCGCGGTGGGATACGTCGGCCTGCGCGCGGCGGCCGCCTCGAGCCCGCCGTCGTTCTCCGCCCGCGCGTCCATCCGCGCCCTCCGGGCACGGCCCGCGCTGAGCCGGCTGGCGATGGCCCAGGGCTTCTACGGGGGCGGGCTGATCGCCGCCGCGCCGCTGTATGCGCTCGTCAACGTCGACCGGCTCCACCTCAGCCTCTCGGACGTCGGGGTGATCGGGATCCTCAGTGCGATCGCCAACACTGTCGCGTTTGCCGTTTGGGGGGTCGTCGCCGACCGCCGTGGCGCGGTCGTGGCCCTCCGGCTCGGCAGCCTCGTGGGGCTGTCCTCGATCATCTGCTACGCGTTCGCGCCGGGCGTCCTCCTGCTGTGGGTCGCCGCGATCGCCGCCGGGATCGGCGGTGCCTCGATCGACGTCGGGATCGCGGCCGCGGTCAGTGACGAGACGACCCTGGCCGATCGCGCCCCCGCGATGGCCGGCTGGAATGCGCTGACCGGCGCCCGTGGGATCGTCGCCGCGTTCCTGATGAGCGCGCTGCTCGAGCTGCGGCTCGTCGACGTGACGACCGCCCTCCTGCTGTGCGCGGCGACCTCGGCGGTCGGCGTCGCCCTGTTCGTCCGCGCGGATCGTGCGAGGACGGAGAGCCCGACGATCGTCGCCCAGCCCGCGGGCGAGCTCATCGGCGCAGCGCCGGCCTGACCGTCGGCCGGATCGTCGGTCAACCCGGCTCGGCGGCCGGGATGACGTAGACGACCGTCGGACCGCTCTTGCCCTTGAGGTCGAGCGAGCGCGACTCCAGTCCGGCCGTCAGCCCGCTCATCTGCGCGGCCCGTTCGTTCACGAGAATCTCGCCGGCCGCGGCCGTCGAGGCGAGCCTCGCTGTCACGTTCACGATGTCGCCGAGGGCGGTCAGCGAGGTCACCGGCGGCTCGCCCACGGAGCCGACGAAGGCGACCCCCGTGCCGACCCCGATCCCGATCGGCAGAGCCACCCGGCCGCCTGACGGCGATGGGCTCCGGGTTCCCGCGCCAAGAGCAGCGGCCAGCGCCCGCGCCGCGTCGACGGCGGCCCGAGCGTGCCCGGTTCGGGCCGTCGCCGGAATGAAGATCCCGATCGCCTCGTCGCCGACGAACTTGTCGACGATCCCGTCGTGCTCGACGATCAGGCGCGCGGCCAAGTCGTAGAAGCCGTCGAGGAGCCGGCGGAACTCCGCCGGGCGCATCGTCTCCGCCATCGTCGTGGACCCGCGGACATCGGCGAACAGAAAGCTCGCCTCGAGCTCCGCTCCGCCGTGGTATCGGCTCAGGACGTCGAAGCAGAGGTTGCAGTAGTCCGGGTTCTTCTCCCAGCGACGCCGGCCCTGGAAGCGGATGAGCCATCGACCCGGCGATCCGAACGGCGCGGCGCACATCTTGCAGCGGGGGGAGCCCGGAATCCGCTTCATCAGCGCTCGGGTCCGGGCGTAGACCGGGTTCGTCCCGTCCAGGAGTCCACGCCAGAGCTCCTCGTTCTCGCTCTCGACCACCTTCGGATCGGGTCCCATCGGCCGAGTGTAGACCGGCCCGATCGCAGTCCGGCAGCGACCGTCCGCCGGTACGATGCCGCGGTGCGGTTGACGGCGTGGGAGGAGGAGCGCGTCCAGCTCTTCGCGGCGGCGGAGCTGGCTCGGCGGCGCCGATCGCGCGGTCTGCGCCTGAACGCCCCCGAGGCGATCGCCCTGATCTGCGACGCGATGCTGGAGGCCGCGCGGGACGGCGGCTCGCTCGCCGCGGTCGAAGCGGCCGGACGCGTGGCGGTCGCGCCGGATCAGGTGCTCGACGGCGTCCGCGAGCTCGTCGACGAGGTCCGGCTGGAGGTCCTCGTCGAAGACGGCACGCGCCTGGTCGTCCTCGTCGATCCGCTCGCCGGCGGGCGCGAGCCCGATCCGCGCGGCCCGGGCGCGATCGTGCCGGCGCGTCGCCCGGAGGTGAGCGATGGGCGCGAACGTCGGCGCGTGTCGGTGACGAATACGTCCCGCCGGACGATCCGGGTGTCGTCGCATCATCCGTTCGATCGGGTGAATCCACGGCTGGCGTTCGACCGCTCGCTCGCGGCCGGCTTCCGGCTGGACCTGCCCGCCGGCGACACCGAGCGCTGGCGTCCGGCCGAGGAGAAGGAGGTCGAGCTCGTCCGGTTCGGCGGCGAGGCGGGTACGGAAGCGTGAAGCGGCTCTCCTCCGCCGAGCGGCGGGCCAGGTTCGGCCCGTCCAAGGGAGATCGGA
>DASSHB010000050.1:0-7736 GCA_035693125.1 Candidatus Limnocylindrales bacterium | reverse complement strand
GCGCCGTCGACGCAGGCGTCGCCCCGCCCGTACGTGACGTGGGCGCCACCGGTCGTGTGGATCAGGTAGCCGTCCGTCAGCCGACCGGCGATCGCGCGCGCCCCCGCGATCGGCGTGATCGGGTCGTCGTCCGCGCCCAGGACGAAGACCGGGAACGTCGTCTGCGTGATCGGCGCGGGTCGCGCCGCGGTCGGCGGCTGGTACGGCCAGTAGAGGCACGGGTACTGGCTCGTGTAGACCTCGTTGGTCCGGACGGCCGTCGCGCCGGTCGAGTCGCCGAATCGCTCCACGGCAGCCAGATCGCTCGGATCGGCGGTCGGCGACACGCGGTAGTCGGCGCACGTGATCGCGTGGTAGGCGAACGACGAGACGCCCACGCCCTCGCCGCCGCCGAGCGCATCGACGAGCCGCGCCGCGGGCACGTCGTCGCCGTTCGCGGCCGCCGCGATGGCCCGCTGGATCAGCATCCGCCCGGTGGGGTCGTAGAGGAGGATGTCGACCGCGGATTCGATCGCCGCCGCATCGAGGGGATGGTCACGGACGGTCCCGTCGGCGTCGGCGAACGAGACCTGGCGCGGCTCCGCGAATCGGCCCAGCAGGGCGTCGTAGGCCGTCGCCGGATTCGGGTCGTCCCGCTTGCACGCCGGCTCGCCCGCACAGGCGGCGAGCGCGACGGTGAGGGTGTTGTCGAAGCCGATCGCCGCGTCGGACCAGAACTCGTTCGCGCTCCGGGTCAGGTCCACCGGGCCGTCGAGGATCAGGCCGTCGAGCCGCTCGGGATGGGTCGCCGCGTAGGCCTGGGCGAGCTCGGTCCCGTAGCTCTCCCCGTACAGGGTGAACCGCTCGATCCCCAGCCGCTCGCGGATCGAGTCCAGGTCCTCCGCGGCCTGCTGGGTCGAGTACCGGGCAAGCGTCGCGGGATCGACCTCGGCTTCGGCGATGCAGCGTTGGACGAAGGCGCGTGCGGCGTCCGCGCTCGCCCCGGCGGTCGCATAGGCGAAGCCGGCATGCGGGCAGTCGCGCCCTTCCGAGGCGCCGACGCCGCGCTGGTCGAAGAAGAGGAGGTCGTAGCGGCGGACGAGCTCGGGATCGAGCGCGTCGACGATCGTGGTGGCCTCGTCCAGGCCGCTCTCGCCCGGCCCGCCGACGGCGATCGCGAGCGTCCCCAGGCGCTGCTCGGCGGCCGGGTGGACCGCATAGACGACCCAGATCGTGGGGCCCGCGGTCGCCTCGTGATCGACGGGCACGAGCATCCCGTCGCAGGCCAGCGTCGCGGACGGGCAGGGAACGAACCACGGATCGGGTCGCTGGGAGGCGATCAGCACGCCCGCGACGAAGAACAGCGCGGGCGGGATGACCCGAACGAGCGTTCGGCTCGGGGCGTCCACCAGCGGGATGAAGATGCCGAGGGCGCGGGCGGCTGCCGCCTCACGCCAGCGGATCTGGTCGAGCGCGGCTCCGACGAGGATCGCGGACAGCATCCAGAGCACGCCGTCGATGCCGCTGGCGACGCGCAGCAGCCGGGACTCGTCGGCGTTGTCGGCCGCCCCGAGCAGGAGCGCGGCGGCCAGCCCGACGGTCGCCGCCACGACGACGAGGATCAGCGCGATCGAGGTCAACCGGCGCGAGCCGCTCACCCGCAGGTCGGCCCAGCCCGATTGCTCCGCGGGAACGCCGGCGGGGCGCCACAGGAGCCGAAGGCGGTCGAGCCCCCCGGCTGTCGCGGCCCCGCCGACGACACCCAGCTCGCGCAGCCGGTCCATCGTCGACAGCGAGCTGCGCAGCCAGCGCCCGGCCAGGAGGGTTCCGAGGATCACCGTCGCGACCAGGACCGTCCGGGCCGCGTCGAACGACTTGCCCGCGGCCTCGACCTCCTCGGTCGTGACGAGGCGGGGATCGATCGCGACGAGGAGCGCGGCCTGGCGGACCGCGACGATGCCCAGGATCAGGCTGGCGAGCGCGGCCACCCAGCTGAGCCGGATGATCGTCCGGCCACGGCCCAGGTCGCGCCGGATCCGGGCCTCGAGACCGTCCTCCAGGACGAGCGGTGGACGCCAGCTGCCGTCAGGCGGGGCGAGGTCCGGGGCGTCGGCCGCGCCCGAGCCGGTGGCGGCGGGCGCCGCGAGCTCGGCCTCCCCCGGTCTGCTGGCGCCGGGCAGATCGGCCGCCGGGGACGCACCGCCAGCCGGCGATGCCGGATCGATGGGCGCGGGCTCGGCAGGGTCGGTCCGCTCGCCGCCGGCCGGGCGCTCGGGCTCGGGCGATGGACGCTTGAAGCGCGACCATTCCGGGTGGTCCGCCTCGTGCCGGGCGTGGGTGGAATCGTCGCCGGGGCGCGGACCGCCCGGGCCGTGCGTCACGAGCCGGGCCGGCGGGGAACGAGGCGACCGTGACGGGCGACCGCGGCCGGGTCAGTGATGGGCGCCCGCCGCGTCGGCGTCCTTCTTGTGGGCCTCGATCACCTTGTCGGCGACGTGGCCCGGAACCTCTTCGTAGTGATCGAGCGTGGCCGAGAAGGTCCCCCGGCCGTGGGTCAGCGACCGAAGCTCGGTGGCGTACGAGAAGATCTCGGACTGGGGGACCTGCGCCGACACGACCTGGAACCCGTCCGCGGTGTCCATCCCGAGCACCCGCCCGCGGCGCGTGTTCAGGTCGCGATTCACGTCGCCCATGTACTCCTCGGGGACGCGGACCTCGATCTGCATGATCGGCTCGAGCAGCGCGGGCTTGCAGTCCATGACGCCCTTCTTCAAGGCCATCGAGGCGGCGATCTTGAACGACAGCTCGTTCGAGTCGACGGTGTGGAACGAGCCGTCGTAGAGCGTCGCCTTGAAGTCGGACAGCGGGTAGCCGGCGAGGACGCCCTCGGCCGCCGCCTCGCGGATGCCCTTCTCGATGCCCGGGAAGAAGCCCTTCGGCACCGATCCGCCCACGACCCGCTCGGCGAACTCGACGCCGCCGCCCGGGTTCGGCTCGATCTCGATCCAGACGTGGCCGAACATCCCGTGGCCGCCCGTCTGCTTCTTGTACTTGCCCTCGACCTGGGTCTTGCCCCGGATCGTCTCGCGATAGGGGACCTTGGGCTGCTTCGTCAGGATCGCGGCCCCGAACTTGCGCTTCAGCCGCTCGCCGATCACCGCGATGTGGGCGTCGCCCATCGCCACGAGGAGCTGCTCGCCGGTCGACGAGCGCTCCACCCGCGCCGACGGCTCCTCCTCGAGCATCCGCTGGAGGGCCGCGCCCATCTTGTCGAGGTCGGCCTTCGTCTGCGGCTCGATCGCGACCGACAGGGCGGGCTGCGGGAAGGACAGGGGCGGCAGGAGGACCGGGTTGTCGCGCGACGAGAGGGTGTCGCCGGTCTCGGTCGCGCCGAGCTTGGCGACCGCCCCGATCTCGCCGGCCTGGAGCTCGCCGATCGCTTCCTGGTCCTTGCCGTGGAGCAGGAGCAGCCCGCCGATCCGCTCGTCCTCGTCGCGGTTCGTGTTCCAGGCGTGGGCCTGGCCGTGGAGCGTGCCGCTCAGGATCCGCAGGTAGGTCAGCCGGCCCACGAATGGATCGGCGGCCGTCTTGAACACCCGTGCGACGAGCGGCCCGCTCGGATCCGGGTTGATCGCGACCGCGTCGCCGCCCTTCGGGTGGGTCGCCTCGACCGGTGGCTCTTCGGCCGCGGTCGGCAGGTAGCGGATGAACGCGTCGAGCAGCGCATTCATCCCGATGCCCTTCAGCGCGCTCCCGACGAGGACCGGGGCGAGGATCGAGTCGCGGACGCCGCGATGGAGGCAGGTGTCGAGCTCCTGGTCGCTGATCTCCTCGCCGTCGAGGTACTTCGCCATCACGTCGTCGTCGGCCTCGGCCGCGGCCTCCAGGAGCTGGTCGCGGCGGACCGCGATCTCGCCGGCCAGCTCGTCCGGGACCGGGATCTCGGTCTCCGTTCCGCCGTCCAGCCGGTACGCCTTGCGATGGACGAGGTCGACGTAGCCGCTGAACGACTCGGCCTTGCCGATCGCGATGTGGAGCGGCGCGATCTTGTTCCCGAACCGGGCGCGGAGCGCGTCGAGCGCAGCCGAGGGATCGGCGTTCTCGCGGTCGCACTTGTTCAGGAAGAAGCACGCCGCCCGGCCGGTCGAACGGCCCAGGCCCACGGCGGTCTCGAGGCCCGCCTCGACACCCGTCGACGCATCCATGACGAACAGCGCGCCATCGGCGGCGGCGAAGCCCGACACGACCTCGGCGACGAAGTCGGGATAGCCCGGCGTGTCGACGATCGTGATCCGGGTCGCGTCATGCTCGAACGTCGCGACCGCCAGGCTGAGCGACTCGCGCCGCTTCTGCTCCTCGGGCTCGTAGTCGAGGTGGGCCGTCCCGTCGTCGACCTTGCCCAGGCGCGGGATCGCGCCGGCTCGAAAGAGGAGCTGCTCGGCGAGCGTCGTCTTCCCGCCACCGGCGTGGCCGGCGAAGACGACGCTGCGGAGATGGGCGGGGTCGACGCTCTTCATCGTCATCGGGGGCGGGACCTCACGACTGCTCGGACGGACGTCGGACGGGGCCCGTGGAGGGCGCGACGGGGCCCCCGTTGATCTCGGTCGGGCCATTCTAGTCGGCTATACTCCCGCCCGCGATGTCCGGTCATTCCAAGTGGTCCACGATCAAGCGCGCGAAGGGCATCACCGATGCCAAGCGCAGCGCCGTGTTCACGAAGGTCGCCCGCGAGATCAGCGTCGCGGCCCGCCAGGGTGGCGGCGACCCGGACGCGAACTACCGGCTCCGGCTCGCGATCGAGAAGGCGCGGTCGGTGAACATGCCGGCCGACAACATCAAGCGGACGATCGACAAGGCGACCGGCGGCGGCGACGCCGAGCAGTTCGAGGAGATCGTCTACGAGGGCTACGGCCCCGGCGGCGTGGCGGTCCTCGTCGAGGCCGCGACCGACAACCGGAACCGAACCGCGGCCGAGGTCCGCTCGATGTTCACGAAGGCCGGCGGCCAGCTGGCCGGCAGCGGCGCGGTCGCCTGGCAGTTCGAGCCACGCGGCCTGATCGCCGTCCTGCGCGACACGAAGGTCGACGCCGACGAGGTCGCCCTTGCGGCGATCGACGCGGGTGCCGAGGACGTCGACACCGACGGTGGCGAGACGATCGACATCTACACCGCGCCGGCCGAGCTCGAGGCCGTGCGCAAGGCGCTCGAGGGCGCCGGGGTCCCGGTCGACTCGGCCGAGAGCGCGATGATCGCGAAGAACACGGTCGAGCTCGACTCGGCGAAGGCGCGCCAGGCGCTGCGCCTGGTCGAGCTGCTCGAGGACCTCGACGACGTCCAGCGCGTGACCGCCAACTTCGACATCCCCGAGGACGTCTTCGCCGAGGTCGCCGGGTGATCATCCTGGGGATCGACCCGGGAACCGCGGCACTTGGATACGGCATCGTCGAACGGACCGGCGGATCGCTCCGCGCCGTGGACCACGGCGTCGTGGTCACCTCGCCGGACCTGGCGCTGGGGGAGCGCCTCCTCGCGATCCACACCGCCCTGGCGGACCTGATCGCGACGCACGCGCCGTCGATCGTCGCGGTGGAGCGGCTGTACTTCTCGCGGAACGCCCAGACCGCGATGGCCGTGGGCCACGCCCGCGGCGTGGTCCTGCTGGCGGCCGCGGAGGGGCGGGTGCCGGTCCGGGAGGCCACGCCGTCCGAAGTGAAGTCGGCGGTCGCCGGGCACGGAGCGGCGGACAAGGAGCAGGTCGGGCGGATGGTGGCACTCGTCCTGGGGATGGCGGCCGTGCCCACGCCGGACGATGCCGCGGACGCGTTGGCGATCGCGGTGTGCATTGCGAACGGGCTGGGCCAGGTGGGGCGAGGCTCGCGGCCGGACGGCGCGGCGGTTCTGGATCGGGGCGCGGCGGCGCCGATCGCGCGGGGGTCGTCGCCGTACGAGCGGGCGGTGCGGGAGGCGCTGGCGCGCGAGGGCGGAGTCCGCCGCCGGTGAGCGTCACGTCGCGCGGCCCTCGTCGCCGCGTTTTCCCCAAATGACGCCCATGGCGACCTTATCCCAAGTTTCGCGGCGTTTCCGGCCCCCGATTAGCCGATTTCGGCTAACTCATGTTCCCCTTGGCGACATCGATCCCGCGTTGGCTGCGCTAAGGCGGCCTTGGGCGTCGTATGGCCGGATCGCATGGAGGATCGGCGGTTGATCGCCTCGGTCGAGGGGAAGGTCGGCGCCGTCACGCCGGATTCGGTCGTGATCGAGGTCAACGGGATCGGCTACCGCGTGTTCGCGGCGCCGGCGATCCTGGTGAGCGCGTCGACCGTCGCGTCGATCAAGCTCCACACCTACCACCTCGTCCGCGAGGACCAGCAGGCGCTGTACGGGTTCCGGACGCCCGAGGACCTCGGGTTCTTCAACCTGCTGCTGACGGTGAGCGGCGTGGGCCCGAAGGTCGCGCTCGCGATCGTCGGCTCGCGCCCGACGCCCGACCTCCAGCTCGCGATCATGCAGCAGGATCAGGCCGTTCTCGTGTCGATCCCGGGCATCGGCAAGAAGCTCGCCGAGCGGATCATCTTCGAGCTCAAGGAGAAGGTGTCCGCGGCCGGGGTTGCGGCGGCCGCGGCGATCGCGGGTGGAGCCGCACCTGGCGCCACCGCGACCGAGACCGAGGTGGTCGCCGCCCTCCAGGCGCTCGGCTACTCGATGGCCGAGGCACGCGAGGCGTCCCGGATCGCGCTCGCCGACGCGACGATCGGCGGCACGCTCGAGGACCGCGTCAAGGCGGCGCTTCGGAGCCTGCTTCGGGACTGACGAGCGGCCGCTGCTCATTCCGACACCTGAGGCGGTGTTCGCGGGTCAACGCGAGCGGGCGCGGCTCGCATCAACGCGCGAACGGGGTGATTCCGCCACGCCCACGCTCGTCCGAGGTGCGAAATGAGCACGCGCCGCTCGTCGGGCGGCCATCGCCGGAACGTTCGAACATCCGTGCGGTTTGACCCAGCCCGTGGTACCCTCGCGCGCATGGACGACGACCTCTCGCGGATCCTCGCGCCGGACCTCGTCGACGACTCGGACCGGGTGGTCGAGGGGGCGCTCAGGCCGCGCACGCTCGACGAGTACATCGGCCAGCGTGAGGTCAAGGCGAACCTCTCGGTCCTCCTCGCCGCGGCGAAGGCAAGGGAAGAGGCGGCCGATCACGTCCTCCTCTACGGGCCGCCCGGGCTCGGCAAGACGACGCTGGCGACGATCATCGCCCGAGAGCTCGGCGTGAACGTCCGGTACACGAGCGGGCCGGCGGTGGAGCGAGCCGGAGACCTGGCCGCGATCCTCACCGCGCTCGAGGAGCGTGACGTCCTGTTCATCGACGAGATCCACCGCATGCCGCGCGCGGTCGAGGAGATCCTGTACCCGGCGATGGAGGACTATGCACTCGACCTTGTCATCGGCAAGGGGCCGGGCGCGCGGTCTGTGCGGCTGAACATGCCGAAGTTCACGCTCATCGGGGCGACGACACGATACGCGATGGTCAGTGCCCCGATGCGCGACCGCTTCGGTTCGGTGTACCGGCTGGATTTCTACGATGCAGATACCCTCGCGATCATCGTGAAGCGCTCGGCGGACATCCTTGGGGTGCGCCTACCGGAGGATGCTGCGATGGAGATCGCGGGCCGTTCGCGGGGGACGCCGCGCATTGCGAACCGCCTGCTGCGGCGCGTGCGGGACTTCGCGGAGGTGCGCACAGGCGGCGAGGTGACGCT
>DASSHB010000049.1:0-28244 GCA_035693125.1 Candidatus Limnocylindrales bacterium | reverse complement strand
CGGTCCCCAGGTGGGTTCGGTGCGGATGCCGGACAGTACGGGGCCGCCCGAGCCCAGTCAACCGGGTTATCCACGAATCCACTCCGGTCTCCCGCGGTTGTGGACAACCGGCCGGCGCGGCTCCGGATCGTCCACGGTCGGCCGGCTTCGCGGCGCCGATCAGACCCCGGTCGATGCCTCGCTGCGGAGGCTCGGCAGGGCGTGCAGGCGGCTCGATCCGGTCAGTCGCGAGCGGTGACGCCCGGCCGGGCGCGAACCGGCGCTCGGGGCGTCGCCACGGTCGCGGCCGACGTCGATCGCGCGTCGGACCGCCCGTTCTTCGAGGGCCTCGTGCTCGGTGACCACGGCCCGGGCGAGGGCCGTCTCGATCCGCTCGGGTTCCACCTCGGCCGGACCGGGCAGGGCGAGCACGAACGACGAGCCCGCGTCCGGCACGGATGCGACCCGGAGGTCGCCGCCCATCTGGCGGGCGAGGTCCCGCGCGATCGGAAGCCCCAGGCCGGTGCCGGTGATCCGCTCGTGGGCGGCCATCCGGTGGAACCGCTCGAAGATCCGGGACCGGTCCTCGGCGGGGATGCCCCGGCCGTCGTCCCGCACGACGACGAGCGCGACGAGGCCATCGATCCGCCCGACGATCTCGACGTTCCCGCCCGACGGCGTGAACTTCAGCGCGTTCGCCGCGAGGTTCGTGACGATCTGCTCGACCCGGCGACGGTCGCCGCTGGCGACCCGCAGGCGAGGCGGCAGCGACGTCGTCAGGTGGACCCGCCGTTCGATCGCGATCGGGAGCAGGTTGGCTGCCACCTGGCTGCAGGCCTCGGCGACGGAGAACGGGCCGATCTCGAGCCCGAGGGTGCCCGACTCGAGCCGCGACAGCTCGAGGAGATCGCCGACGAGCTCGCCCATCGAGCCCACGATCGAGCGGCTCCGCTCGAGGAAGTCCCGCTCGACCGCGGCGTCCGCCACCTGACCCCCCAGGATCAGCTCGAGATAGCCGCGCAGGCCGGTCAGCGGCGTGCGCAGCTCGTGGGCGACCGTCGACACGAAGGTCAAGCGCTCGGCCTCGCGGGCGCGCAGGGTCGCCACCTCGCGGTCGGTCGCGAGCTGGCTCGTGACGAGGGCCAGGGCGACAGCCGCGTGGCGGGCGAGATTCGGCGGGAGGCGCTCGGCCGCCGTCTCGGCGTCGGCAGCCCGGCGGAACTCGAAACCCAGGGCGACGTCGCCGGCGGACGGAATCGGGATCACCGCAAAGTGGCGAGACCGCTCGGTGGCCGCAGGATCGCCGCTCCGCGCGCCGTCGACCGGCGCCGCGACGATGAACGAGATCGGAGCCTGGCCGGTGGCCGCGCGGGCCGCGCGGGTTCGCGGGGCGTGGGCATCGAGCCAGGCCGCGAGGGTCTCCGCTTCGGCCGGATCCTCGCCCGGGTCGACCGAGACGGCTGCACGCCGATCGATGCCGTCGGCGACCACGGCGGCGCGGCGGGCGCCGACCGTCGTGGCCAGCAGCCGGAGGAGTCGGGCCAGACGCGCTTCGGCATCCTCGTCCGAGGCCAGGATGTCGAGCGCCCGGGCGAGCAGCCGCGTCTCCTGGTGGGCGATCTGGTCCTCGGCCCGGCGGTGCCGGACGCGGCGCTCGACGAACGGGCGCGGGGGAATGACGGTCGGCGTGAGGGCGGGCAGCCGATCGGGGCGCTGGTGGGTCATGCTCCGGCCATCGTGCCCGCCGCCGGGATCGGGGGACATCCCCCGGCTGGCGCGGGCCCGCGCCGGAAGTACCGGGTCGTGGGCTCAGGCGGAGCGCGGGCTCCGAACCGGCCGACCGAGGGTCCGCCGCACGACGTCGATCACCTCGTCGACATAGGCATCCGCCTCGCCGCGCTCGGCGGCCGTCCGGACGCAGCCCTGGACGTGGTCCTCGAGGACGAGGATCGACAGGGCGTCCACCGCGGCCCGCAGGGCCGCCGTCTGCTGCAGGATGTCGACGCAGTACTCCTCGCGCTCGATCATCCGGGCGATCCCGCGGACCTGGCCCTCCATCCGGCTCAGCCGGCGGACGAGGCCGGCCTTGTCCTTCGAGTAGCTGTGGCGGAAGTTCGCGGGCGGCTTCGCCGGCGGGGCCGCCGGTCGGCGCGTGGCGCTGGTCGGCACGGTCGGTCTCCTGGGCGGTGGGCGGGGGCCGCCGGATGATACCCCCAGGGGGTATCGCATCGCAAGGCGGGGGTATCGCCGCTGTCCGTTCGGCCACGATCACGGTTCGGGCCCGACCGGCTAGACTTCCGGCGATGGATCCGCGCGACGACCTGGAATCGCTGGGCGCCGGCGTCGACTGCGCCGCCTGCGGCGGGCTCGTCCCGAACGATCGGATCCGCGTCCTCGCCCGGCGCGACGACATCGCCTTCGTCGAGATCCACTGCCCGGCATGTCGGAGCGAGTCGCTCGGGATCGTGGTGACCGGCGAGGCGGACGCCGCCCTCTCCGACGGGGACGAGGAGGGGGTCGCCGTCGGCCCGGGCCGCGCCTACGGCGAGTTCGGTCCGGACGATGCGGATCGGTTCCGCGCGGCCTCGCCGATCGGGTTCGCCGATGTCGACCTCGTCCACGAGCTGCTCGCCCAAGGTGGCCTGGCCGCCCTCGTCGACGGTGGCGAACCGCCCGCCGCCGGATCGAGCCGGTGACGGCCGGACCCGGCCAGACGACGGCCGCGCCGGCCCGCCGGCGCCGGCGCCGAGCGAACCGACGCGCTGGCTCGGCCGGTCGCGCCGAGCGGGCGATCCTGGTGGCCGAAGCGGCGCTTGAGACGCCGGCCATCGGCGCGCCGATCTCGGACCTCGACGACGAGGCACTCGCCGGCCCGCGCGTCCCACCCGCCTTCGCCCATGCGAGCGAGGGCGAGATGGCCCGGATCCTCGACTTCTACCGGATCCGCTGGGAGTACGAGCCCCACACGTTCCCCATCCTGTGGACCCTCGAGGGTGACGTCGCGGAGAGCTTCTCGCCCGATTTCTGGCTGCCTGACCTGGACCTCTACCTCGAGATGACGACGCTCCGCCAGAAGCTCGTCCGGAAGAAGAACCGCAAGCTCCGCCGGATCCGGGAGCTCTACCCGGACCTCCGGATCAAGCTCTTCTACGCCCGCGACTTCAAAGCCCTGATGCTGAAGTTCGGGCGGCTGGCCATGGTCGATGCCCTCAGCGGCTCGTCCGGGCAGGTCGTCCACGACCGGGCGGGGATCCGCGCCGCCGTGGCCGACGCCGGCGACGCGGAGCCGCTGGCGTGAGCGAGCCCGTGGCATGAGCGACCGCCAGATCGATCTCCTCGCGGACATCGGCGAGGTCGTCGTCAGCGAGGAGCAGATCGCCGCCAAGGTCCATGAGCTCGGCGCCCGGATCGGGGCCGACTACGGCGACCGGCGCCTGACCCTCGTCTCGGTCCTCAAGGGCTCGCTCCCGTTCATGGCCGACCTGATGCGGGCGATCCCGAGCCCGGTCCGGATCGACCTGATGGAGGTCAGCTCGTACGGCGGGACGGCGACGGAGTCGTCGGGCCTGGTCCGGATCCTCAAGGACCTGTCCGCGACGATCGAGGGCGAGGACGTGCTGATCGTCGAGGACATCATCGACACCGGCCTGACCCTGAACTACCTCATCCGCTACCTGCGCGGAAAGAATCCCCGCTCGCTCCGGATCTGTACGCTCCTCGACAAGCCCGCCCGACGGCTGGTCGACATCCCCGTCGACTATGTCGGGTTCACGATCCCGGACCAGTTCGTCGTGGGTTACGGGCTCGATTACGGCGAGTACTACCGGAACGTGCGGTTCGTGGGCGTCCTGCGCCCCGAGGTCTACACGAAGGCCGACTGATGCATCGTCGACCGCTCGGCGCCGGCCGGCGCCTCGCCGCGCTCGCCTCGATCGTGATCCTGATCGCGTGCTTCCTGCCGTGGTGGGGGACGACGGCGGACCTGGGACTCCCGCCACGGTCGGGGAACGCATTCGACGGGAGCGGCGTGATCGTGTTCTTCGTCGCGCTGGCGGTGATCGCGCTGCTGGCCCTCCCGTATGCGGCGGGCGACGTGCCCGTGGGCCTCGACCGGACGATCAGCTTCCTGATCCTCCTGATCGTGGGCTGGCTGGCGCTCGCGATCCGCCTGGTCGACCTCGCGGCCGCGAACGCCGAGGCGATCTTCCCGCAGCGCGCCTACGGGATGTGGATCGCGGCGCTCGGGCTCGTGATCCTCAGCCGCGCCGTGTACGACATCAGCCGGGAGCGACGAGAGCACTAGCTAGGGCAGCGCCCGGACCAGGCCGCCGTCGACCGGCACGATCGCGCCCGTGACATAGCCGGCGGCGGGCGAGAGCAGGAAGGCGCCGAGCCGGCCCACCTCCGCCGGATCGCCGTAGCGGCCCAGCGGGATCCGCCGGATCATGTCGCGCTCGATCTCCTCGACCGGACGCCCCGTCGTCTCGGCGCGGAGGCCGTCGAGATGGGCAATGCGTGCCGTCGCCACGCGGCCGGGCGCGATCCCGTTGATCCGGATCGGGGCGATCTCCGCCGTCAGGGACTTGATCAGCCCGGCCAGGCCCGGCCGCAGCACGTTCGACGTGGTGAGATCGGGAATGGGCTCCCGAGCCGAGCTCGACAGGATCACAAGAATCGACGCTGCCCGGGATTCGGCCAGATGGGGCAACGCGCTGCGGATCGTGCGCAGCGCCGACCAGAGGACGCCATCGATCGCCGCCGCCCAGGCCGACTCGTCGAGCGTGGCGAAGCCGCCGCCGGGCGGCCCGCCCGAGTTGACCACGAGGAGATCGAGGCCACCGAGGCCCTCGACGGCACGGGCCACGGCGTTCGGCGGCCCGTCGGCGCTGGACAGGTCGGAGGGGACGGCGAGGCCGCCGATCTGCTCGGCGTGGTCGGTCAGGCGCTCGCTCGGCCGGGCCGCCAGGGCGACGCGAGCGCCCTCCTCGGAGAGGCAGGCCGCGATCGCCGCGCCGAGACCGCTCGACCCGCCGCCGACGAGGGCCCGAAGGCCATCGAGCTGAAGGTCCATCGGCGGATCGTACCGCCGGCTCGGCGCCGCCCGCCGACCGGCCGCCCGCCCCGGCCCGCGCCCGCCCGCCGCCCGCCGGCCGCCCGCCCCGGCCCGCGCCCGCCCCGACCCGCGATCAGCCGGGCGGTGTCGTGCTCGGCGCGATCTCGATCCGGAACCAGCGGACGAGCGCCGGCGAATCGGACCGGTAGCGGAACCCGATCGCATACGAACCAGGCCCCCAGATCGGCTCCCGACCAGCGGGCTCCGCGGGGTTGCTCCCAGGCCGATCCGACGGACCGCCCGATCCGCCCGTGGCGGGCTCGGTCGGAGCGGTCTGGGGGATGGGCGGGTGCAGGTCTCCGGCCGATCCCGCGGCCGATCCCGACATCGCCGGCGGTGGCCCGTAGAGGAGCGCCGAATCGACCCCGGCGTCCTGCCCGGGCAGTGGCGCGCCGAGGCCCAGATCGAGGAGCCCGGCGGGCCCGGACGCATTCGAGACGACGACCGTGATGAGCGACGCCGCCTGTGGATCGCGCCGTGCGGCCGCGCCCGACGGACCTGGCGTCCGGCCGGCCGCGCCGACCGTTTCGGGGCCGCACACACCGATCCCGATGAGATCGGACGAGAAGACCGTGATCGCGGGCTGGTGCAGGTCGGCGGCGTCGCCGGCGATCTCGTCGACGACCGCGATCCAGCTCCGGACCGATCGTCCGACCGACCGCTCCATCGTCACCACCTGGGTCTCGGCGCCGGCCAGGCAGGGCATCGCATTCGGCCCCGCCGACGGGCTCGGCGGCGCGGCGGGGACGCTCGCGACCGCGATGACAGTCGTCGACGAGGGCCGGTCGGCGCTCGGGCCCGCGGACGGGTCCGGCCACGGCTTGACCAGCGCCACGGCGAGGAACAGGGCCGCGCCGATCGCGACGAGTCGTGGTCCGCGCTGCGGTCGGAACGGCCGGGAAACGGCCCGGTACTCGGTGTCCGGCATGTCGGCCTCGCTCGGCCCTCGGGCTCGCGGTCGCGCCGCCTCCGCTAGATCTCTCCGAGGTAGGCGCGCCGCACGTCGGGGTTCGCGGCGAGGCGTTCTGCCGAGTCGGCGAGGATCACCCGGCCCGTCTGGAGGACGTAGCCGCGATGGGCGACATGGAGGGCCTGGAGCGCATTCTGCTCGACGAGGAGGATCGTCGTTCCCTGGGCGTTGATCTCCTGGATGATCGAGAAGATCTCCTGGACGAGGATCGGCGCGAGACCGAGCGACGGCTCGTCGAGGAGGAGGAGGTTCGGGCGACACATCATCGCCCGGCCGACGGCGAGCATCTGCTGCTCGCCACCGGACAGCGATCCGCCGCGCTGCGACGAGCGTTCGCGCAGCAGCGGGAAGAGCCGGAAGACTCGCTCGATCCCTTCGTGCGCCTCGGACTGCGGCCTCGTGAACGCTCCCATCTGGAGGTTCTCGAGGACCGTCAGCCGGGAGAAGATCCGGCGGCCCTCCGGGGCGTGGCCGATGCCGGCCCGAACGAGGTCGTGGGCCGCCGTCTGGGTGATGTCCTTGCCATTGAAGACGACCGATCCCTGCCGGGCGTGGAGGAGGCCCGAGATCGTCTTGAGGATCGTCGTCTTGCCCGCGCCGTTTGCCCCGATGAGGGTCACGATCTCGCCACGCCGGACCTCCAGCGAGACGCCCTGGAGGGCCCGGATCCGACCGTAGTAGGTCTGGACGTCCTTCAGCTCGAGGACGGTCTCGGCCGCCTCGGGAGCGGCGGCGCTGGGTGCTGGGGAGATCGTCATTCCGGCGGCTTCCCGAGGTAGGCCTCGATGACCTTTGGGTTGGTCCGGATCTCCTCGGGTGTGCCCTCGGCGATCAGATCGCCGTGGTCGAGCACGGTGATCCGGTCGCTGACCCCCATCACCAGGCGCATGTCGTGCTCGATCAGGAGGATCGACAGGCCCAGCTCGGTTCGGAGCTTCCGGATGAGATCCATCATGTTCAGCGTCTCTTGCGGGTTCATGCCGGCGGTCGGCTCGTCGAGGAGCAGCAGCGACGGGTCGCTGGCGAGCGCTCGGGCGACCTCGAGCCGGCGCTGATCCCCGTACGGCAGGTTCCGGGCGACGACCTCGTCGCGGCCGCGAAGGCCGACGAGCTGGAGCAGCTCGCGGGCCCGTTCGCGCGCCCGCACCTCCTCCTTCCGCGCCCTCGGCGTGCTCAGGAGGGCGTCGACCGCGGTGGAGGCGAGCTTCGAGTGCATCCCGACGAGGACGTTCTCGATCGCCGTCATGTTGGCGAAGAGGCGGATGTTCTGGAACGTGCGGCCGATCCCGGCCTCGACCATCTCGTTGGGCTTCGCGCTGCGGAAGACGCCGGACCGGCGCAGGAGCCGGAGATACCAGCGCGGTCGGATGATCGCGGCAAGGAACATCAGGGCGAGCGCGAAGAGGACGAAGGCCGCACCGAAGCCGCCGACCTCGGCCGATCCGGTGACGACGCCGGCGACCGCGGCGACGAGGGCGATGACGATCGCGGGCAGGACCCAGATCAGCGGCTCGAGCCAGGCCCGGATCGGACGGCCGACGAGGCGCCGCCCACCGATCCGGACGCCTCCCGAGGTGGGATCGAGAATGCCGACGATCACGTTGAAGAACGTCGTCTTGCCCGCCCCGTTGGGCCCGATCAGGCTGATGATCGAGCCGCGCGGGATCGCCAGGTCGATCTCGCGGACCGCGACGAGGCCGCCGAACCGCTTCGTGACCTTGTCGGCCTGGAGGATGTAGTCGGGAGCGCCCTGCGGCGGCGCGACGGTCATTCGCTCGCCACCGCGCTCGTGGGCGGCGGCAGGTCGCCCACCTCGTCCGACTGGGCATGGAGCTCCTGCTGGCGGCGCCGACTCGGGAAGAGCCCCTCGGGTCTGAGCAGCATCATCCCGACGAGGGCCAGGCCGTACAGGAGGAACTGGTACTGGACGAAGTCGATCTTCTCGAGGATCGGGATGTGCTGGCCCTGGAAGAACTGGTTGAGCTGCTTGAGCAGGACGCTCTGGATCTCGTACAGGACGAACGCGCCGACGGCGACGCCCCAGATGTTGCCCATCCCGCCCAGGACGACCATGGCCAGGACCGTGAACGAGACGGCGAATCCGAACTGATCGGGGGTGACGATGCCCAGCTTCGACGCGTTGAAGACGCCGGCGAGACCGGCGGTCGACGCCCCCAGGGCGAAGGCGAGCAGCTTCGTCGTGACGGTGTTGATGCCGGAGCTGGCCGCCGCGAGCTCGTCCTCGCGGATCGCCATCCAGGCCCGACCCAGGCGTGACACCTGTAACCGGAAGATCAGGAGCATCACGATCGCCAGGATCACGACCATCGTGACGTAGAACGGGACCGGGTCGCTGAAGTTGAACTTGACGCCGGGCAGCTCCGGCTGGGCGACCCCGCCGATGCCGTTC
This sequence comes from Candidatus Limnocylindrales bacterium, assembly GCA_035693125.1. GTDB lineage: Bacteria > Chloroflexota > Limnocylindria > Limnocylindrales > CSP1-4 > CF-46. The sequence goes on along the minus strand of DASSHB010000049.1, from coordinate 19,772 downwards.
GTGCCGTTCGTGAACTTGTCCGCGTTCAGGAAGACGGCCGGCACGATCTCGCCGAAGCCGAGCGTCACGATCGCCAGGTAGTCGCCGCGGAGCCGCAGCGTCGGCGCGCCGAGCAGGATCCCGAAGGTCGCGGCGGCGAAGGCACCGACGATGAGCATCGGCCAGAACGACTGGTGCTGGCCGGTGAACGACGACGCGCCGAAGGCGTAGGCGTACGAGCCGATCGCGAAGAAGGCCGCGTAGCCCAGGTCGAGCAGCCCGGCCAGCCCGACCACGATGTTCAGGCCTAACGCCAGGAGGATGAAGACGCCCGCGTTGGCGAAGCCGCCGAGCCACAGGCTCTGACCCTGGAAGGCGCTGAACGGCGGCACGAGGACGATCAACGGCAGGAGGATCCCGACGAGCGCCCAGCCGGCCAGGATCGACATCGAGCGATGGTCGGCGGCCCACGCGGCGAGCCGCGCCCGCGACATCATGCGCGTTCTCCCAGGGCGTGGCCCAGCAGGCCGCTCGGCCTGAACACGAGGACGAGGATCAGGACGGTGAAGACGGCCACCTCGGACCAGCGCGAGAAGCCGAGCTGCGCGGCGAGGACCTCGATGAACGCGATCACGAACCCACCGATGGCGGCCCCGGTCGTGTTCCCGATCCCGCCGAGCACCGCGGCCGTGAAGGCCTTGAGGCCGGCGAAGAACCCGAGGTTGAACTGGATGCTGCCGAAATACAGGCCCTGGATGACGCCGGCCGACCCGGCCAGCGCGGCCGCGATGAAGAACGTGATGGCGATCGTCTGGTTGATGTCGACGCCCATCAGCTCGGCCGCTTCACGGTCCTGTGCGGTCGAGCGCATGGCTCGCCCCAGGCGGGTCCGGCCCACGAACAGCTGGAGGGCGACCATCAGCAGCAGCGCGACAGCGACCATGAAGATGTTCAGGACGCCGATGCTCCCCCCGAGGAGGTCGAGCTTCACCCGCGGAAAGACCTGCGGGACGCTGATCGGGGACGGCGAGAAGATCGCCTGGACGATGTTCTGGAGGATGAACGAGACGCCGATCGCGGTGATCAGCGGCGCCAGGCGCGGCGCGTGGCGCAGCGGCCGATAGGCGAAGCGCTCGATGACCGCGCCGACGAGGCCCATGAACAGCATCGTCCCGAACACGACCACGAGCAGGACGGCGGTCAGCTCGAGGGGGTTCTCGATCGGCCGGTCGGACAGGCCGAGGGGCACGGTCAGGATCCACATCGAGACGAACGCCCCGACCATGAAGATATCGCCGTGGGCGAAGTTGATGAGCTCGATGATCCCGTAGACCATCGTGTAGCCGAGGGCGATGAGGGCGTAGATCGCGCCGAGCGTCAGGAAGTTCTGGAACTGTTGCACGCCGAGCACGACGAACGACACGACCAGCAGGCCGATGACGAGGGCGACGACTCGGAGGGCGCGCGTCCGATCGATGCTCATGGCCTCCGCACCACGTGGCGGGCGACGGGGATATGAAGAGGCCGGGGAAGGATTCCCCGGCCTCTTGCGCTGCGGTTACTGGGCGTTCGGATCCGTGAACGCCTGCTGCTTGACGTAGACCCAGCCGCCCTTGCCGCCTTCAGCGGTCAGGTCGGTCTTGTAGAACGACATGTACGGCGTCGTGATGTCGCCGTTCTTGTCGAAGCTGATCGAGCCCACGACGGTGTCGAACTTGTTGCCCGCGGCGGTGGAACCGGCGCGAACGGCCTCGCGGATCGCCGCGTTGTCGGTCTTGCCGCCGGCGACTGCCGCCTTGATCCCGGCGATGATCACCTGGGCGCAGGCATAGCCGGCGGCGCTGTAGGCGCCGGGGGCCTTGCCGTACTCCGCGGTGTAGTCGGCCACGAAGGTCGAGCCTGCCGGAAGGTCGTGGATGCCCGCGACCGTGCCGTGGACGTCATGAGCGCCCGCACCGGCGACGGTGATCGTGGCGCCCGTGGTCCCGCCCGGTCCCAGGTCGGCGATGCCGTCGGGCCCGACGAACGGGATGTTCTCGAAGCCGGCGACGGTCCGACCCTGCTTGAGGGCCAGGCCCATGCCGGTCGGGGTCGTTCCGGCGAGGTAGACGGCCTCCGGCTTCGCCGCGGCGGCCGCGGTGAAGAGCGGGGTGTAGTCGGTCGTGGACTTCGGCGCGCTGTCCCGCTTGGTGACCGTGCCGCCGTCCTTCTTGAACTGGTCCTCGAAGCTGTTCCCGACGCCGACGCCGAAGGTCTCGGTGTCGTCGAGGATGTAGACCGACTTCGCCTTGAGGTCGTTGAACGTGTAGTCGGCGCCGGCCGGGCCCTGGATGCTGTCCGGGGCGGCGAGGCGGATGTAGTTGATCTTGTCGGGGTTGTTCGGCCGGTACTTCAGCGAGTCCGGCGGATAGGTCAGCCCCGTGTTCGTGTTGGCCGGGCTGCACTGGGTCAGGCCGCCGGCATTGCTGATCGGGATCTCGGCCTGGGCGACGTTCGAGTTGAACGGGCCCACGACACCCACGACGGACGCGTCCGCCACGAGGGTGTGCATGTTCGTGGCGCCCTGCTGCGGGTCGTGGGCGCCGTTGACGGCGTCATCCTGGACGTTGACGTCCAGGGTGTAGCCCGGGACCTCGTTCTTGGCGTTGGCCTGCTTGATCGCGAGCTTCACGCCGTTCGCGGTCGGCTCGCCGTTCGCGGTCTCGGCGCCGCTCATCGGCAGCTCCGTGCCGATCTTGATCGTCTTGCCGCCACCGGCCTGCGGCGTGCTGGAGCACGCCGAGAACGCGACGAGCGCGATCACCCCGAGCGCGCCGATGTTCGTGACCTTCATGCACTCTCCTCCTCAAGGACCGTCGACCGGCGACCCTGCCAGTCGACCTCGGTCGGTGGACCTGCCCGTTTCCTCCGGGGTCGCGAGCCCCGCGATCCGGCGCCCGATTCGGCGGTGGCGTCCCGGTCGTGCCGATGGCCGGTCGACCGATGGACGATACGCGTACGGTGCGTGACGGATGACGGTGCGGACGCTGATCCGGGCGGCGCGCAGGTTGCCGCCGAAGCGATGCCGTATCATAGACATCGGCGGACCGAATGCAACACCGGTCGGCGCGACCCGGGGCGTGGCTGTCGAGCCTCTCGCTCGCCCTCCCGCGAGGTTCCGTCGCAAGCTGCGAAATCGGTCGGCTCCCGATCGGTCCGGACGCGATCTTCGCCAGTCCGGCCGACCGCACGAGGTGCCTCCGCCCGCGTGGAATACCTGATCAGGCCTGCTCGCATCACGGACATCGAACGGATCGTCGCGCTCAGCGGTGGCTCCGTGCGTGGAACCGAGTCGGGTGGCGCGCTGAATTCGGGAGACCTGCTCCGACAGCTGGTCTACCTCCCGCAGGCCAGCATCTTCATCGCCGAGGCCCGGCGCGAAGTGGTCGGAGGTGCGGTCCTCGCCCTCCGTCCATCGGTCCGGGCGGGTGGCTTCGTCGGCGCCGTGGACCTCATCGTGGTCGATCCCGATCACGACGCGGATCGCGTCAGCGACGCACTGCTCGAGGAGATCCTCCGATCGGCACGCAACAAGGGCTGCAGCGTCGTCGAGGCGGCGCTGCCGGACGACCCGGCGGAGCGGACCCGCCTGGAGCGTCATGGATTCGTCGAATCGGGTCCGCGGGCCGAGTGCCGGGTGGCTGCGGTCGGCGCCGCCGGCGGCACGGGCCGCAACTGAGTTTCGGGTCGTCAGGCAGCGCTCGGCGCGCCGCGATCCTTCCGATCACCTGAGGAGTCAGAGTGGGCAAGAACGTCGCCGTCTTCGTGGACGTGGCGAACATCTTCTATGCGGCCAAGGCGGCCGGCACGGACATCGACTACGTCACGCTGCTGAAGGCGGCCACTGCCGGACGCGATTTCGTCCGCGCGTATGCCTATACGGGGCTGGACCCCGAGAACGAGAACCAGCGCAACTTCCACGCGTTCCTGGCGCGGAACCATTACAAGGTCGTCAGCAAGGACATCCGCAAGTACGGCGACGGCAAGGTCAAGGCGAACCTCGACATCGAGCTCGTCGTCGACCTGATGAAGACGGCTCGCAATCTCGACATCGCGATCGTGATCTCCGGTGACGGCGACTTCGCCCCCGCGATCCGGGCGGTCCAGGAGATGGGCGTCCGGGTCGAGGTGATCAGCTTCCGCGGCAACACCTCGAGCGACCTGATCGAGGTCGCCGACCTGTTCATCGACATCACCCAGGTCGCAAAGGTCGACAAGAGCTCCTCGCGCTCCGGCCGGCGGGTCGCCGGCGACGAGGAAGACCTGTCGATGACCGAGGTCCCCGACAAGCAGACCGAAGGAACGGGCCAGCGTGGACGCGGCCGAGGGCGCGGTCGGGGCCGGGCCGGCGAGGCTGAGCCGGTCGCCGCATCGGGTCGTCGATCGAGCTCCGGAACGCGGACCCGCAGCGTCGCCAGCAGCAGCGGCAGTGGGGCGTCCAGCGCCGAGCCGGTCGCGGCGGGCAACGGCTCGATGACGATCCTGCCGGGCGAGAAGCTGTCCCGCGTTGCGGCCGGCCCGGCCGCCGGCGGGGAGGCGACGGTCGAGGACGAGGAGCTGACGCCGTTCGATGCCGAGACCGGCGAGACCGCCGATGTCGAGGGTCCCGACGACGCCGAAGGCGAGGCCGGACGGCGCCGTCGCCGGCGGCGCGGTGGTCGCGGTCGCGGTCGTGGCCGGGGCCGCGATGGCGAGCCCACGACCGCGGAGGGTGGAGCCGCGGATGGCGACCTCGACGAGGACGAGGCGGAGGACGAGGTGGCGCCCGCGCCGCGCGGCCCGCGCACGACCCCGTTCGGCTCGGTCTGGGATTCGCAGCTGGGGACGCCCGCGACTCGTGGTCCGGTCGCGCCGATCGGCGACGACGAGGATTTCGAGGAGCCCGAGATCCCCGAGTACCTGATCGCCGAACGCAATCGTGGCCGATCCGGCCAGGGCGGTCGTGGCGGCGGGCCCGCCGCCGGCCGGGGCGGCCGGCGAGGCGCCTACAACGCCGCGATCGAGCGCGAGCGCTACGGCCGGGGCGGCGGGTCGAGCGGGATCAACCGCTACCCGGACGTCAGTGGTCGTGGCGTTGGTGGGGGAGGCAGCCGGGGCGGCCGCCAGGAGAGCGGCTACGGACGCGCGGAGCCCCGCGGCGGCGAACGCTTCGAGCGATCCGCACCGCGCTCGGGCGATCCGTGGAGCGAGGTGCCGACGGAGCTCGAGGAGATGCTGCGGGCGCAGCTGGCGCAGTCGCCCAAGGGCGCCCGTCGCCAGGAGGCCCGTCCGTCGGGCGGTCGGATCGCGGCCGCTGAGGCCGCCGGCGAGCTCGAGACGATGACCGTCGACGACCTCGATGCGGCCGCCGTCACGCCGGCGCCCGAGACCGCGAAGCGGCGGACCTCGACGCGTCGCACCTCGTCGGCCCGCACCGGCGCGGCTTCGGACGCGGCGACCCAGCCCGTGGCCGCGGAGGCCACGGCCCCGAGGCGGCGGACGACGCGGAAGACGGCGGATGCGGACGCGGCGGTCGACGCGGCGGCCGGCGATGCCGAGGCGACGGCGACGCCCAAGGCCCGGGCGACACGGACGCGGAAGCCCGTGGCGTCGGCCGCGGATGCCGGCGCGTCGAGCGCGGCCGCGACCGAGGAGACGACCGCGCCGAAGCGTCGAACGACCCGCAAGAAGGCCGATCCGGCCTGATCCGGATCGGGCCGCTCGGGGCAGCGCTCCTGCCGGGATGAGCGCCGCGGATCGCGCCGTGGGCGAGCGGCCGGGTGACGGCCGTGAGCCGCGCCCGTGGTCCGGGGTTTTCCGGACGCGCGGTCACGCCCGGGCGGTCGAAGCCGTTCGGACGATGGTCGTGCGGGGCGTGCCGCATGCGATCCTCGTCGGTGGACCGGCCGGGATCGGCAAGACGACCCTTGCCCTCGACCTGGCCGCGGCATTGCTCTGCGACGACCCGGATCCGGCCGCCCGGCCGTGCCGGGCGTGTCGCGGCTGCCGGCTCGTGGAGCGCGACCGGCATCCGGACCTCCATCGCCTGGCTCCGGCCGGCCCCGGCGACCAGATCCGGATCGGGAGCCGCGAACGGCCCGAGGAGGGCACGGTCCGCCGGCTCGCCGCCGACCTGGTCCTCCTGGCGGTCGAGGGCGGCGCCCGGGTTGCGATCCTGGAACGGGCCGACCGTCTGACCGACGACGCCCAGACGGCGTTGCTCAAGACCCTCGAGGAGCCGCCGGCCGGCGTGACGATCGTGCTCTGCGCCGACGACGAGGATCGGCTGATGCCGACGGTCCGCTCACGGACGGCACGGATCCGGCTCGGCCCCGTGGCGGTCCGCGAGATCGAGGCGATCCTCACCGACGCGGGCGCGGCCGATGCCCCGACGGCCGCCCGCCTCGCGCGCCTGTCGGCCGGGCGGCCGGGGATCGCCCTGCTCCTGGCTCGGACGCCGGAGGCGGTCGCCGCGCGCGACGAGATTGCGCGATCCCTGCTGGATCTGATCGCCGGTCCGCCGGCCGTGCGCCTCGCGGCGGCGAAGGACCTCACGGTCCGCGCCACCGACGTCAACCGGGCGCTCGACCGGGCCGCGCGGGCCGGCCTGGGGGTGACCGACGCCGTGGCGCCGGCCCGCCGATCGCGCAAAGGCCCATCGGCAGCACCCGAGCCGGCGACGCTGGCGGCGACGGCCGGGGCTTCGACTGACGGGGCACCGGCCGACGTCGCCGCCGGCCCGGACGACGCCGCGGATCCCGAGGTGGAGGCCGGCGGTCGCCTGTCCGCCTCGGCCGCCGAGCGGCGCCGAGCCGCGATCGCCCTCGTCGGCGTGTGGCGCGATCTCGCTCGCGACCTCGCGGTCGCCGCGCTCGGTGAGGCGCGACGGGTCCGCGATCCGGGGCTCCTCGACGACCTGGATGCCGCGGCGGAACGGCTGGGCGATGGCGCGCCGGCCGCGATCGGGGCGTTTCTCGGCCGGCTCGACGAGGCGGGCGAGCTGCTCGAGGCGAACGTCCGCCCGGAGCTCGTCCTCGATGGGCTGCTCCTGGGCTGGCCCCAGGCGGTCGGGGCGGAATGACCGAACCCGACGGCCGTGCGAACGTCCGGCTCGACGCGAGGGTCCGTGGCCGCGTCCAGGGTGTGGGCTTCCGCTATTACGTCGTGAAGCGCGCGGCGGGGCTGGGCCTCGGCGGCTGGGTCGCGAACGAGTCGGACGGCAGTGTGCGCTGCGTCGCGGAGGGGCCGGCGGCACAGATCGACGAGCTCGAGGCGATCCTCCGCCGCGGGCCGATCGGCGCCGTCGTCGACGACGTCTCGGCCGTCCGGATGCCGGCGACGGACCGGTTCGACGGCTTCACGGTCCGCTCGGGCGGTCACGGCGGCGACTGAGGCCCGCCGCCGCGCAGCGCAACCGTCCCCGTCGCACGGTGCGCTGCGGAACCGGAAGTAGGCTCGTCGGTACCTTCGCCGCAGCCAACCGGGACATCCTTCCGATGCGCTCTTGCGTAGCGGCGCGCGATGGTTCACGTGATGGAGTCCCGGTTGTCGTCCCCCGCTACCGAACCCGTCGAGCCGGGCGTGTCCCTTGCCGAGGACCTGCCCGACCTCTATCGACGGATCCTCGAGCGCGTCGCAGGGCTCGAGCAGATCGGCGCGCGGCGCGACGCCGGGCGGATCCGCGAGAGCGCGACCAGGATCTACTCCGAAGCGTGGAACGCGTCCGCCCGGCGCGAGCTGACCCATCTCCTCGCCCGTGCCGATCGGGCGATCGCGGCCGGCGAGCGGCCGCGCCGCGCCTGGTTGCGCTGGAGGTCCGCCCCCGCGCGCTGACAGCGGCCCGGCGTTTAGGCTTCGGGCGTGGATACCGCGCCCGACCCGCCCGAGATCCGCTCGATCGCCGATGTGCTCGAACACGCCCGCATCGCCTACGACGCCCTCGCGGCGCTCGGGGAGGACGTCGAGGACGAGTGGTCGTACGTCACCGACCTCGCGGCGGCCTGGACCGAGCGGCTCGACGAGGTCGCCGCCGCTCGCGGAGACGAGCCGGCGGGGGACGGGGTCGCGGCCGCCGTCCTGGCGCTCGCCGACGAGGCCGGGCAGGTCGACGATCCCCATCGGGCGATCGACTGGCTGTCGACATTCCCCCAGATCCTCCTCGTGGCGATCGGCGAGCGGCCGTGATCCGTCGATGAGGTTCCAGGACGCCGCTCCGGATGCGCGCGCGATCGTCTACGCCGGGATCCAGGCCGAGCCACTCGTGGCGCGGGCGGCCGGCCTCCTCGCCGATGCATCGCTCGAGCAGCGGATCCTCGCCCGGGCGGTCATGAACGGGACCTCGACGAACCCGTCGGCGTGGCTCGCGATGTTCCCGACGCTGTTCGGGCCGGCCGTGGCGCCCGGCCCGGACCGAGACCGGAGCGATGCGATCCTCGCCGCCTCGCTGCAGGTCGCCGAGCGCGGCGAGCAGGTCCGCTCGCAGGTTCGCGGCGCGATCGTCGAATCGCTCACCGAGACGCTCGTTCGGCGTCGTCCGCGTGTCGCCGCCAGCCCCGCCGCGGTCCGCCGGGAGCGGCGCATCCTGTTCGATGGCGTCCGTGCCGAGATCCATCCGTACGACGTCACGGTCGAGCTGGCGGGCGCCGCGCAAGCCATCGACTGCAAGTGGGGGGCCCGCGGGATCAACGCCGACGTCCTCCACCAGCTCGACGACGCCCGGACCCATGCCGCCGATGAGGATGAGGCGCTCGTCGTGACGATCGTCGCGTTCGACGCCGAGCGGAGCTGCCGCGTCCGGCTCGAACGCCAGACCGCGCCCCACGACGCGACCCGACTGGTCTCGATCGAGACCCTCGACGCACTCGCCCGGTGACGGTCCCGGCCGCCAGCAGCTGGGACGCCACCTACCGCGTCCGCTTCGACGAGGCGGGCCCGGACGGCCGCCTTCGCACGTCCGGATTCATGCGCTACGCCCAGGACCTGGCCTGGCAGCACTCGACGGGACTGGGCTTCGGCCGGGAGTGGTACGCGGAACGAGGCCTGACCTGGCTCGTCCGCGCAGCGGAGCTGGTGGTGTTGGACGCGCCCGAGATGGGCTCGAACGTGGCCGCACGGACCCTGATCGCCGGGATCCGCCGCGTCTTCGCCCGGCGCCATGGCGAGTTCCGGACCGAGGACGGGCGGCTGGCCGGCTGGGTGGATACCGACTGGGTCCTGATCGACGGCCGCGGCGCTCCCACCCGGATCCCGCCGATCTTCGCCGAGTCCTTCGGCGAGGGGGCGCCGATCGCGTCGATCGGCCGGATCGGCCTGCCGGACACGCCGCCATCGGCGACCCACGTCCGGCTCGTCGCCCGCCCCCACGAGCTCGATCCCTACGCCCACGTGAACAACGCGGTCTACCTGGACTGGCTGGAGGAGACGCTCCTCGCGTCGCCGGACCCGGCAGCGAAAGCGGTCCTGGACGGGTCGCCCCGGCGCTATCGGATGGAGTACGCGCTCGCCGTCGAGGCCGGTGCGTCCCTCGACGGCGCGGTCTGGCGTGACGACGGAGGCTGGTCGTATCGATTGGCCGGAGCCGACGGCGGGATGGACCGCTTCCGGGCCCGGCTCGCCGCCGGAGACGGCGCACTGGAGGAGGCAGGATGACGCGAACGGTGCTGGCCGGTGGGCGGGTGTTCGACGGGACCGGTGCGGATCCGGCTGCGGCGGATGTCGCGGTCGAGGACGGCCGGATCGTCGACGTGGGGACGGGCCTCGACGGCGACGTCGCGGTCGACGTCAGCGGACGGACGGTCCTGCCCGGTCTCTTCGACTGCCATGTCCACGTCTGCGTCAACGGCGTGGATCCGTGGAGCGACGTCCAGAAGCCCTTCAGCCTCCAGTTCTACGAGGCCGCCCAGAACCTGCGCAAGACGCTCGAGATCGGCATCACCTCGATCCGTGACGCGGGCGGGGCGGACCTCGGGGTCAAGCAGGCCGTCGAGCAGGGACTGATCGCCGGACCGCGGATGCAGATCTCGCTGATCATGCTCAGCCAGACCGGCGGTCACGGCGACGACTGGTACCCGTCCGGAACCGCCGTCCCGCTGTTCATCGAGCATCCCGGCCGGCCGTCTGCGATCGTCGACGGACCGGACGACATGCGGCGCAAGGTCCGCGAGCTCCGCCGGATGGGCGCCGACGTCATCAAGGTCGCGACGTCGGGCGGAGTGCTGTCGCCGACCTCGGACCCGCGTCGCGCCCACCTCCGGCCGGCCGAGCTCGAGGTCCTCGTCGAGGAGGCGACCGCCGCCGGCATGTTCGTGATGGCCCACGCCCAGGCGGCCGACGGGATCAAGAACGCGATCCGAGCCGGGATCCGCTCGATCGAGCACGGCATCTACCTGGACGACGAGGCGATCGAGCTGATGCTCCGACAGGGAACCTGGTTCGTCCCGACGCTCGTCGCGGCGCAGGGGGTGCTCGATGCGGTCGACGCCGGCTTCAGCCTGCCGCCGGCGATGATCGACAAGGCCACGATGGTTCTCGCGATCCACCGCGCGGCGTTCAGGCACGCGGTGGAGGCCGGCGTCCGGATCGCGATGGGCACCGACAGCGGCGTCACGCCCCACGGTCGCAACCTGCGCGAGCTCGAGCTCATGGCGGCGGGTGGGATGACGCCGCCGGCGGTCCTCGAGGCGACCACGCGAAGTGCCGCACAGCTGCTGGGCGTGGCGGACTCGCTGGGCACCGTCGAGCCAGGCAAGCTGGCCGATCTCGTCGTGGTCGGCGGCGATCCGTATGACTTCGCGGACTATGGCGCCCGGGTGGAGCAGGTCTGGAAGGGCGGCGTCCGCGCCGTGTGACCCGTCGCGTCGTCGTGACGGCCGAGCTGTCACGGCGTTCGGTCATCCTCGGGCCGTGTCCAGACGTCCTGATCCCGGCCGGATCGATGCCGCGCGGCGAGCGGCCGCGATCGCTCGCCTCCGCTCGGACGGGCACTCGGCGGCTGCCGCCGAAGCGCTCGTCGCGACGTTCGTGGAGGAACACGGCGGTCGGCCGTCGCGCGAGACCTGGGAGGGGCTCGCATCCTGGCTGGCCCGGCGCGGACGCGGACCACCCGGGCGGGATGATGCTCAGTCGGTCGCGGCCCGCCACGAGGTGTAGACGGGCGGCCAGTCGTCGGCCGACGCCCGCTCGCCGAAGACGGCGTCGTCGATCGAGAGCTCGTACAGGACGTAGCCGTCGTCGACCGCGAAGGACCACTCCGCGGCGGCCTCGCTCCGGACCGACGCGTCGACGACGGCGACGGCATGCCCTCGGACGAGGAACTCGTGGGGAACCGCCGGGTCCTGGTGGGCGTGCAGCGCGTAGCGGCCATCGACGGCCAGATCGCCGGCTTTCGCCGATCCGACGATCACGAACGTCAGGAGCCGCCCGGCGACGATCCGGACGTGAACCGGGTGGATTCGCGGCGCCGCGTCAGCGCGGACGGTGGCGAGCAGCCCCTCGCCGATCCCGGACCGTTCGAGGACGGCACGACCGCGGGCGGCGATATCGGGCGCGGCTGCAGCGAATGCGTTCCAGGAGGTCGTCATCACCGAATGGTCGCTCAGCAGCGGCTCGACCGCAGGCCCGATCGGTGGACGCGTCACAGTTGTCGACGGCGGAACCGACGAGGGGCGGGGCGACCGACGAGATTGCCTGTCTTGACAAATAGATTTGTCGGTGACAGGATGGACCCATGCTCGACGTCACGGTCATCGAGAATGCGGCAGCCGCGGAGGCGTCGCTCGACCCGGTCCGCTCGCGGCTCCTCGCGGAGCTGGTGGAGCCCGGTTCGGCGAGCAGCCTCGCGGCGAAGATCGGCCTGCCCCGCCAGCAGGTGAACTACCACCTCCGGACGCTGGAGCGGCATGGGCTGGTCGAGCTCGTCGCGGAGCGCCGGAAGGGCAACATGACCGAGCGTCTTCTCCAGGCGACCGCGTCCTCGTACGTGATCTCGCCGACGGCGCTCGCCTCGCTCCAGCCCGATCCCGACCGCGCCCCCGACCGCCTGTCCGCGTTCTGGCTGCTCAGCCTCGCAGCGCGCCTGGTCCGGGACGTCGGATCGCTGCTGCTCGGCGCCCGCGTCGCCGGCAAGCGGGTCGCGACGTTCGCCCTCGATGGCGAGATCCGGTTCGCGACGGCGACCGACCGTGCCGCCTTCGCCGAGGAGCTGTCCCACGCCGTGGCCGAGCTGGTCGCGAAGTACCACGACGAGTCCGCCGCCGGTGGCCGCTCGCACCGTGTGATCGTCGCGATCCACCCCACCGTCCCGGCCGCGCCGGGGGCGTCCGCCAAGCCGACGCCCGAGATCGAGGAGGAATCCTGATGGGCAGCCCCTTCGAGGTCGTCGCCGAGGCGACGGTCCATGCCACCCCGGACCAGGTCTGGGAGGCGATCGCCAGCTCGACCGGCATGGACGGCTGGTTCATGGGCGACAACGACGTCGATCCGCGACTCGGCGGCACCGTCGAGACCCGCCTCCCCGGCTTCTCGATGCGTTCGACGATCACGACATTCGACGCGCCCCACCGGTTCGTCACCTCGAGCCCGACCAGCGACGAAGGCCGGTTCGACGTCTTCTCGTTCGAGCTCGAAGGTCGCGACGGCGGCACGACCTGGCTCCGCCTCGTCCACAGCGGCTTCCTGCCGCAGGACGACTGGGAGCTCGAGTACGACGCCTTGCAGAGTGGCGACCCCGCCTACCTCGCGAAGCTGGTCGAGTACGTCGAGCAGTTCCGCGGCCGCCAGGCCGTCCCGATCACGCTGTGGGGCGGCCAGGTCAGCAAGGAGCGGGCGTGGGCCGGCTTCACGTCGGCGCTCGGCGTCGGCGCCCAGCCCAAGGTCGGCGATCCGGTTCGGTTCCGGGCCGAGGGCATCCCGCCGCTCGACGGCGAGGTCGACTACGTGACCCGCGACTTCCTGGGCTTCCGGACCGCGGACGGGATGTACCGGTTCATCCACGGCATGGGGACGGTCGCGATCGGCCATCACCTGTTCGTGCCCGTGGACCGTGCATCGGTCGAAGCGGCCTGGCAGGCCTGGCTCGACCGAACATTCAGCGACTGACCACGAGCTCGCGAGCAAGGAGACATCCGATGACGAACACAACGCTCCAGACCGTCACCTCGGAGGACGGCACCACGCTCGTCGCGGAGGTCACCGGCAGCGGTCCGGCGATCGTCCTCGTCTCCGGCGGATCCGTCGATCGCGGCGGGAACGCGGGCCTCGCCGCGGTCCTGTCGGCGGACTTCACGGTCTGGAACTTCGATCGCCGCGGCCGCGGCGACAGCGGCGATACCGCGCCATATGCGGTCGAGCGCGAGATCGAGGACATCGAGGCGGTGATCGCCGCCGCGGGCGGTCACGCCCACCTGTACGGGACGTCGTCGGGAGCCGGGCTCGCCCTGGAAGCCGCAGCCGCCGGCGCAGCCGTCGACAAGCTCGTCCTGTGGGAGCCGCCCTACAACGTCGATCCGGCCGGCCGCCCGCCCGCCGACTCGGTCGAGCAGCTGGATCGGATGGTCGCCGAGGGTCGGCGCGACGATGCGGCGACCTTCTTCATGGTCGACATGGTCGGGCTGCCCGCCGCGTTCGTTGCCTTCGCCCGGACGCAGCCCTGGTGGGCCGGCCAGCTCGCGATCGCCCACACCCTCGCCTACGACGCGCGGATCATGGGCGACTATTCCGTCCCGACCGAGACCGCCGCGCGGGTGACGGTGCCCACGCTGATCCTGACCGGCGGCTCCAGCTTCGACCTGTTCCGCCCGACCGCGGACGCGCTCGTCGCGGCGATGCCGGACGGACGGACCGCGGTCCTCGACGGCCAGGAGCACAACGTCGATCCCGCCGTCCTCGGCCCCGCCATCGGCGAGTTCCTCGCGGCCTGACCCTGCCCCGGCGGGGCCGATTCCACGCGATCCCGGCGCCCCGTCGCGCACCATGCGCGGCGGGGCGCCTCCGCCTGTGCGGCGACGCGCCTGGGCCGGCCGGCGGACCGCAACGCGTTTGCAACGCTCAAACGACGATCGCAAGGCCCGTGGCAGCGGGCGCAACCGACGTTCGCCGGTACGCTGCGAGCCCAGGTCGCTGCGTCGCACAGAGGGAACGTGGATCCATTCACCCTGCTCCTCGAGCTGGCGTTCTTCGTCCTGTTCGGCGTGACGTTCAGCCGCTGGTGGCGACGCCGGACCGCCCTCGATCGGGACGTCCTCCTGGCGTTCGCGCCGCTGGCCTCCCTGTTCACGATCTCGATCGCGACTGCGCTCGTCCCCGCGCTCCGGCCCCTCAGCTTCGTGAGCGCGGCGGTCCTGTTCGCGCAGCCCTGGCTGATCCTTCGCCTGGTCAGCCACTTCCGCGATCTCTCGCGCTGGCTCGCGCCGATCGCCTTCGGGTTCGCCGTCCTGGCCACCGCGCTCAACGCCATCCTGACGACGCGGCTCGTGGCGGTCCTGCTGTTCGACGTCGGCGGGTTCGTCCTGCTGGAGCTCGTGGCCGCCTTCGCGATGTGGGCCGAGAGCCGGCGCCGGATCGGGGTTGCGCGCTGGCGGCTGTCGATCACGGCGCTCGCGACGACCGCGTTCGCCTTGACGATCCTGCTGACGGGGGCCGCGACCGCCCTCGCGAACGGCGCGGCCCGCGACGCAACGCTCGTCACGGCGTCCCGGCTGCTGGCGCTGATCGCCGGGATTGGATATGTCGTTGCGTTCGTGACGCCGCGGCTGCTGACGTCCCTGCCGCACCGGGCGATCGCGTTCAGCCTGTCGCGGGATCTCGTGGCTGCGCCGACCGGCACCGATCCGCTCCGCCTGTGGGACGAGTTCGCTCGGCGGGCGATCGACGTCCTGGAGGCCGAGGGGGTCGCGATCGTCGCCGGGTCACCGCCCGCGGTCGTCGCGGCGGCCGGGGCCTTGCCGGCCGGCTTCGATGCCGGTCTCGCGACCGACACGATCGGGACGGCCGAGCGGATCGCCCGCGCCCGTCCGGGAGGCCCGGTCGTCGTCCGGACGCTCGCCGCCGATGGCGTCGCCGCCGGCCGGCTCATCGCGGTGTTCCGCGGCAGCCCGCTCTTCCTCGACGACGACCTCGACCTCGTCGCGCTGCTCGGCTCGATGACCGCGCGCGCCGTCGATCGCGAGCGGGCGATCGCCGAGCTCGAGCAGACCCGGGCCGCCCTCGCCGAGTCGACGGCCCTCCAGGCGAGCGAGCTCCGGTTCCGGGCCCTCCTCGACGAGCATCCCAACGGCGTCGTGGTCGCGAACGAGGACGGCCGGATCGTGTTCGCCAATCGACTCGCGGCCGAGCTCTTCGGCCGGCCGGTCGGCGAGCTGGTCGGGTCGGCGGTCGAGGAGCTCATGCCGGCCAGCGCACGCTCGGCCCATCTGAGCCACCGCGCCTCGTTCGCGGCTCATCCGGTCCGCCGCGCGATGGGCAGCGGCCGCGACCTCGTTGCGGTCCGGGCCGACGGCTCGACGTTCCCGGTCGAGATCGCGTTGAGCCCGTTCGAGACCGATGGCACGCTGCTGACGATCGCCGTCGTGACCGACATCTCGGAACGGCGGGCGACCGAAGAGGTCCGCGACACGTTCCTGGGCATCCTGTCGCACGAGCTGCGGACCCCGGTCACGTCGATCTACGGCGGGACGCAGCTCCTCCTGAACCGACCGAACCTCGCACCGGATGCCGGACACGAGATCCTGACCGATGTCGCGGCCGAGGCGGAGCGGCTGAATCGGATGATCGAGAACCTCCTCGTCCTCGCCCGGGTGGAGCGCGGCGCCGACCTGTCCACACCCCAGCCGATCCTGATCCGCCGGGTCATCCCCGCACTGGTGGAGCTGGAGCGATCGCTCTGGCCGAGCGTCGACTTCCATCTCGAGCCGGACAACGGCGATCCGGTGGTGGTGGGCGCCGACGCGGACTCGCTCGGACAGATCGTCCGGAACCTCCTCTCGAACGCGGCGAAGTACGCCGGCGGTGCCGGACCGATCGAGATCGGCATCGAGGCCACCGGGACGGACGTGGCCCTCGTCGTTCGCGACCATGGGCCGGGCATCAGCGAGGCCGAAGCGGAGCGCCTGTTCGAGCTCTACTACCGAGCGGATGCCACCGCCCGCAAGGCGCCCGGCGCCGGCATCGGGCTGTTCGTCAGCCGCAAGCTGGCCGAGGCGATGGGCGGCCGCCTGACCGCTCGGCCGTGCCCCGCCGGCGGCGCGGAGTTCCGGCTGACGCTGCCGGCCTACGTCGAGGCCCTGGACACCGGCCTCGCCGACGATGTCGATGGTTCCCAGGCGGCGCGGGTTCGCGTCCAGGCGCCCGACGACGACCTCGCCGTCGCGTCCTGAGCCGGCGCCCACGTTCCGCTCGGCTTGGGTCCGCGAACGACCGCCCGGCCGCGGATCGGCGCGGATGGCGGTAGCGTTGACGCGTGAGCCGAGACGCCGAGGACCTGAACCGCCGCCTGTTGCGTGCCCGTGACGCGATGGACCGCGCCTACGCCGAGCCGCTCGACGTGCGCACGGTCGCCGGCGTCGCCCACATCTCGCCGGCCCACTTCAGCCGCTGCTTCCGATCCGTCTTCGGCGAGACGCCCCATCGCTACCTCCAGCGTCGCCGGGTCGAGCGCTCGATGTTCCTCCTCCGGGAAACCGACCGGAGCGTCACCGAGATCTGCTTCGACGTGGGCTTCACGAGCCTGGGGACCTTCAGCCGGACGTTCCGCGCCATCGTGGGCGAGACCCCGTCGATGTATCGCCAGGGGCACGGCCCCATCGTCGCGCCCCATTGCGTCCAGCTGGCGGCGATGCGACCGCGATTCTCGCCGGGCGAGCTCGAGCGATCGAGCAGTTTTGGAGAAGCGGCGGCGGTGCCGATCGGCCTAGGGTGAGGCCCAACGACATCACCCGCCAAGGAGAACGCGCCCGATGATCACCCGGCTCAACGTCACCTCGATCTACGTCCTCGACAAGGAGGAGGCCCTCGACTTCTACGTCAACAAGCTCGGCCTCGAGAAGGGCAACGACGTCCGCCAGGGCGACTATCGCTGGCTGACGATCCGCGTCCCGGGCGAGCAGGGCGCGACCGAGGTCTCGCTCGAGCAGCCCGGCGCGCCGCTCCACGACGAGGCGACCGCGGCCCAGCTCCGCGAGCTGATCACGAAGGGCGCCCTCGGCGGGCTCGTGTTCATCACCGACGACGCCCACGCCCTGTACGAGACGCTCAAGGAGCGCGGCGTCACGGACTTCACCCAGGAGCCCACCGAGCACTTCTACGGCACCGACATGGGCGTCCGCGATCCGTTCGGCAACCCGATCCGGATCCTCCAGCAGGGCAAGGCCCCGGCCCAGGCTTCGGCCTGACGGTCAATCGGAAGGAGGAACGGAATGGCCACGACGAACGTCGCCCCGAAGAAGCCCGAGAAGAACGTCTGGTCCGACGAAGAGCGGGCCGCCATGCAGGCCAGCGCCCGCGAGCGCAAGGCCTCGGCGAAACGGAGCCCCGAAGAGGAGCGCGCCGAAGGCCTCAAGGACCTCCGCGCGAGCCTCGCGAAGATGCCGCCGGATGACCGGGCGATGGGCGAGCGAATCCACGAGATCGTGACCGCAGCGGTCCCGGGGCTGATGCCCAAGACCTACTACGGGATGCCGGCCTACGCCCGCGACGGCAAGACGATCGCCTTCTACAAGGCCAAGTCGAAGTTCCGCGTCCGCTACTCGACGCTCGGGTTCCAGCCCGACGCGACGCTGGACGACGGCGAGATGTGGCCGACCGAGTTCGCGGTCATCGAGCTGACGCCAAAGGTGGAGGCCCGAATCGCCGAGCTCATCAAGAAGGCCTGATTCGGCGGCTCACGCGCGGCGGTCCTGACGGGATCGCCGCGTTCGTGCGTCCGGGGCCTGCGCATGACGCTCGATCGAGGTCTGCAGTGATAGCGTGGCCGGACCCGTGACGTCGCGCGGTCGGACGCCGACCGGAGGGAGAGTGGTGTCGAACCCCGGCTCCGCCGAGCAGCAGCAGGACGTGATCGACCGGTTGCAAGGTGAGGTCGCCGAGCTCCGGCGTTCACGAAGGCGCCTGGTCCAGGCCGCCTCCGCCGATCGGCAGGCGATCGAGCGCGCCTTCCACAACGGCGTTCAGCAGCACCTCGTCGCACTCGCCACCGATGTCCGACGCGTCGTCGGTCTGCTCGACGGCGATCCGAGCGCCGCGAAAGCGATCCTCGACGACATGGCGACGGGCATTCGGGACGCCCTGACCGAAGCGACCGACCTGGCGGCGCTCATCCGTCCGCCCTTGCTCGACGTGCGAGGGCTTGCCAGTGCGATCAGACTCGCGGCGGGGCGACGGGACCTCACCATCGTCGTCGAGGGGCAGCCGGATGCCGACGATCCCGCCGAGATCGTGGAAGCGGTCTATTGGTCATGCCTCGAGGCGCTGTCGCTCGGATCGCCCGTCTTCCAGGCGAGGATCCGTGTCCGCCACGCGGATCAAGGGCTGAGCTTCGAGGTCACGATCACCAAGCAGCGCGATGACGGAAGCCTTGTCCGCCTCCGCGATCGCGTCGAAGGGCTCGACGGCCGCGTCAGCGTCGTCGAGGGACCGGACGGCAATGACCGACTCTACGGATGGCTGCCACTGTCGGGATGATCCGGGTCGCTTGCGGCGAGATACAGGATGACGGCCTTGACGCGCTTGTGGATGGACGGCTCCCACGTCAGGCCCAGCTTCATGAACACCGAGTTGATGACCTTCTCGACCGATCGCTCGGTCACGACCAGGTCCTCGGCGATCGACGCATTGTTCCTGCCCTCAGCCATCTTCCGGAGCACGTCGCGTTCCCGCCCCGTCAACTGGGCGAGCGGAGACGCCGCACTGCGCGCTCGGTCCGCCACCAGGCCTTCCACGACCTGCGGGTCGATCAGCGAACCGCCGTCTGCGACGGCGCGGATGGCAGCGACGAGTTGGTCGACGTCGTTCACCCGCTCCTTCAACACGTAGGCGCGCCCGCGGCTGCCAGTGTCCAGCAGGGCGAGGGCATAACTGGGGTTCGGGTACTGGCTGAGGACGACGACTCCGAGACGCGGGTGGGTCTGCCGCAACCGACTCGCCGCCTGGATGCCCTCATCCGAGTGGCCCGGCGGCATGCGGATATCGGTGACCAAGACGTCCGGCCGCTCGCGAGCCACCGCCTCGAGCAGCGAATCGAGGTCTTCGCAGACCGCGGCGACTTCGAGTCCCGATTGGGCCTCGAGGAGGCGCCGAAGGCCTTCGCGGACGAGGTAATGATCGTCCGCGAGCACGAGCCGGATCGGCATGCGTCGAGAATACGCGGATGGAGTCCGATCTCCCGCTCGTCCTGATCGTGGACGACAGCGCCAGGAACCGGAAGCTCGCCCGCGATCTGCTCCGCTTCGCTCGGTTCCGGACGCTTGAGGCCGAGTCGGCGGCCGAGGCGATCGCGCTGGCCGTGGAGCACCGGCCGGACGTGATTCTGATGGACCTGCGCCTTCCCGATCTGGACGGCGCGGAAGCTGCCCGGCAGCTGCGGGCCGAGCCGCGGACGTCCGACATCCCCATCGTGGCCCTGACCGCGCTGCCGCTGGATGCCCGTGACGGCTGGTTGATCGCGTCGGGATTTGCCGGCGGCATTGTCAAGCCGATCGACGCCGACACCTTCCCCGACGTCGTGCGAGGCTTCGCGGGCCGAAAGCCTGGGTGACCCCTCGGCGCGTCCGTTCGACGCGCGCGGC
>DASSHB010000048.1:0-5863 GCA_035693125.1 Candidatus Limnocylindrales bacterium | reverse complement strand
GATCAAGCGACTGCCGCGAGAGCAGATGACCGGCGATCAGAACGACGGCCTGGGCGCCGAGCGCGACGCTCGCCCCGACGTCGAGGGCCATCGCGTCGCGCAGAATGACCGACTCGCCCCGGGCATGCCCGGCACCGGCGGCGACAGCCTCTCCCCGGGCATGCCCGGCACCGGCGGCGACAGCCTGCGCCGGCCCGTCGGCGGCGGTGAGATCGACGACGTCGAGGGTCACGCGATGCTGACGCCGGGGATGCCCGGCACCGGCGGCGACGAGCTGATGCCCGGCCTGCCCGGCACGGGCGGCGACAGCATCCGACGCCCGATCGGGGGCGGCGAGCTGCGCCGGCCGATCGGTGGCGGCGAGGCCGTCTGAGCCACCGCTCCCGTCGCGCCGACCGTCCCGAGCGCGCCAATCCATCGCGTCTTCACGAGCGGAGACCCCGCCCGCCACGCCCCGTCCGGATCCCGGGCGGGGCGTCCCGTTTCCTAGGCCGGCGGCGTCGCGGTCGCGGCCAGGATCGTCTTGACCTCGAACGGCGTCGCGCCGGGATGGGCGGCCCGGATCCGCGCCGCGTACGCCGCGATGTGCGGAGCCGCGAAGCTGTTGCCGGTTGCGACGATCCGTCCGCCGTCCTTCCAGGCGACGTCGACATCCAGCCCGTACGCCCCGAACTCGACCGGCGGCAGCGGGTTGTAGAACCACACCCCCGGGTCGCGGACGTCATGGGCGGCCACGGAGACGACGGCCGCAAAGAGGGAGGGGTAGCTGGCGACCGCGACATTGTTCGCCGCGCAGACGAGGAGCGTGTTCGCGAAGTAGGCCCGGTCGACCAGCTCGTGGAGGGTCGCGAACATCGCCTCGCTCCGCGAGGAGAGACTGAGGTTGACGATCGACGCCCCCTGCTCGATCGCCCAGTCGAGGCCGGCGGCGAAGGCGATCCCCTTGCCGCGGTTGTCGGCGCCGAGGACGCGGACCGACAGGAGCTCCGCAGCCGGCGCCAGGGCGTGGACGATCCCCGCACAGGCCGTCCCGTGGCCGACCGCGTCGACCGAGTCGTCCGCGACGACCCTGGCGTCGTCGCCGTCGAGCTCGACGCGGACGCTCGCCCCGAGCGCGTCCCCGATCGCGGGATGACCGCCCTCGACGCCGGAGTCCACGATCGCGACGCGAACGCCGGCTCCGTCGCCGATCCCGAATGCCCAGGCTCGATCGACGGGATCGAACGCCGAGAACGGCGCCGCGCGGCGCAGCGCCTGACGCCGATCTCCGGCAAACGGCTCACCCCAGGCCGGGAGGCCGTTCGTCATCGGGGTCGTGCCGCCCGACCGCGCTCGGCCCGCCGGACGAGGACGGCGAGGATGTCGCGGACGAGATCGACCTGGGCCGGATCGGCGGCCCGGAGCCGGGCGATCTCATCGGCCAGCGCCCAGAGGCCGTCGGCGTCGACGCCCGCGAGATCGCGGACGGCCGCGTCCAGCACGTGATCGAGCGCGCCGGCGAAGGCATCGCCGGACGCGCCGCCGTCCGGGTTCGCCGCGTCCGCGGCAACGAGGACCGAGCGGAGGATCGTCGCCGTGTCGCGCTCGACCCGGCTCGTCCGGATCGCGACCGTCGCCTGCCGGGCGAACACGCCGGCGAGCTCGACGTCGCGCAGGTCGAAGGCGCCGCCACCGCGCTTGTCGAGGACCTCGAGCACGCCGAGCGTGCCCTCGTCGTCGAGGAGGGGGACCGCGACCAGCGAGCGTGGCACGTAGCCGGTCTGTTCCGCCGTGGAGCGGCCGAACCGCGCGTCGCGGCTCACATCGGAGATCGCGAGCGGCTGGCCGGTCGAGAAGACGTAGCCCGCGACACCCTGGGCCGCATCGATCGCCACGCCCACCACGCCCTCACCGTGCTGGCCGGCCGCGACCGTGAAGACCAGACGATCGGTCGAGGGATCGTGGAGGGCCAGCGACGCGGCTTCGGCGTCGAAGAGGGCGACGGTGGCCTCGACCACCGAGCGGAGGACCGCGATCCCCGACGGCGGGGCGAGGCGGCGGGCCGCCTCGACGCGGACGGCGACTTCGTGGAGCGTCAGCTCGAGGGGATCCCGACCCGCCGCCCGGCCGGGGTCGTCGCTCACCGCTCGACCGTGCCGGCCAGCCGCTCGACGTCCACGACGACGAGGTGGTCGCGCTCGAGCCGCACCAGGCCCTGGTCCGTGAGATCGGCCAGGAGCCGGTTCACCGACTGGCGCGACCCGCCGATCATCCCGGCCAGCTCGGACTGGGTGTAGGGCCAGCCGATCCGGGCCTCGCCCGAGGTCGCGCCCGCGCTCGCCGCCAGGCGGACGATCCGCGATGCGAGCCGGCCGGGCAGATCGAGGAAGTGGAGATCCTCGACGTGGCCCGTCAAGCGCCGGATCTCCGCCGCGAGCGAGGCGAGGAGCGCCCGGCGGAGCTCGGGGTCGGAGTCGATCAAGCCCAGGAAAGCGTCCCGATGGAGGACGAGCGTCTCGGTCGGCTCGACGGACACGATCGTGGCCGAATGCGGTGCGCCGTCGAGAATCGCCAGCTCGCCGAAGAACTCGCCGGGGCCGAGGATCGCGACGATCGCCGGCTCGGCGCCTTCGTCGCTCGGCAGGACGACCTTGACCGAACCGCTGGCGATGACGAAGAGCGCATCGCCGGGGTCACCCTGGTGGAAGACGGTCTCGCCGCGCCGGAAGCGGCGGATCCGGAGGACGCGGATCAGGCTGTCGAGGGCGGGGTCGTCGCAGGCGCTGAACAGCCCGCTCGCACGGAGCGCGGCCCGGGCCGTGTCGTCGTCCGCTACCGGCATCCAGTCCTCCTCGACGGTCGCCCCGGCGGCGCCCGCCCAGATCGTACGCGGTGGACGACTGGGCGGTCGTGCCGCCCGGCGGCGATCGTCGGCGAGGACGCTGCTCTGGGACGGCCGTCCTTCGTCGTATGCTCGCCGGGCATGGACACCGTCACCTGCCCATCGTGCGGCGAGGACAACCCCGCGAAGTTCCGCCTGTGCGGCTTCTGCGGAACCTCGCTGGCGCCCGCCCCGGAGACGGTGGTCTGCGCGAACTGCGGCGAGGAGAACCCCTCGAAATTCCGGCTGTGCGGCTTCTGCGGGACGCCGCTCGCCGCCGGGACGCCGGCGCCCCCGGCGCCGACGGCGCCGAGCCCACGGATCGCGCCGGCCGACGACTCCAGCCCGTTCGGCAGCCTCCTCGCCCCGACCCCGTCGCGGGCGGCGACCACGGCGCCCATCCTGCCGGCCCAGGAGATCCGCAAGATCGTCACGCTCCTGTTCACCGACATCAAGGACTCGACCGCGCTGACCGGCTCGATCGACGCCGAGGCGATGAACGAGATCAAGGCCCGCTACTTCAGCTCGATGGCCGCCGAGGTCGAGCGCCACGGTGGTGAGGTCGAGAAGAACATCGGCGACGCGATCATGGCGATCTTCGGCCGGATGCGGGCCCACGAGGACGACGCCCTGCGGGCCGTCCGGGCGAGCCACGGCATGCAGAAGACGCTCGCCGCGCTGAACGAGGACTTCGAGCGCTACTACGGGGTCCGGATCACGAACCGGACCGGGGTGAACACCGGCGAGATCGTCGCGAACCTGGACCCCACGGCGACCCAGAACCTGGCGACCGGCGACGCCGTGAACGTCGCGGCACGTCTCGAGCAGAATGCGCCGGCGGGCGAGATCCTCATCGGCGAGGTCACCTACGAGCTCGTCAAGCAGCAGGTCGAGGTCGAGCGCCTCGAGCTGACCCTGAAGGGCAAGCCCGAGCCGGTCCCCGCCTTCCGCCTGATCGACGTCCGATCCGAGCCCCAGCCCATCCTGGCCGCGGCCGCGGCCCCGTTCGTGGGCCGTGAAGCGGAGATGGACGTCCTGCGCGGCGCCTATTCCGAGGTGGTCGCGAAGCGCTCGGCCCGGCTCGTCGCGGTCATCGGCGACGCCGGCGTCGGCAAGACCCGCCTGATCTCGGATTTCATGGCCGGCGTTCGCGGCGAAGCGGCGGTGTTCCGCGGCCGCTGCCTGGCGTACGGCGACGGGATCACGTTCTGGCCGCTCGTCGAGATCGTCCGATCGGCCGCCCGGATCGGCGAGGACGACACGCCCGACGTCGCCCGCGGTCGCATCGGGGGCCTCATCCCCGACGGCGACCCGGATCACGACGCGATCGTCGACCGGGTGGCCTCGGCCGTGGGCCTGTCGTCGACGGCCCATCCGGTGGCCGAGCTGTTCTGGGGCGTTCGCAAGCTCCTGGAGGCGCAGGCCGCGAAGCAGCCGCTCGTCGTCCTGGTCGACGACATCCACTGGGCCGAGACGACCTTCCTCGACCTCCTCGACCACCTCGTCGAATCGGTCCGCGATGCGCCGATCCTCCTGATCGGCTCAGCCCGGCCGGAGGTCGCCGACATCCACGCGGACTGGTTGGGAGCGGCCAGCCTCGAGCGGATCGACCTCCACCCGCTGGGCCCGGCCGAGGTCGAGACGATGATCGACCGGCTCCTCGCCGGGACCGCGGTGTCCGCCGAGACGAAGACGAAGGTCGTCGCGGCCGCCGAGGGCAACCCGCTCTACATCGAGCAGATCATCACGATGCTCCGCGAGCGTGACGCCGCCGATGACGGCGACGTCGTGGTGCCGCCGACGATCAGCGCCCTGCTTGCCGCCCGTCTCGACGGGCTGTCCCGGGCGGAGCGGACCGTCGTCGACCCGGCGGCGGTGATCGGGCTGACGTTCCCGGGCGCCGCGATCGCCCATCTCGTGCCCGACGCGATCCGGCTCGAGGTCGACGAGCACCTCGTCGCCCTCGACCGGAAGCAGTTCGTCCACCCGGTGACGACCGACGCGAACGCCGAGGCCGACGATCTCCACCGGTTCCATCACATCCTCGTCCGCGACGCCACGTACCAGAGCCTCCTGAAGCGGGCCCGCGCCACGCTCCACGAGCGCTTCGTCGAATGGGCCGAGCCGGTCAACCGCGAACGCGGCCGCGAGACGGAGTTCGAGGAGATCCTCGGCTACCACCTCGAGCAGGCCGTCCGCTATCGCTCCGAGCTGGGCCCGCTCGACGAAGGCGGCCGCGCGATCGCCGACCGGGCCGCCGCGAAGCTCGGCAACGCCGGGCGGCGGGCCTTCGCCCGCGGCGACCTGCCGGCCGCAGCCAACCTTCTGCGACGGGCGACCTCGCTGCTCGGCCCGACGTCGGCCCTCCGGATCCAGCTCCTGCTCGATCTTGGCTTCGTGCTGCTCGAGAACGGCGACTTCGCCGGCTCGACCGAATCGCTCGAGACCGCCCGGGCGAGCGCGACCCAGATCGGCGACGAGCGGCTCCTGCGCCACGCGTCCGTGGCCCGCAACATCCATGCCCAGCTCGGAACGGAGGTCCTGGGCAACGCCGCGGCGATGATCGACGAGACCCGCGAGCAGATCGCCTGGTTCGAGGCCGCCGGCGACGACGGCGGATTGACCCATGCCTGGCGCCTCCTCGCCGCGATCCACGGGACCGCCGGCCGCTATCGCGAGGCGCGCGAGGCGATCCAGGGCGTGATGTCGGCGGCGCGGCGGACCGGCGACGTCCGGGCGGCCAACCGGGGTGCGATCGCGTACGCGACCCTGTCGCTCCACGGCGACACGCCCGTGCCCGACGCGATCACCGAATGCGAAGCGTTGAGCCGGGACGTGGCGGGGAACCGGATGGCCGAGGCCGTGATCGGACTCGTCCGCGGCCTGCTCCTCGCCATGGACGGGCAGTTCGACGAGGCTCGGCAGCTCGCCACGTCGAGCCGGCGGATGCTCGTCGACCTGGGCCCGAGCGTGACGGCCTCCACGACCTCGATCGAATCGTCG
>DASSHB010000047.1:0-2840 GCA_035693125.1 Candidatus Limnocylindrales bacterium | reverse complement strand
GCCCTTCGAGGTCAGGATCATGAACGGCTTGCCGGCCGCCCAGCCGCTGGCCTCGGAGTGGCGCCCGCCATGTGCTCGCATGTCGGCGATCAGGTTGCGGGTCCAGGCCTCGGGATCCCAGTTCATGGCGCGTCCTCCAAGCAGTTGCTCGCTCAATGATTGCGCCCGCAACGATGCCACGGCGTCGCAAATCGTGCAGGCGAGGCCCCGGGCTCAGACGCGGAGCTCGACCGGGATGATCGACACGTCACGTAGCCGTCCGTCGCGTTCCAGGCTGACCTCGATCGAGCGGCCGACGAGATCGCCGACCAGGGCGCGCTGGAGGTCGCCCACGCCGGCGATCGGCCGGCCGTCGAGCGACACGACGACGTCACCTGCCCGAACGCCGGCAGCCGCCGCCGGGGAGCCGTCGAGGAGCTGGACGACCTCGAGACCCGCGGACCGACCGACGCGCGCCGCGAGCGCCGGGCTCAGGCGGCGCGTTCCGCCGACGATCCCCAGGTAGGCTCGGCGGACGCGACCATCGCGCATCAGCGCGGCAAGGATCAGGCGGGTCGCGCCATCGATCGGGACGGCCAGACCGAGGCCGACGCCGGCGACCGCCGTGTTGATCCCGACGACCCGGCCGCGGATGTCGGCGAGCGCCCCGCCCGAGTTGCCCGGGTTGAGCGCGGCGTCGGTCTGGATGACGTTCTCGACGAGCCGGCTGGCCTGGCCGTCGCGCGCGGCCAGGGATCGCCCGAGGGCGCTGACGACGCCCGCCGTGACCGATCCGCCGAACCCGAGCGGGTTGCCGATCGCGACGACCAGTTGGCCCACGCGGAGACGGGCGGCGTCGCCTAGAGGGGCCGGCCGGAGATCCGCGCCGGCCGCCCGGACGACCGCCAGGTCGGACAGCGGATCGCGCCCCACGACCTCGAAGCCGAGCTCGTCGCCGTCCACGAACGTGGCGGTTCCCCGTGCCGCACCGGCGACGACGTGGGCGTTCGTGACGAGAAACCCGTCGGGCGTGAAGGCTACCGCCGACCCGCTTCCGCCACCCCAGCCGCCGTCCCGCCGATCGATCCGGAGGCTGGCGACCGACGGGATGAGGCGGGCGGCCGCGGTCGAGACCGCGGTCGAGTAGGCATCGAGGGCTTCGGACTCCTCGTCGACGAGCTCCGTCTCCTCGGACGGCTCGGCGGCCGGGACCTCACGCAACGCGACCATCGGTCAGGCCTCGCCCGATGCCCCGGTTGCGCCACCGACCGAGACCGTTCGCTCTTCGTCCCCGCGGACGATCTTCATCTCGATCGGCAGGCCGCTCGAGGCGAGGATCTCGTTCAAGGCGTCCGGATCGGGGATCGCCTGGCCGGCCGCCTCGACGAGCAGATCGCCTTCGCGGATCCCGGCCCGCTCGGCCGGCGAGCCGTCCTCGACGCCGCGGACGAGGAGCCCGTCGCGCTCTGCCAGGCCGACCGAACGGCGGAGGCGCCGGGCGACCATGGACGGCGCGACCGCGATCCCCAGGCGCGGCCGGGCCACCGGCTCGCCGCGGCCCAGCGCGTCAACGCGGTCGCGCAAGGTGGCGTCGGCCGGCCGAGCCAGGTAGAAGCCCTCGCCGACGCGGTTCGTGTTCAGGGCGACGAGCCGGCCGGAGCCGTCGACGAGCGGCCCGCCCGACGAACCCGGCGCCAGTGGCGCGGTGTGCTCGAGGCTGCCGCCGATCCGGCTGCCACCGGGACCACGGAACGCCTGCTCGATCGCCGAGATCGTCCCGGCGGTCACGCGAGCCGGGCCGGTTCCGGTCGCGGCCAACCCGAAGACGACGTCCCCGACCGCCGGATCGGCGCCGGCCCATTCGAGGGCGGCCGCACCGGCAGTGTCGACCTCGATGACGGCCAGGTCGCCGTCCGTGTCGACACCCTTCACCGCGCCGCGGGCCGCCCGGCCATCGCGGAACGTGATCGTGACCTCGTCGCCACGGAGGTTGTGGGCGTTCGTCAGGACGCGGTTCGCTCCGATGACGACGCCGCTGCCACGAATGCGCCGGCCGACACCCACGGTCGACGGTGCAGCGAATTCGTGGACGGCGCGGATCGAGGAGGAGAGCTCGTCGAGGATGGTCATGGGTCAGCTGCTCCGGGTGCGGACCAGGGCGAATGCGCCGGTCGGTTGTCACTTGCAAGTCGCAACATACAACTGACTGCGACCGCGTGCAAGCCCCTCGGCTACGATGCGCGCGTGACCGACCCGAGCTCCTCCCAGCCTCCTGCGCCCCCTACGCCATCCGCCCTGGAGCTCGCCCTCGACCGGGTCGGGGACCGGTGGTCGTTCCTGGTGGTCGATGCCCTCCTGGACGGCCCGCGCCGCTTCGGCGAGCTGCGCGAGACGCTGCCGGGAATCGCGCCGAACATCCTGACCGACCGTCTCCGTCGCCTCGAGCGCGAGCAGATCCTCGTGTCGGCGCCATACAGCACCCGTCCGCTGCGGATGGAGTACGCGCTGACGGGCGACGGCCGCGACCTCGCGTCGACGCTTCGCCTGCTGGCCGATTGGGGCCGGCGCCGAACGGGCGGGGAGCCGCTCCGCCACGACCGGTGCGGGACGCCGATCGAGGCCCGCTGGTTCTGCCCGACCTGCGCCGTCGCGGTGGCCGATGACGAGATCGGCGGGCCGGAGGAGACGCGACTCGTCTGAGCCCCGGACCTCGAGGCTTAGCTCGCGGCTTTGGTCCCCACGACGAGGACGCCGTTGACCGCCGGGTAGCGCGAGTAATAGCGCTTGGTCCAGTGGAGCTTGCCGTGGTCGTAGATCGAGACGGTGACCCAGACCTTGGCGCCGTCGACCGGGCTGTTGTT
>DASSHB010000046.1:0-33022 GCA_035693125.1 Candidatus Limnocylindrales bacterium | reverse complement strand
GTCAGCGGCCGCGGCTGGGACGACGACGGGCGGCTGTCGTCGCGCTACTGGAGCGAGGCGACCCGGGAGCGACGCGATCCGTCCGGCGTCTTCTACTACTGGAACGGCGAGCGGCCGCGCGACCCGGACGCCCCGCAGCTCGACGGGACCGGCGAGATCAACCTCGAGTCGGCCGATCGGGCGGCGGGCTACTGGACGACGCGCTCGCCGACGAACCCGGGGATGTTCGCCCGGACGTCCGGCGTCTACTGGCGCGCCGACCCGGGCGACATGGACATCCTCGACCGCGGCGACGACGAGGGACGGGCCCGGCTCATCGCGGAGCGGCTGCGGCAGTGGAAGGCGCTCAGCGGCTGATCTCGCCCGGCCGTCGAGCCACCGGGCGTCCGGCGCCCGCCGGCCGGGTGGCGCCGCAACCGTCCCGCAACGGACAGCCCGCCGGGGTTGGGCTACGCTGCGCCCGATGAGCTTCGCCGAGGACGACCTCGAGCGGCTGCGGGCCGCGAAGGAAGTCGACATCGAGACCCAGGCCCCTGACGGCCCGACCCACCGCGCGACGATCTGGATCGTGGTCGACGACGGCCAGGCCTTCGTCCGATCCTGGCGTGGCCCGGGCGCTCGCTGGTTCCGCGAGGCGGTTGCGAACCCCGCGGTGACGATCCACCTCGGCGAGCGGCGCCTGCCATCGACGGCAATCGCCGCGACCGATCCCGACTCGATCGAGCGCTGCTCCAAGGGCTTCCTGGCGAAGTACCGGCCGGGCGACGACACGACGTCGATGGCCGACAACTACCACGACACCACGCTCCGGCTCGAGCCGGCCTGAGATGACGACGCGTCACCCGCGAGCCCCGAGGCAGGCATGACCTTCGACGAATTCAAGCACCAGCTGCCCGACATCGACCCCGCCGAGACCCAGGAATGGCTGGACTCGTTCGACCAGCTCGTGGCCCAGGAGGGCGAGAGCCGGGCGCGCTTCCTGCTCTACAAGCTCCTGAAGCGCTCGCGTCAGCTGCACGTGGGGCTGCCGCCCCTGACCCAGACGCGCTACATCAACACGATCAGCCCGGAGCAGGAGCCGTTCTTCCCCGGCGACGAGGCGATCGAGCACCAGATCCGCCGGATCGTCCGCTGGAACGCGGTGGCGATGGTCCTCCGGGCGAACAACCGCTTCTCGGGGATCGGCGGCCACCTGGCGACCTACGCGTCCGCGGCATCCCTCTACGAGGTGGGGTTCAACCACTTCTTCAAGGGCAAGGACGGCGGCGGCAGCGGCGACCAGATCTTCTACCAGGGTCATGCGGCGCCCGGGATGTACGCCCGGGCATTCCTCGAGGGCCGCCTGAGCGAGGACCAGCTCGACCATTTCCGGCGCGAGACGGTGCCCGGGCAGGGCCTCAGCTCCTACCCCCACCCGCGCCTGATGCCGGACTTCTGGGAGTTCCCGACGGTCTCGATGGGCCTCGGCCCCATCAGTGCGATCTACCAGGCCCGCTACAAC
The DNA here is from genome assembly GCA_035693125.1 of Candidatus Limnocylindrales bacterium. Lineage (GTDB taxonomy): Bacteria > Chloroflexota > Limnocylindria > Limnocylindrales > CSP1-4 > CF-46. The sequence goes on along the minus strand of DASSHB010000046.1, from coordinate 31,521 downwards.
CGCTATCTCCAGAACCGGGGCCTGCTCGACACCTCGAACAGCCGCGTCTGGGCCTTCCTCGGTGACGGCGAGACGGACGAGCCCGAGTCCCTCGGCGCGCTCCACGTCGCGGCCCGGGAAGGACTCGACAACCTGACCTTCGTCGTGAACTGCAACCTCCAGCGCCTGGACGGACCGGTCCGTGGCAACGGCAAGATCATCCAGGAGCTCGAGGCCGTGTTCCGCGGCTCCGGCTGGAACGTCATCAAGGTGATCTGGGCCCGCGAGTGGGACGATCTCCTGGCCCGCGACGTCGATGGCGTCCTCGTCGAGCAGATGAACAACACGCTCGACGGCGAGTTCCAGAAGTTCTCGGTCGCCGGTGGCGCGTACATCCGGGAGCACTTCTTCGGGCCGGATCCGCGCCTCCGCAAGCTCGTCGAGCACCTGTCGGACGACGACCTGGCGAAGCTCCGCCGAGGCGGCCACGACTATCGCAAGGTCTACGCCGCGTACAAGCAGGCATCCGAGACGACCGGCGCGCCGACGGTGATCCTGGCCAAGACCGTCAAGGGCTGGACCCTCGGTCCGGGCGTCGAGGCCCGCAACATCACCCACCAGGCGAAGAAGCTGTCCGAGGCCGAGCTGAAGATCTTCCGCGACCGGCTCGAGCTGCCGATCCCGGACGCCAAGCTCAAGGACGCCCCGTACTACCACCCGGGACCGGACTCGGAGGAGGTCCAGTACCTGCGCGAACGGCGCAAGACGCTCGGCGGCCCGCTGCCGCGCCGGATCGTCCGCGCCCAGCCCCTGCCGAAGCCGCCGGCCGGGGTCGACCAGGAGTTCGCCGCCGGATCCGCGACGCCGGTCTCCACGACGATGGTCTTCACCCGGATCCTGCGCAACCTCATCCGCGACAAGGAGCTGGGCCCGCGGATCGTGCCGATCATCCCCGACGAGGCCCGGACATTCGGCATGGACCCGCTCTTCAAGGAGGTCGGGATCTATGCCCAGCTCGGCCAGCGCTACGAGCCCGTCGACTCGGACCTCGTCCTGAGCTATCGGGAGGCCAAGGACGGCCAGGTGCTCGAGGAGGGGATCACCGAGGCCGGCTCGATCGCCTCCCTGCAGGCCGCCGCGACCTCCTACGCGACCCACGGCTTCCCGGTCATCCCGTTCTACATCTTCTACTCGATGTTCGGCTTCCAGCGGACGGGCGACCAGATCTGGGCCCTTGGCGACGCGCGCGGTCGCGGCTTCATGCTGGGTGCCACGGCCGGCCGCACGACCCTGAACGGCGAGGGCCTCCAGCACGAGGACGGTCACTCGCACATCCTCGCGTCGACGGTCCCGCCGGTCCGCGCCTACGATCCGGCGTTCGCCTATGAGCTGGCGGCGATCATCCGCGACGGCGTCGAGCGGATGTACCACCACGGCGAGGACGTCTTCTACTACATCAGCCTGTACAACGAGAACTACGCCCAGCCCAAGCAGCCCGAAGGCGTCGACGAGGGGATCATCCGCGGGATCTACCGCTTCCTCGACGCGCCCGACCTGGGCCCCAAGGCGCACCGCGCCCGGCTCGTGGGCTCCGGGGCGATCCTCCAGGAGGCGATCGCCGCACGCGACCTCCTCGCCGAGCGAGCCGGGATCGCGGCCGAGGTCTACTCTGCGCCGTCGTTCCCGCTGCTGCGGCGCGATGCGCTGGAGGCCGAGCGCCAGAACCGCCTCGATCCGAAGGCGACGCCGCGCGTCCCGTACGTCCAGACGGTCCTCGGGCCCGACGGCGGCCCGATCGTCGCGGCGAGCGACTGGATGAAGGCCCTGCCGGACATGGTCGCCCGCTGGCTGCCGCCGTACTACGTCTCGCTCGGCACCGACGGCTTCGGCCGGTCCGACACGCGCGAAGCGCTCCGGACCCTGTTCGAGATCGACCCGCCGCACATCGCCGCAGCCGCGGTGAGCGAGCTCCACCGCTGCGGGGCGATGCCGGCCGACAAGGCCGCCAAGACGATCGCGGCCCTGGGCGTGGACCCCAAGAAGCTGGATCCGCTGGCGCTCTGAGCGCAGGCCGGGTCCGGGCCGGGCTCGGACGCGCCGGCGCCGGCCGGCGGTCGAGGACGGATCGCCAGTCGCCGCGCGACCAGGCGGCGCAGGCTGTTACGCACTCGTGAGGCCGTTGCAAGACGGGATGGCGCGTCCGTCGGCGCGGCCGCGCCCCGAAGTGGCCGACCGTTGGGACGTGCCGGTCCGCCGGATCCGCCGGATCCGCCGACCGAGCCACGCGCACACCCCACGGGAGGTGCCCCGATGACCACCGAGCGGAACGACCGACCGTTGTTCGCGAACATGGACGACGACGAGCCGAACCCGGCCCGTGATCCGGACGAGCCGACTCCCACCGGTGCGGACGCGATGGGCGTCAATCCGGCCGCGGCTGGCGCGATCCCGCTCGGCGCGCCGACCGAGGTGGACGACGACGGATCGATGGGATCGCACGCGGACGAGGGCGACCCGCGCGGCCACTGAGCGACATGCCGGCGCGGCCGTTACGCCGTTGACACGGACTCCTCCTCCGCCGATGCGTGGCCGCGCCGGATCACTCCCTACCGTCGGCTCACCAGCGTCGACGCCGCCCAACCATTCGGCGCTCGGCGGCCACCCCGTAGCGGAGTGACGTGATGAACGATCGAGATTGGAACGACCGGAAGCCGTACGACCCGGACGCGGCTGACGGGACCGCCCCCGAGAACGAAGAGGGCGGCGAGGAAGCAGTCGGGGCCGGCGCCGGCGCGCTCGGCGGCGCGGCCGTCGGCATGGCGGTCGGTGGCCCTCCGGGTGCGGTGATCGGCGGCGCGATCGGCGCGGCCGGTGGCGCCGTGGCCGGTGAGGCCTCCGAAGGCGACGACGAGGCCGGCGCGGGGGCCGGCGGCGTGGCCGGTGGACTGGCCGGCGCGGCCGTCGGTGGCGCGATCGCCGGACCTCCGGGTGCGGTCGTCGGTGGCGCCGTCGGCGCGGCCGGTGGCGCCGGCGCCGGTGACCAGGCCGAGGAAGAGACCGAGGAAGCCGATCCGAAGACGACCGGCGAGATTCCGAACCACTAGCTCACTGCGCGCGGCCGCAGCCCGTCATCCGGCGGGCGGCGGCCGCGTTCTCATGTCCGCGAGGGATGCACCGTGATCCGACCGCTCCGCATCGCCCAGGCCGTCCCGCCGATGGAGCGGGTCCCGCCCGATGGGTACGGCGGGACCGAGCGGGTCGTCGACGAGCTGACCCGGGAGCTCGTCCGCCGCGGCCACGAGGTGACGACCTTCGCGTCCGGTGACTCCGACGTCCCCGGTGAGCTCGTCCCGACGGTCCCCCAGGCGCTGCGCCCGATCGGCCACGGCGGCGACATCAGCGGCTACATGATCACCACGCTTCTCGAGGTCCTGGAGCGCGAGCGCGAGTTCGACCTGATCCACAGCCACCTCGAGTGGTATTCGCTGCTCCTCCAGCGGGCGACGACGCGCCCATGCGTGGCCACCTGGCACGGTCGGCTCGACCTGCCCTGGTCACGGGATGCCTTCGCGGGCCAACCGCGCGGGCAGGTCGCGATCAGCAGGTCGCAGGCCGCCGTCCACCCGGACGTCGACTGGACGATCGTCCACAACGGCCTGAGCCTGGACGGCGCGCCGTTCGAGCGACGCCGTTCGGACGATCTCGTGTTCGTGGGCCGGGTGACGCCCGAGAAGGGGATCGTCGAGGCGATCGAGATCGCCCGGCAGAGCGACCGCCCGCTGAAGATCGCGGCCAAGGTCGGGCCCACCCCTCAGGAGCGGGACTTCGACGAGCATGTCTTCCGGCCGGCGCTGCGCGAGGCCGGGTCGCGCGTGGAATTCCTCGGCGAGCTGTCCGGCGAGGAGCGCGACGCGCTGCTCGCCTCGAGCTACGCCGTCCTGATGCCCGGCTCGTGGCCGGAGCCGTTCGGCCTCGTGGCCATCGAGTCATTGGCCTGCGGCACGCCGGTTCTGGCGCGGCGGGTGGGCGCCCTCGACGAGATCATTCGCGACGGCGAGGACGGGTTCTTCGGCGACGACGTCACCGAGCTCGCCTTCCTCGTCGATCGCGTCGCCGGGCTCGACCGTCCGGCCATCCGCGCCTCGGTGATCGAGCGCTTCTCGGCGACGCGGATGGCCGATGGCTACGAGGCGCTCTACGCCCGGATCCTCGGCCTGGACGAAGACGGGCCGAGCCGGGCCGGGATCGTCGAGATGCGGCGCGACGCCGCCGCCGCCGCCCGCTAGGCCCTGGCCATCACCCGCCGGAGGAGCAGCCAGGCGCCGAGGATGTAGGCCGCTGCCAGGCCGCCCAGGACGCCCAGCTGCCAGCCCACGACCGTGCCCCCGCGGAACATGAAGTCCTCGAACAGGCGGATGCCGTTCGCGACCGGCAGGGCGTAGATCAGGCTCCGGATCGGCTCGCTGAACTCGTCGATCGCCAGGACGAAGCCCGAGAAGAAGACCGACGCGAGGAGGACGAGGAGCGACAGCTGGACGGTCTGGGGCTCCGAATCGGACACCGCCGCGATCAGCAGCCCGAGCCCCAGGGACGACGCGATCAGGAGTCCGGCGACGAGCGCGATCCAGGCCGGGTCGGCCAGGTTCGGGACGCCGAAGCCGGCGATCAGGACCCCGATCGTGATCAGCGCGATCAGGCCGGCGAACAGGGCGAAGGCGATCAGCTTCCCGGCGATCAGCTCGGCGGTCGTGATCGGCGAGATCCGGAAGAGCTCGAACAGCCCGCTCGTCTTCTCGCGGACGACGGACAGCGCGATCAGGGTCACGGCCATGTGCTGGAGGATCAGGGCAAGGACGGCCGGCCCGAAGTACTGGACGACAGTCGGGGTCGCGGGCGCCACGTTGTTGACGACCGCCTGGGCCGGCGCCGCGATCACGTCCGGTGGCAGCTTGGAGACCTCGGTCGCACCCTGCTGGATCGCGTAGCCCTCGCCCTCGGCCGCGGCCGTCTGGATGATCTGGCGGTTGATGGCGGCCTCCAGACCGCGGGCCAGGAAGATCGTGTAGCTGCTTTCGACGGGGTCGGGCAGGTTCACCCGGACGTCGACCTGCGTCCGCTGGCCGGCCTTGAACTTGGCCTGGATGTCCTTCGGCGCGACGACGACGACGTCGACGGTCTGGGCCGCAAGATCGCGCATCGCCGTGCCTTCGTCCGGGGTCACGGCCACGATGTGGAGGCCCTCGCCGGCGACGTCCTGGTAGACCGTCGCGTCGGTCGGCAGGCCGGAGCCGTCCGGGATGACGACGACGGTGTTCAGCGGCCGGCGATAGCCGCTGTAGCCCAGCCCGAAGAGGGCCATGATCAGGAACGGTCCCAGCACCAGGCTGAGGAGCGCGCCCGGCCGGCGGACGACCGACACCAGCTCCTTGCCGACGATCGCCAGGACGCGGGTGAGGGTCTTGAAGAGCCTCATGCCGCGGCACCCCGCCGCTCGCCACGCGGATCGCGCTCGTCCGGCGCCTCGGGGCCTTCGTCCCCGTCTTCGGCAGGCCGTCCCGCCTCATAGCGCGCGACCAGGATCGCGAAGATCTCATCGAAGGACAGGCGGTGCTCGCGGGCCGACTCGACCTCGGTGCCGGCCGAGCGGACCTGTTCGACGACGAGCGGCAGGGCGGTCCCGGCATCTTCGACCACGACGCGGAAGTGGCGCGGACCGTCCTGCGTCACCTCACCGACACCCTCCATGCCGACGAGCGTCGAGCCGTCGTAGACCGAGCTCGTCTCGACGTCGAGGAGGTCGCCGTTCGTGGCCATCCGGCGCAGCTCGTCGGGCGGGGCCAGGGCGATGATCTGGCCGCCCACGATCATCGCGACCGCGTCGCACTCCTCCGCCTCGCTCACATGCTGGGTGGTGACCAGCAGGGTCCGCCCGGCGTCGCGCAGCCGATGGAGCTCCTCCCAGATCGATCCGCGGAGGAGCGGATCGATGCCGGCGGTGGGTTCGTCGAGGATCACGAGCTCCGGCTCGTGGACGAGGGCGCAGGCCAGCTCGAGCCGGCGCTGCATGCCGCCCGACAGCTGGCCGGCCCGGCGGTTCCGCGCGTCCCACAGGTCCACGAGCTTCAGCACCTCGCGGACGCGCTTGCGGCGCCTCCGCCAGAGGAGCCCGAACAGGCTCGCGACGAAGTCGATGTTCTCGCTCGTCGTGAGGTCTTCGTACAGGGTGAAGGTCTGGGGCATGTAGCCGATCCGTTCGCGGTCCCTTCGGGAGAAGCGCTTCGGCGGCTTGCCCAGGACGGCAATCTCGCCCGAGGACGGCGCGATCGCGCCGGTCAACATCCGGATCGTCGTCGTCTTGCCGGCGCCTGACGGCCCGATGACGCCGAGGATCGTGGCGCGGGCCACCGTCAGGTCGATCCCGCGGACGACCTCGCGATCGTCGAACCGGCGCGAGACGTCGCGCATCACGATCGGGAGATCGGCAGGGTCGCCAGTGGCGGAAGGGTCGGCAGTGACGGCAGGGTCGCCAGTCGCGGAAGGCTCGGCAATGGCGCCCGGGTCCGGGACGGCGGCCGTCGGATCGCCGGCCGGCGCGGCGACCGTGGCCGGCGCTCGTCGATCCGCGGCTGGGTCCGGCGCGGGCTGGGCCGGGTCGATCGTGCTGGGATCGGCGGGGGTCATGCGTCCTCCAGGGCGTCTGGGCAGCCGCGCGCTCGCGGCCAGCCGGAGCATCTCCGTTCGGTCATCCCGGCCGCCTCCCGCCGGGTCGCCCGCGTGCTACGAACGCATCACGACGGCTGCAACACGGCTGCGACCCTCGAGCGTCGACCCGCGCGCGTCCGCGCGACGAACGATCCCCGACGCTCCGCGCCGATGAGCGCCACACCCGTCCCCGGCCCGGCCCCGCAGGCGGTCGCCGGCCTCCGCCATTGCTCCGACGATCGGCCCGGACTGAGCCGGCACCGCGCCGGCAAGGGCTTCACCTATCGGACCGCCGACGGCCGGACGATCCGCGACCGGGAGACGCTCGACCGGATCCGAGGGATCGTCATCCCGCCGGCCTGGACCGACGTCTGGATCTGCCCCTGGCCCAACGGCCATCTGCAGGCGACCGGCCGCGATGCCCGGGGCCGCAAGCAGTACCGCTACCACCGTCGGTTCCGGGCCCGCCGCGACGATGCAAAGTTCGAACGGCTGATCGCCTTCGCGAAGGCGCTTCCGGCGATCCGCGAGCAGGTGGACGCCGACCTGGCCCGTCCGGGGTTGCCGCGCGAGAAGGTGATCGCCGCGGTCGTCCGGCTCCTGGAGCTGACCCTGATCCGCGTCGGCAACGACGAATACGCGAAGCTCAACCGATCCTTCGGGCTGACGACGCTGCGCGACCGGCACGCGACGATCGACGGCGCCCAGGTCCGCTTCCGCTTCCGCGGCAAGGCGGGCCGTCAGCACGAGGTGGGCCTTCGCGATCGGCGCCTGGCCCGCGTCGTGAAGCGCTGCCGCGACCTGCCGGGCCAGGAGCTGTTCCAGTACGTCGGTGCCGATGGCGAGCCGCACGACGTCGCCTCGGACGACGTCAATGCCTACCTCGCGGCCATCGCCCCCGGGGTCAGCGCGAAGGACTTCCGGACCTGGGCCGGGACGGTCCTGGCCTGGCGCGCGCTCAGCGCGCTCGGAGACGGCGACACGGACCGCGAGCGCCGGAGGAACGTCGCGGCCGCGATCGAAGCGACAGCGGCCAACCTCGGCAACACGGCGGCCGTGGCGCGGTCGGCGTACGTCCACCCGGCGGTCGTCGAGGCGTATCTCGATGGTGGCCTGCGGTCGGCGCTCGTCAGCGCCGCGGAAGACTCGGACGAGCCTCCGGGCGCGACCGATCCGGAGGAGGAGCGAGCGGTCGTCGCCCTGCTCCGGGCCCGCCTGCGCGACGATGCTGCGCGAGGCCGGCCGGCCAATCCCAGCCGGCGGCGCCCGACGGGGCGACGAACGCGAAGCGGCACCGGCTGAGCGCGGCGCCTTCCGGCCGCGCCGGCCGCAGCGCCGGGCTCAGGCGAGGCGCAGGCGGAGGCCGAGCTCCAGCCCGGTCCCCCTCGCCCGCCGCCGGGCCCAGACGGACCCGCCCATCGCCTCGACCAGCTGGCGCGCCACGTAGAGCCCGATCCCGCCGATGGGGCGAGTCGTCGGGCTGACCTCCGCAAGCTCGAAGACCGTGTCCAGCTCCGCCGCGTCCACGGCCGGACCCTCGTCGCGGATCGTGATGACGAGCTCCCGCCGGCGCCGATCGGGCCGCGCTTCGATCTCGATCGCGCCGTCGGCGGGCTGGCCGGGCCGGCGGATGACCGCAAGGACCAGGTCGCGGATCGCCTGGTCGAGATAGGTCGTGTCGCCATGGACGGCCGGTGATGGCGACGGCCCGCGCCGCCGGATCCGCATCGTCGGGTGACGGCCCAGGGCGACCCGGATCGCCGCCTCGATCGGGCCGTCGACGCCGACCGCGACGGCGAGCGGGTCGAGCACGCCGCGCTCGATCCGGCCCAGGGCCAGCAGGTCCTCGACCACGTCGTACAGGCGAGCCGCCTCCAGGCTGACGTCGCGGGCGAGGCTCCTCGACGCCGGCACGGCCGGCGCCGGGTCCCGGGCCAGGACCGTGGAGCCGGCATAGATCGTCGTGATCGGCGTCCGCAGCTCGTGCGAGACGAGGCCGAGGAACGCCTCGCGCAAGGGCCGCAGGTCGTTGGTGTCGGTCACGTCACGAAGGACGAAGGCGATCGGCTCGGCGGATGCTCCCGGCTCCGCGGACGCTCCCGGCCCCTCGCTCGGCTCGGGGTCGTGGAGCGACGGCGGGGCGGCGCTCAGCGGGACCGTTCGCAGCGAGAACCAGCGGTTCGGACGGTTGCGCTGGCGGACGATCAGCGAATCGTCCCGCGCTTCAGCCCGGTCGATCGCGGGCAGCGCCTCGGGACGGTCGACGACAACGGGCTCGAACCGGGACAGGAGGTCATCCCGGTCGACCACCGGACGCTCGGCGAAGAGGCGGTCCGCCGCCCGGTTCGTCAGCGCGAGCCCGCCGCGCGGGGCCACGACCAGGACCGCTTCGGGGATCACGTCGATGACCGCCTGAACGGGTCGCCACGGTTCGGCGACGCGCGGCCGGGATCGGTCGGCCGCCTGCGTGGCGCCAGGCTCGCGCCCGCTCGCGCTCGCACGGCCGCCCGGATGGCGGCTCCTGGCGCGTGGCTCGGTCGAGACGTGGCTGGTCATCGCGTCCAGCGTGCCTCCCAACGAGGCACGGGCAGGGTCGGCCGGTGCCGGATCGTCTTTCGGCTCCATCGCAGGGGTCAGGAGGCCTCCGTGCTTGGTGGGCGCCAACGCGACGCCCCCGACGGGTCGACCCGCGGGGGCGTCGGATGCTCAGCGCACGTGGCCCGCGCGCGGCGGGCGGTCTGGTCAGACGGGGCGGTCGGTCCCGCGGTCGAGATCGTCGTCACGGTGACGGTTCATCTCGTCGCCGGCATTGCCGAGCGCGTCCCGGACGTCGTCGCCCGCGTTGGCGACCTTGTCGGAGAGGCTCTCCTCGCCGTCGGCCTTGCGCCAGGTCTCCTTCGCCTTGTTGTCGATGTCGCGCATCGTCTCCTTGACGTCGGCCTTCGTGTCTTCGTAACCCACGTTCAGCACCTCCCGTGATCGAACCGGGGTCGGTCCGTGTGGCGAACCTAGTCGCGGGACCCTTGCGCCGACGTCCGCGCGAGTGGTGGGCCGTGTCAGGCGGATTGCAGGTTCCCGGCTGTCATGTCCCTGCAAGCGGCGCCTCCGGCGAGCGCGCTCGATTGCGGCGCGCCGCCGCCCACCATCGGCCCACTACCCCCATTCGAAGGAGGGAATCATGACCAGCTCCACCACCCCGAACGCCTCCAGTCGCGCGAGCGCCACCGACGACGATCTCGCGACCACCGCGAAGGGCATCGCGTCCGACGTCGCCGATCGGGCCGCGACCGCGGCCCAGCGCCTGCCCGAGGCGGCATCGGCCACGGGCGCGCAGCTCGAGCGAGCCAGCCAGGCGATGCAACGCGAATCGGACGAGGTCCTGGCCGTCGGGACGTCGCTCTCGCTCGGGCTCGCGCTCGGGCTCCTCCTGGGCGGCGCGAGCCGGCTGCTCGTGATCCTCGCCCTCATCCCCGCCTCGATGATGGGCTACACCCTGTTCGACCGCCACAACGAGATCCGGCTCACGAGCTCGAGTCGTTCGAGCCGCTAGGGCCGGCGACCCTCTCGCACGGGTCCGCGCCCGAGCGGGCCGTCGGGCCCGGGCCGGCCCCATCCAGTCGACGAAGACCGGTGCATCCGCCGCGAGGCGGGCACCGGTCTCTTGCTGTGCGGCGGGACCCTCCCCGCGGGGCCGGCGACGGCCGACCAGGGGACGATCGCGAATTCCTGGCCCTGGACGTGCGGAACGCCCGGAGGAGGGGGCTCCGGGCGTCCGCGGGATCGGGGTGAAGGCGCCCCGTCACAAGCGCCTCCACGCGGGTGGTTCATCTGTGATCGACAGGCTTGCCGTCGATGTTGAGCCGAAGGCTACGAAATCGATCCGCCCGTCGGCCTCTCGCGGGGGGCTCCGGACCTTGCATCCGCATTACACCGTGGGCCGTCGCGAACACCGTCGCGAGGTCCCAGGCAGCCCCTTGCGGGTGGGGAATTGCGGGCTCCCGGACCCCCAGTGGTCGGAAGCCCGCGGACCCAGTCTCGGGGCCGTCGGCTGACGGGCGCGTCAACCGACGGGGGGCGAGGGTTGCAGCGGTCTCGTTCCGCGTCGCGCTCAGGCCATCGCGTCGGCGGCGAGAATCTCGAGCACGGCGTCACGGAGGTCGCGGGCCCGGCTGTCACAGCGGGTCGGTCGCGGACCCTCCTCGCGCGGGGCGATCAGGAGGGTGCGGAGCCCGGGCCGGCGGTCCGAGCAGGTCGCGGGGTCGGAGGTGACGAACCAAGAGCCGCGTGGCGGCTCCGCGGGCAGCTCGGTCACCCGGGACCCCCACAGATCCTGGGTGGCGGTCGCGTGGTCCCCCGGCGCGACGAGGACCAGGTCGTGGCCGGTCTCCGGCAGATGGGCGAGATGGGCTGCGGCGTCCGGGGCGAGGGCCGCCGAGCCGTCGATGAAGATCGTGGTCATGGGACGAGCCTACCTCCGCCCGTGGCCCACGCGAACCCCGGGCCGCCGGCTGGCCCTTGCAGCCGATCGGCAATTGGACGGAGTCCACCGCTCGCGGCCCTGGCCCACCATCGCCCGGGCGGCCACGGGCCCGCGCCGAGGCCGCCTCCGAGCCCGGACGCGACGATGCCCGCCCGGCGGACCGGACGGGCATCGGCGACGAGCGGTCGGTCAGGCGCTTGTCTGATCGACCCGACGGCGCCACGCGCCAGTCTGGCCGCCACGCTGCTCGATGAAGTCCTTGAACCGCTCCATGTCACCCTTCACGCGGCCCTTCACGAGCCCCAGGGCGTCTCCGACGGTCTCGACCGGGCCTTCCGGGTCGACGTCCAGCTGGAGGGTCACCCGGCTGTGGCCGTCGTCGAGCCGGTGGAACGTGACGACCCCGGCGTTGTGGGCGCCATCGGTCGCGGTCCACGCGATCCGCTGGTCCGGCGTCTGCTCGGTGATCTTCGCGTCCCACTCCTTGTGCTGGCCGCCGATCTCGGCCACCCAGTGGACCGTGGACTCGTCGAGCTGCTTGACCGACTTCACGCCCTCCATGAACGTCGGGAACGTCTCGAACTGGGTCCACTGGTCATAGGCGGTCCGGACCGGCACCGAGACATCGACGGCTTCGAGGATCTTCGACATTGCTTGCCTCCTGTCGGGCTCAGAGAATCGGAACGCCCACCTTGGGCAGGTGGGCGTCCGGTGGGCGGCGGGCTGTCGAAACAGCCGTGCCGTAGGCGGGGTCAGATCGCGCCGCGACCCGTCCGCGTGCGGCCGGTGACCGCGTTGACGATGACGACCACGAGGACCGCACCGATGACCGAGACGACGATCGAGCTGATGTCGAGCGGGCCGTCGATCGGCTTGGTGTTGAAGAGGACACTCGCCAGGAAGCCGCCGACGAGGGCGCCGACGATGCCGAGGACGATGTGACCGATGACGCCGAGACCCTCGTCACCACGGACGAGGAAGCCGGCGAGGTATCCGGCGATCGCGCCGAGGACGATCCAAGCAATCAGACTCATGGATTCAGGACCTCCATCCCTTGACTGGGTTTCCCGTTGGATCCCTGAATGGGGATCGGTGGCGATCATCGAGCCGCCGCCTCCTCGGATCGACTACGGCGGCGCGCCTCCTCATTGCATCCATCTGTCAGCGCAGGGCCGGGTCGGCGACGTCAGCCGCTGGGCCGGGGCCGCTGGTCATCGCGCCGCGGGCCGGAATGAGAGGCATCGCTGCCGGACAGACAAATGCGGCGCCGTCGACGTCGTCGTCTCGCTCAGCGCCGCATTGCCTGACGGTCGGTCGCCGGTGAGACGTGCTCCCGGACCGACCCGGTCCCCGATCGCCGCGATGTCGAAGGGGATCCTCCCGTCGACGCCGGAGCCGGCCTCAGACGATCCGGCTCCGCCCATTGCAGCCGCGTTCCCTGCCGACCAGAGGCGGATTGCAGCCGCATTGCACCAGGGCCCGACGGATCGGGCCCGAACGTGGAACGACGCCCCGGGCCGGAGCCCGAGGCGTCGCTGCCTGGCGGCCGTCAGGAAGCGCTCGGCACCGGAAGTGACTCCGACGGGGTCTCCGAGCTGCCGGTCCCGGCCGAGCCGCCGGTGTCGACCGACGGCGCGCTGGTCGGAAGCGAGGTCGATGCCGCCGGGCTGGTCGTGGCGGCCGGCGTGTTGCACGCCGCGACCGCGCCACCGAGCGAGGCGGCGAAGGCGAGCGCGAGGAGCATTCGTTTGATCATGGAAGGGGATCCTCCGTTGCCGGACGCCGACCCCTTCGGCGTCTCGTGTGGCCGCGGGTGACCACGGCGGTCGACGATAGGCAGGGGCGCACGACGCAGGCCCGGCCGCCGGACGGGCTGGCCTTGCAGCCATCTGACAGCTCGGTCGAGCCCTTGCGGCCCGGCGCTGGGACGTGCAACGAGCGTGATACGGCCCGGTCCGGCGGGTCATCTGCGATTGCGACCGCCCGTCCGCGATGGTTCGCCTGTCGACGTCCGTGGTGACGTCGCGCGCGATGACGAACAGGAGCAGCATCGATGTTGCGGCAACCGGCCTTCCCGACCACGGACGTCGATCGCGACGACCGTTCGATGCGGGTCGTCGAGTGGGTGCTTGCGCTCGCGGCGGCCGTCGCCGCCGGGGTTCTCGCCTTCGTTCGTTGACGATCCGGGCGACCCTCTACCAGGCCGGCGGAGACGACCGCGAGATCGACCTCGCGGATCGGAAGCCCGGTCGGATCAAGGGCGACCAGCTGCTGTGGATCGACATCGATTCACGCGACGCCGATGATCTCGCCCAGGCCGCGGAGACGGTCGGGCTCGAGCACCGAGCGTTGGTCCAGCTGGGCCAGGTCCATCGCCGATCGCGGATCCTGCGCCTTCCCGAGCGCGTCGTCCTGACGATCGGCGCCGTCGACCCGGACGACCTCGAGGCCCATCGCCGCGAGCTCGACATCGTGGTGGGGACGAACCACGTGATCACCGTCCACGACGGGGCGCTGGGGGCGGTCACCGCCTATGCCGAGGAGATCGCCGAGGAGCGCGAGCTGGGCCGCCTCGACGCGGCCTCGTTCACGGCCGGCGTCATCGACGCGGTGATCGCCTCGTTCTTCCGGCAGATCGAGACGATCGAGCGCGACATCGACGGGCTCGATGAGCTGGCCGTCCGGGCGAGCGGCCGCGACGGATTCCTCGACACCGTTCTCGCCCTCCGGCGCCGAATCGCTCGTCTCCGCCGGGCGCTCGCCCCGAACCGCGAGGCGCTCCTTCCGCTGAGCCGGCCGGACTTCGAGCTGCGGGCCGACCTGGGCCCGGTCTGGCCCGGGATCGTCGAACGGCTGGAGCGGGCGATCGACGCCGTCGAGAACGCCCGGGAGCTCCTCGTGGGCTCGTTCGACCTCTACCTGGGCCGAGTGTCGCAGCGGACCAACGACGTGATGAAGGCCCTGACGCTGATCTCGGCGATCCTGCTGCCGGGCGTGATCCTGGCCGGGATCATGGGCATGAACTTCAAGCTCGCGTTCTTCGACGAGCCCTCGAACTTCTTCGTCGTCATCGGCGCGATGGTCGTGTCGAGCGCGACGATCCTCGGCATCGCCCACTGGCGCTCCTGGATCTGAGCGGCTCGTGCGCCGCGCTGGAGCGGCAGGCCGGTTGCCGGCCTAGCGGGCCGGCCGGGGGCGAAGCTCCGACGCCGGCTCCCCCTCGGGATCGGGCAGATCGGGGGCATTGTCTTCGTCCGGCGTCGACTCGATCGCGGACGCGTCCTGGGCGACCGGCACCTCGCGTGCCTGGAGGCCCTCGATCAGGACCTCGCCGGCGGCCGCGATCGGGACGGCCAGCAGGGCCCCCGCGAAGCCGCCGGCCGCGCCGCCGATCAGCACGCTCAGGATCACGAGGAAGGGCGAGATCCCGACCGTGTTGCGCATGACGATCGGAACGAGGATGTTGCCCTCGACGAGCTGCAGGACCAGGTAGACGCCGGCGACGGTCAAGGCGAGCTGAGGCGAGATCGTGGCGGCGATGAGGACCGCCGGGATGGCGCCGATCAACGGGCCGACGATCGGGATGCCCTCGGCAAGAGCGGCGAACAGGCCCAGCACGAGCCCCGCCGGGACGCCCAGGATCGTGTAGGCGATGCCGGCCATGATCCCGATCGAGGCCATCAGGATCAGCTGGCCGCGGACCCACATCCCGAGCCGGGTCTCCGCGCTGTTCCAGACGTCGCGGGCCCGCGCTCGCCGCCGTTCCGGGACGAAGGCCAGGGCGTAGCGCTGGAGCCGGGCGTGCTCGGTCAGCCAGAAGTACACGACCGTCAGCAGGGTCAGGATCGAGGTCACCCCTTCGGCCACGGTGAGACCCACCTGGACGACCTGTCCCGGGGCGGGGGTGGACGGCTGGAGGGTCCGCGCCGCGGCGTCGATCAGCGCGCCGACCGTGCGCGACAGCGCGGCAGGCTGGAGCGTGCTCGCCCAGGTCCTCGCTCGCTCGAAGAACGGCGGCAGGGACTCCAGCGTCCGGCCGAACTCGGAGATCGCGGCCGGGACGACCACCAGGACGAGGCCGGCCACGATCAGCAGGAACGCCCCGTAGACGAGGAGGATCGCAAGCCCGCGGCCCACGTGGAGATGACCCCGGAGCCAGGCGACGATCGGCTGCAGGCCCGAGGCGAGGATGACGGCGATGAAGACGAGGAGCAGGACGTTGATCGCCGCGAGGCCGATCAGCGCCACGAGGGCCACGATCCCCACGCCGATCGCGAACCCCGCGCCGCGGACGATCGAGCGGCCCAGGCCGCCGTCGATGATCACGGGGTCGGGAGGGTCGGCGACGGGGTCGGGTCGCCGCCGTGGCCGCCACCACCGCCGCCGCCCCCGTGACCGCCGCCGCCACCACCGCCACCGTCACCCGGCCCGCCGTCCTTGGGCGGCTTCTCGGGCTTGGGTTTCGGGGCGCACGTCCCGAGGAGCGGCCCGCCCCAGCCGCTGCGGCCCCAGAAGTAGGCCGTCCGCGTGTCGTACGGCCCAGTCACGCCGACGCCGCGTCGGGCCCGGGCCAGCCAGTTCAGCACGTCGTGGTCCCAGACCGTGGGGCCGAGCTCGGCCTTGAGCGGGTCGACGCGCCAGCCTCCGCACGCCTGGGTGTAGAGCAGGCCGGGCGGATCCACCGCGCCCTTGGCGCCGGGCTGGGTGCCGTTGATGAACCACTCGCTGACCGTCTCGCGCGTCCACGGCCCGGGCCGGCCTCCGGTCCATGCGTCGATCCGGGCTCGGACGACGCCCTTGGGTGGCTTGAACGAGGCGACCGGCTTCTTGCGGGACAGGTCGCGGACGAACGCGTGCCAGAGCGGGGCCGCGCCGGTGAGCGACGTCGCCGGCTTCGCGGCCCGTGGATTGGAGTGGTCGCTGTTGCCCATCCAGAGGCCCACGGCGATCCCCGGCGCCGCGGGATCCTTCGGCGGCGCGAGGTAGCCGTAGGTGGCGAGGTCCCGGGCGTCGTTGGCCGTCCCCGTCTTGACGGCCACGGGCCGGCGGGTCCCACCCGGGCCGTTCGTGATCTCGAGCGCGGCCGACCAGATCGGGTTCTGGCGCGGGTCCGTGTTGCCCTGGAGGATGTCGCTGACGAGGAATGCGGCCTGGGGCGAGATCGCCCGCTTCGGCTGCGGCTTGCCCGCGTCGTAGATCACCTTGCCGGTTGGGTCGCGGACCTCGAGGATCATCCGCGGCGGGACCCGGAGGCCGCCGTTCGCGATCGTCCCATAGCCCGACGTCAGGTCCAGCGGCCGGACCTCGACCGTGCCGATCGCGCCGGCCAGGCCGGCCTGGGCGTACGCCTTGGGGCCGCCCGCGAAACGGATCCCGAACAGGGCCGACTTCTTGATGACCGCGTCACTGCCGACGCGCTGGAGGGCCCGGATCGCCGGGATGTTCAGCGAATACTGCAGGGCCTTCCGGACGAGCACGGGCCCGCGGTCGAGCTGATCGGCATCGCGCGGGGTCCAGCCCTTCCCGAACTGGGTCGTCACATCGAGCAGGAGGCTGCCCGGCGTGAGCGCCTTCGTATCGAAGGCGGTCGCGTACAGGATCGGCTTCCAGGCCGAGCCCGGCTGGCGCGTGCCGTCACCCGCGGCGTCGTACTTCGGATCAAACTTGGGGCTGGCCAGCTGGTCCTGGTAGTAGCCGGCGCTGCCGGCATAGGCGAGGACGTCGCCGGTCCGATAGTCGAGCGCGACGAGCGCCGCGTTGTGGAGGTCCTTGCCGCGGAGCGCCGCGATCCAGCCGCGATCCGCGGACGGGATCTTCAGCGAGCGCAGGAGCTTCGCGGAGGCGGTCGGCTTGAGGTTCGGCGCGATGACCGCGGCCGTCAGCCACTTCTCGGCGAGGCTCTGGGCCGACCAGTCGAGGCTCGTGATCACCGTGTAGCCGCCGGTCTCGATCGAGGCATCGGGACCCAGGATGCGCTGGAGCTGGCGCCGGACCTGCCAGGTGAAGTGGGGCGCCTTGAACGCCAGCGGGACGTCGCCGTGGAGGACGACCGGCTCGGCCAGGGCGGCAGCCAGGTCCGCCGCGGACGGATGGGTCCAGCGCGACGAGGCCAGGTTCTGGAGGATGTAGTCGCGGCGCACGACGGGCGGCGCCGTGGCGGGGACGACGAGCCGGCCCTTCGCGTCGGGCTTCGCGTAGCGGTACGGGTCGAAGGTCGAGGGCGACTTCGGGAGCCCGGCGAGGAGGGCCGCCTGGGCGATCGTCAGCTTCGAGAGATCGGTGACCCCGAAGTAGATCCGGGCCGCGGCCGCGATCCCGTACGCATCGTGGCCGTAGAAGATCTCGTTGAGATAGGCCGTGATGATCGTCTCCTTGCCCGGCTCGCCCGGGAAGGCGGACGTCAGTCGTGACGCCTGGATCAGCTCCTTCGCCTTGCGGAGGTAGCGGTTCGCACCCGGGGCGATCACGTCCTCGGGCAGGAGTCGCGCCCGGACCAGCTGCTGGGTGATCGTCGACGCGCCGCGATCGCTCGTGCCGGCGGCGTTGTCCGCGGCCGCCGACAGGATCGCGGCCGGGTCGAAGCCCTCGTTCTGCCAGAAGGAGCGGTCCTCGGCCGTCGTCGTGGCATCGACCACGAGCTTGGGGACCTCGTCGTAGGTGACGACGCGGCGCTGCTCCCGCTGGAACCGGCCGAGCTGGATCTTGCCCGTCCGGTCGTAGACGACCGTCGGCTGGTCGAAGGTGAGTCCAGCGAGATTCGTGGGATCGGGCAGGTCCTGGGACAGGACCGTGACCGCGGCCGTCACGCCGACGACCGCGACGCCGACGAGGAGGAGCGATCCCACGAGGAACGTGACGAGCGCGCCGACGATGACGAGCTGGAGCCGCCTCCGCCCGCCACCGCGGGGCGTCCGGGCGATCTCGCGCCTGAGGGCCGAGCGGTGCGTCGCCAGGCGGCGTCGAGCCACGACCCGGCGGAGCTCGGGGTCGCCGAGGCGGGCCGAGGCGAGCGCCGATGCCGTCCGCCCGTCGGGCGGCGCGCCGGGCACGGTGGAGCGGACTGGGACGCGTTCGTGCACGGGCGAAGCGTCGCCGGGAACCCGTCACGAACCCGGGCGGCGGGCTCACGGCCGTCTTGCAGTTTGGTGACGGCGCCCGCCGAGCGGTTGACGAGTCGCCGGCGCATCGCGATCCTGACCGGCGTGCCCACGCCAGATCCAGCCGGCCGGATCGCCGTCCCCGGCCGGGGCGCCGTCCGCGTCCAGCCCGACATCGCCGACGTCCGCCTGGGGGCCGTCATCGTCCGCCCGACGGCAGCCGACGCTCGCTCCGCGGCCGCGTCCACGATGGACGCGATCCTGGCGGCTCTCCGCGCCGGCGGGGTCGCGCCACGCGACCTCCGGACGACGCTGCTCAGCCTCGATGCCGTCCGCGACTACTCGGATGGCAGCCAGCGGATCACGGGCTACCAGCTGTCGAACACGGTCGAGGCGACGATCCGCTCGATCGCGTCGACCGGCCTGCTCGTGGACGCCGCCCTCGCGGCCGGCGCGACGAGCCTCGATGGGCTGACGTTCCGGCTCGACGATCCGACCGACGCGCTGGCCGAGGCCCGGCGGCTGGCGGTTCGTGACGCACGAGCTCGGGCGGAGACGCTGGCGGCCGAGGCCGGCGTGGCCCTCGGACGCGTGGTGTCGATCACGGAGGGCGGCGCCCTCCCGCCCGGTCCGCCCCGTCCGATTGCGCTGTTCCGGGCGAAGGCCGCGTCGGACGCCTCGACGCCCGTCGAGTCGGGAACGAGCGAGATCGCGGTCGAGGTGACCGTCGAGTTCGCGATCGACTGAACGGAACGGGTCCGCGCTCCAGGGCCCCGGCTCGGCGGCCCCTCAGCGGCGCGTCGCGACGACCTTCAGGATCCGCCCGCCGGAGATGTCCGCCGCATACAGCGCTCCCGATTCGTCCTCGCCGAAGGCGCTGAGATTCAGCCCGCTCTCGCCCACGACGGTCGGATCGCGCTGCGCATCGCTCGCCGGATCGATCGCCCACAATCGGCCGCTGCAGTAGTCGCCGAACAGGTAGCCGCCACGCAGCGCCGACGCGGCCGCGGAACGGTCGACGTAGCCGCCGATGACCGTGCAGCCCTGGTCGTGGCCGTAGTCGGTGAGCGGGAGCGTCAGGCCGGCCCGGTCACAGCCCTCGCTCGGCTGGTAGCAGTGCCGTCCCTCCATCCGGTTCCAGCCGAAGTTCGTCCCGCCCGCCGTGCCGGCACGCTGGACGTCGATCTCCTCCCAGGCACCCTGACCCACGTCGCCGATCCACAGGTCGCCGGTCGACCGGTCCAGGCTGAGCCGCCAGGGGTTGCGCAGGCCCATCAGCCAGATCTCCGGGCGCCGCCCGTCGGCGCCGTCGGCGAAGGGATTGTCCGGCGGGATCGCGTAGGGGTGATCGGCGCTGCTGGCCCGAACGTCGAGGCGCAGGATCTTGCCCAGGAGCGTCGAGGTCGACTGGCCGTTGCCGCGCGGGTCGCCGCCGCTGCCTCCGTCGCCGAGTGACACGAGCAGCAAGCCGTCCGGCGTGAACGCGAGCGCACCGCCGTTGTGGTTCGCGAACGGCTGCTCGACGTGGAGGATCGGCAGCTCCGTCGACGGGTCGAGGCGGTCCGGGTCGGCGGGATCGACGGTGAGCGAGCTGACGACGGTGTTCCCGTCGCGATCGGTGTAGTCGACGAACGCCCGGGGATCGGTCGGATAGTCCGGCGCGAACGCGACGCCGAGCAGGCCTCGCTCACCGCCACTGGTCAGCTCGCCGGACAGGTCGACGAACGGCCGGTCGACGAGCGCGCCGTCGCGGACGATCCGGATCCGACCGCCCTGCTCCGCGACGAAGAGCCGATCGCTGCCGTCGCCGGCCGTCGTGATCGCCAGCGGACTGGAGAGTCCGCCGACGTATGGCTCGAGGCTGACCTTGACGGTCGACGGATCGAACGCCACCGTGCCGGCCGAGGGCCCGTCGCTCGCGCTCGCGGCGGTGGGTGGGGTCGGTCCGGAGGCCGACGGCGGCAGGCTGGGGGCGACGCTTCCGGCTGGCGCTCGCGTCGGACCGGCCGACCCGCAGCCGGCGACGAGGATCGCCGCGAGCACGCATGCCGCGGCGCTCCTCTGGCACGAGGTCGCGCTGCTCCGATCCGGGCGATCCATCGACCCATCCTACGGTCGGGGCCGTGGTCCGGTTCCCGGGGCGTTTGCTAGGCTCGGCCGATGGACGCGTTCGAGCTCGACGATCTCCGTGCCCGGCAGCGCGCCGGCGACCGACCGTACCTGGAGTTCCTGACGGTCCCCGACCTGAGCGTCGGGTTGTACGTCCTGGCGGTCGGCCAGCCCGATCTCCAGCGCCCCCACAGCGAGGACGAGGTCTATTACGTCGTCTCCGGCCGGGCGAAGATCACGGTCGGTGACGAGGTTCGTGACGTCCAGCCGGGCACCGTCGTGTTCGTGGCGACGGCCGTTCCGCACCACTTCCACGACATCACCGAGGACCTCACCCTGCTCGTCACGTTCGGCCCCGCCGAGGGCTCGCGCGCGACCGGCTAACCGTCCGCCGGCGGCGCCAGGCCGGCGTCGCGCCCCAGCTCGAGCAGCTGGAGGGCGAGCTCGGCGCCCCGACCGACCTCGTCGTGGCGGAAGAACACGTACGCATCCTGGCCGTCGGCCAGGAACGGCTCGAGCCGGTCGATCCAGCGCCGCAGCTCCTGGGCGTCGTAGTCCGGCCGGCGCAGTCGGAGATACAGGAACGGACCGGTCCGCCGCAACGTCGGCGGCTCGTCGTCCTCCTCCCGATCCGTCGCGACGAGGGCCGCGCCGGCCCCGACCGCGGCGGCGAAGACCTCGTCGACGTGCCAGGTCGCGTCCTGGAACTCGAGGGCCAGCGGCAGATCGCGCGGCCACGCCTTGAGCAGACCCGCCAGCCGGGCGTCGTCGCGGCGGACGTTCTCCGGGACCCGGAACAGGACGGTGCCCAGCCGCGCGCCGAAGCGCCGGAGCGGGGTCGTCAGCCACTCCACGCTCGCCGCGGCGTCCGGCTGGAGCGATCGGAACGAGCTGCTCCGCTGGGCCTTGACCGCGAACCGGAAGTCGGCCGGCGTGGCGGCCAGCCAGGCGTCGACGGCGGCCGGGCTCGGCTGCCGGTAGAAGGTGTTGTTCAGCTCGACCGTGGCCAGCCGCGCGGCATAGAAGGGGAGGAGATCGGCCCCGCGCGTCCGAGCCGGATAGAAGCGCGGCGCCCAGTCGGGATACGCGAAGCCGCTCGTCCCCGTCCGCAGCCGTCCGGTCACGACCGACCTGTCAGGCCTCCGACGGCGGACAACCCTCGTGGACCGGGCGGCCTTCCGGACCGAGCGGGTCGGCGACCAGTCCCAGGCTCGTTTCGAGGTTGGCCAGCGCCGGCTCGTCGAGCCGGTCGAGGAAGTAGCGCCGGACGCCGGTGAGGTGCGTGTCGGCCGCGTCGCGCAGGCGGGTCAGGCCGGCATGGGTCAGGACCGCCTCCTGGCCGCGGGCATCGGTCGAGCAGGCGTGGCGCTCGACGGATCCGGCCGCCTCGAGCCGATCGACCAGTCGGGTGATCCCGCTCCGCGACAGGACGACTCGCTCGGCCAGGACGTTCATCCGAACCCGCCGGCCCGGCGAGTGGGCGATCTGGAGGAGCGCGTCGTATTCGGCGAGCGACAGGCCGTGGGCGGCTTGGAGCTCCTCGTCCAGCCGTCGCGTCACCCGGGCGTGGGCGTGGAGGAACGTGCGCCAGGCGTTGATCCCGGGCGCCTCGGCGATCGCGGCCGGCCCGGCGGGCACGGCAGTAGGCGCCTCGGGGCGGGCGGGTGCGCTCGACGCTGACATGTCCCCGACATCGTACCCCGCTTCGGCGATCGTTGACAAGGCAACGATCTAGTCGCGCGCCCTGCGGAGCCCTGTCGGACCTGTGCCACGGGTACGATCCGCCTGCCCGTCTCTCCAGTCCGAGGTACCGATGACCACGTTCGACGTCGAGGCCCTTCGTCGCCGCTTCCCGGCGCTGTCGATCGAGGACGGGGGCCGGCCGGTCGCCCTCTTCGACGGGCCCGGCGGCACGCAGGTCCCCGACACGGTGATCGACGCGATCGCCGACTACTACCGGACCTCGAACGCGAACCACGACGGGCCGTTCCTGACGAGCCGTCGGTCCGACGAGCGCGTCCACGAGGCCCACCAGGCGATGGCCGACCTGCTCGGCGCGGCCTCGGCCGACGAGATCAAGTTCGGCGCGAACATGACCTCGCTGACGTTCCATGTCTCGCGCTCGATCGCGGCCACCATGGAGCCCGGCGACGAGATCGTGGTGACGATCCTCGACCACGAGGGCAACGTCGGGCCATGGAGGGCGATCGCCGCAGACCGCGGGCTCGTCGTCCGGACCGTCGACATCCGGACCGACGACGTAACCCTCGATCTCGCCACCCTCGACGCGATCCTCGGACCCCGGACGAAGCTCGTCGCGGTCGGCTGGGCGTCGAACGCGGTCGGCACGATCAATCCCGTGGCCGAGATCGTCCGCCGCGCCCACGCGGTCGGGGCGTGGACCTACGTCGACGCGGTCCATGCGGCGCCCCACCTGGCGCTCGACGTTCAGGCGGTCGGGACGGACTTCCTGGCCTGCTCGACGTACAAGTTCTTCGGGCCGCATGCCGGCGTCCTCTACGGCCGGGCCGAGCTGCTGGACCGGCTGCCGGCCTACAAGCTCCGCCCCGCCTCCGACCGGTTCGAGACCGGGACCGGCAACTTCGAGGGCCTGACCGGCGTGACGGCGGCGGTCGACTACCTCGCCGGCGTCGGGGGCGCCTACGGGGACGCCCGCGCGGATGCGTCCCGCCGGGAGCGGATCGTCGCGGGGATGGGCGCGATCCGGCGCTACGAGATGGGGCTCTTCCGGCGGTTGGTCGACGGCCTCGACGGCATTCCCGGGCTGACCTTCTACGGGATCCGCGACCGGGCCCGCTTCGACGAGCGGACGCCGACGGCGGCCTTGCGCCTCGACGGGATCGCGCCGCGCGCGGTCGCGGAAGCGCTCGGCGCCGAGGGGATCGCGGTGTGGGACGGCGACTTCTACGCGACGGGGCTGATCGAGCGACTCGGCCTGCTCGACGGCGGCGGCGTGGTCCGGATCGGGCTGACCCACTACAACACCGCCGCCGAGATCGATCGGCTGCTGGACGCCCTCGAGCGGATCGCCGCGACCGCTCCGCGGATGGCCGGCTCCGGCGCGGGGTGAGCGCGGACCGGCCCGCGCCCGACGTCGCGATCGTCGGCTGCGGAATCGTCGGGGCGGCGCTGGCGGCGTTCCTCGCCGAGGCCGGGCTGCGCGTCCGCGTGTATGAGCGGACGGCGATCGGGGCCGGCGCGTCCGGTCGCAACTCCGGGCTGGTCCAGCACCCGTTCGATTCCGTGCTCGGCGAGCTGTACGGGGCCACGCTCGCGGAGTACCGGGCGCTCGCCGCCGCCGGCCGGCTGCCGTTCCCCGCCGAGCCGGCCGGGCTCCTGTATGTCGGCCGGAACGCGCCCCTGGCGGCCCGGATCGCGGCCGACTGGGCGGCGGCCTGGCCGGCGACCGGACCGGAAGTGGTCGACGGCCCGGCACTCGCGAGCCTGGAGCCGGGACTAGCCCGCGACCTGACGGTCTGCCGGCTCGGGGTCGGATTCCCCGTCGGTCCCGGTGCGGCGACGATGGCGCTTGCGGAGTGGGCCCGGACCCTCGGGGCGGAGGTCGTCCTCGGCGCCGACGTCCGTGCCGTTCGCACCGCTGACCGCGTCGCCGGCGTGACCGGCCCCGACGGCCGGCTCCAACCCGCGGGGTGCGTGGTCCTGGCCGGCGGACCGTGGACCTCGTCGCTCGTCGATCCGAGCGGCCGTTGGCGGCCCATCCGGCCGGTCTGGGGGGTCGTCGCGTCCGTCCGCCTCGCCGGCGCACCGCGCCATGGCCTCGAGGCGATCGACATCGACATCGAGCCCGGCAGCGGCGAGCGAGCGGTCGGGGAGATCGCCCCGCGCGACGAGCTGGTCGACTTCAGCCTCGTGCCGGGTGCCGGCTCGAGCGCGCTCGGATCGACCTTCCTGCCCGCCGAGCCCGAGCCCCAGGCGTGGCTGACGCACCTGCGGAACGTGGGCTCGCGCTACGTCCCGGCGCTGGCGGCCGCGGAGGTTGTCGGCCTTCGCCACTGCGCCCGGCCGGTCAGCCTCGATGGGCGGCCGCTCGTGGGTCGGGTGTCCGGGGTCGATGGGCTGTGGATCGCCGCCGGCCACGGGCCGTGGGGGATCTCGACCGGACCTGGCACGGCCCGGTTGCTCGCGGGGGCGATCCTCGCCGACGACCCGTCAGCCCTCCCCGCCGCGTTGCGCCCCGACCGCTTCGGAGCCGCCCCGGCCTGACCGCCGGTCAGCGCCAGGAGTCGGCGTCGGTCAGGAAGAACGTCAGCTGCGACCAGCGGTCGCGGAAGCGGCCACAGCGCTCGCCGATCGAGATCGGCGCGGCCGGTGCCGGGGCCAGTGCGCCATCGACGATCACCGCTCGCGCCGCCGCCACCGGTTCCCCCTGCGAGCGCGCGGGCCCGACCCGCCGGATCACCCGCGGGCTCGCCGCCACGATCCGGGCCGACGCGGCATATCCGCTCATCGGCGGAGCGTACTGCGCCGCCGGGCGGTCGGGAAGGAGGGCCGCCGCTATCCTCGGCCGGTGATCCCGACGACCGTCCATCTCGGCGTCCGCAGCGCGACCGCGCCGCTCCGCGACGTCCTCGTCCAGCGCCCCGGCACGGCGTTCGCCCACGCGTTCGACGACGACCGCCACGGCTTCCTGCGCCCGGTCGACCTCGACGAGGCGCGCCGCGAGCACGACGGCCTCGTGGACGTCCTCGATCGGCTCGGCGTCCGGGTCCACCAGCTTGGCGCCGACGACCATGACGATCCGGACCTCGTGTACGTCTTCGATCCGCTCCTGGTTGCGGGCGACGGGGCGATCCCGCTCCGGCCCGGGAAGCCGAACCGCGGCGGCGAACCGGCCGTGGTCGCGGACTGGCTGACCGCGCGCGGCGCGCGGATCGCCGGCCGGATCGAGGCCCCCGGCACGGTCGAAGCCGGCGACACCGTCTGGCTTCGCGACGACCTCCTCGTGATCGGCCGGACGCTGCGCACGAACGACGCGGGCGCCCGCCAGCTCGGGGAGCTCGTGGGCGGCGACGTCCGGATCGTCGACGTGCCGTATTGGAAGGGACCGTCGGAGCTCGTCCACCTGATGTCGGTGATCTCGCCGGTCAGCGACGACCTGGCGGTCGTCTTCCTGCCGCTGCTCCCGATGGGCCTCCATGCCTGGCTGGGCGAGCTCGGGATCCGCCTCGTGGAGGTGCCCGAGGACGAATACCCGAGCCTTGGCTGCAACGTGCTGGCGGTCCGGCCGGGGGTGGTCGTCGTCGCGGACCGCAATCCCGTCACGCGTCGGGCGCTCGAGGCTGCCGGGGTCGAGGTCCACGCAGTCCCGCTCGCCGAGGTCGGTGAGAACGGATCCGGCGGGCCGACCTGCCTGACCCGCCCACTCCGGCGCGGATGAGCGCTCTCAGGCCGGCCGCGATCGACCGCGACGCGCTCCTCGACGACCTGCGGGCTCTCGTTCGCCTTCCGAGCATCACCGGCAGTGAGGAGGCGGTGGCGGCCGAGGCGGCCCGGCGGCTGGCGGCCGCGGGTGCCACCGTGGAGACGATCTCGCCGGAGCCCGCCGAGGCCCGGGCGGACCCCGATTGGCCAGGCGAGGAGACCAGCCGGACCGCGCTGCCGATCGTCTTCGGGCGAATCGGTCGGCCGGGAGGTCGGCGGATCGTTCTGTCGGGGCACCTCGACGTCGTCCCGCCGGGCGACCCCGGGACCTGGACGAGCGACCCGTGGGCGGCCGACGTCCGCGACGGACGGCTCTATGGCCGTGGGGCGTGCGACATGAAGGGCGGTGTCGCCGCGATCGTCGCCGCCGTCCGGTCGCTCGTGGCGTCCGGCGCCGCGGACCGCCTCGATGGCGAGGTCCTCGTCGCGCTCGTGCCCGGCGAGGAGGACGGCGGCCAGGGCACGCTCGCGGCGATCCGAGCCGGCGCGATCGGCGACCTGGCGGTCATCACCGAGCCGTCGACGCTCGACGTCGTCGTGGCCCACGCCGGCGCGATCACCTTCCGGCTCACCGTGCCGGGTCGCGCGGCCCACGCGTCGCAGCGCCGGGAGGGCGTGTCCGCGCTCGACAACCTGTACCTCCTCCTGCGTGCGCTCGAGGCCGACGAGGCGGCCCGCAACGCCGCGGAGACGAACCCGTTGATGACCGCGCTGGGTCTGCCGTACCCGACGATCGTCGGCATCGTCCGGGGAGGGGAGTGGGCGTCGACCGTGCTCGACCAGGTCGTCGTCGACGGCCGCTACGGCGTACGCCTGGGCCAGTCGCCGGCCGACGCAGCCCGCGACCTGATGCGAGCGATCGACGACGCGAACGAATCGGACGCCTTCCTGCGCCAGCACCCGGCGACCGTCGAGATCGTCGGTGGCCGCTTCGGCTCGGGCGCCGTGGCCGCGGACCATCCGCTCGCCGTGGGCCTGGCCGACGTCGCGGAGTCGGTCACCGGCCGTCGCCCGAAGCTCCTCGGCGAGCCCTACGGCGCCGACATGCGGCTGTTCATCAACGTCGGGCGGACGCCGTGCGTGATCTTCGGCCCGGGCGACGTGAGGGTGGCCCATAGCGCGGACGAGTTCGTGCCCCTCGACGAGGTCGAGACCTGCGCCCGCGTCCTGGCCGAGTGGATCGTGCGCGAGCTGGGCGGATCGGTCAGCCCGAGCTGAGCCGTCGACCAGGTCAGCCCCGTCGGCGACACCCTGGATCCGGGTCCGCTCGACGCTCGAGGCGCCGGGGCTCAGGAGCGCGTTGGCCGCGACGTCGCCCGGGTT
Organism: Candidatus Limnocylindrales bacterium; assembly: GCA_035693125.1. Taxonomy (GTDB): domain Bacteria; phylum Chloroflexota; class Limnocylindria; order Limnocylindrales; family CSP1-4; genus CF-46. Next base: position 4,368 of record DASSHB010000046.1, on the reverse strand, counting down.
GCAACCGACTCGAGCAGGACCTGGGCGAGGTGGAGTGGGTCACAGCCCGAGCGTCAGCACGGCTGGCCGAGCGCGTCCTCCCGAAGACGTTCGCGGCGGGTCGAGGCCGACCGCCGGGGTCGCGAGCTCGGCGAGCCGGCAGAGCGCGTTGGCCAGGCGCATTTGCGCGGGGTTGCGCGCACGGACATGGAGCAGCTCCGGTGACAGCGCGACGACGGCGATGCAGCGCGCACGCGACGTGGCGACGTTCAGCCGGTTCCGGCTGTAGAGGAACTCGAGCCCGCGCGGCGCGAGCTCGGGGGTGGAGGACGTCATCGAGTAGATGCTGATCGGTGCTTCCTGGCCCTGGAACTTGTCGACGGTCCCGACCCGCGCTCCTGCCGGCAGCAGCCGGGAGATCGCAGCCACCTGGGCGTTGTACGGGGCGACGATCAGGACCTGGTCCCACGTCACCGGATGCGAGGTGCCCTTGCGGTCGGTCCAGGTCGTTCCACCGTCGACGATCGACCGAGCCAGCGCGGCTACAGCCTCGGCCTCATCCGGCGACTCGTTGTCCGCGCCGGCCGTCGGGACTTCGAGCAGTCGGGGGCCAGTCCCCGCGACCAGGCTCACCCGCGTGGCGAGCCGCTGCCGGCCGAGGTCCGGCTCGGGCTCCAGCCGGTCGTCGTAGAAGGCCTCCGACGTGTAGGCGCACAGATCGGGATGAAGCCGCCACGTCCGCTCGAGGAACAGGCCGCGATCCGGGGGCATCGTCGCCTGGCCGTCGAGGATGTGAGCCAGCGCCGAACGATCGGCCCCAGGGGGATGGGACCCGCGGAGCGGCTGGTCGAGCTGTTGCGGATCGCCCAGGAGAACGAGACTGCTCGTCGCGCGAGCGACCGCGACGACGTTGGCGAGCGAGATCTGGCCGGCCTCGTCCACGACCAGCACGTCGACGGAATCGATCATCCGGCGGGACGCCCACAGCCATGTGGTTCCCGCCGCGAGGTTCGACACGCCGGCATCGAGCCGGGCCCGAACGTCCGCGCCGTCCTTCGCCCGGACGACGTCATCGTGCTCGACGACCTTGTCGGCCGGTCCGTGCTGGATGATCCGGACATCCGCCGTGAGCGCGCCCACGGTCGCGGGGTCGGCGGCCGCAGCCTGGACCTCGCGGATGAGGTTGCCGATCACCTTGTGGCTCGTGGCGGTGATCCCGACCCGCTTCCCGCGAGCGAGCAGCGCCACGATCATCCGGGCGCCGTTGTACGTCTTGCCGCTGCCCGGCGGGCCCTGGATCGGCAGCGTGGTCCGGTCGAGGCTCAGTCCGGACCGGACCGCCGCCTCGAGGTCGGACTCGCTCGGGCGGCGAATCGGCGCACCGTCCGCCTGACCGAGACGCGGCGGACGGCCCAGAAGCAGCGCTCGCGCCGCCTCGTGCGGTCCGTCCCCGTCGATCCCGTGCTCGACCACCCACTCGGCGAGCTGGATGAGCGATTCCTGGTGGTCCTGCGTCCGGAACCAGTTGAGCGGCACGATCGACTCTGGGTGTGGCTCGCCGGACGGACGGCGGAGATCGACCGTGCCCGCCGCGAGGTTCAGGCGCACCACGTCGCCAGCCCCCCAGGTGAACGGCGAGTCGTTTGGTCGTTCGTGAGCCTTGGCCGGGTCGTACACGCCGTCCGGGCCAAGGTCGAGCTCCTGGTCGGGGAATCGGTAGCGCCACGTCTCGCGACCCTTCGCGTCCGTCTCGATGAGCTCGAGTGGCTCGAGCCGGCCGATCGGCTCCGACTCCTCGACCAGCTCGGCGGGCGTGGACTGCTTCATCCACTCGAAGAACTGCCACCACATCGACTTGTCCTCGCGGCGGTGCCAGCCGAGGAGCTGGGCGAGGAGCCACCGGGCGTGCGTCTCGGAGGAGCGATCGGCTCGGTCGGGCGCGACACCCAGCGTCAGGCGGGCCGCCAGGTCATCGACATGGGCGCGTTCCCGGGTCAGGTCCTCCGGGAGCTCGGGCTCGAGGTCGGCGGGCCGCGGAACCTCCTGCCCGGTCCGGAGCCCAAGCTCGACCCGCCGCTCCTCCAACCAGTCGCGGAGCCGCCGGTTGCTGATGACATCGTCGCGGTTGTAGCGCTCGATCCGATCGAGGTGGTCCGACGCCGGCCGGTCGCCTTCGCCGAGCTCCAGCCACTCCTCGAAGGCGACGATGCTGGAGCCCGCGTCCCGCAGGTCGACCTCGCGTTCGAAGCCGTAGAACGGCTCGAGCTTCTTGATCGAGTAGCTCTCGACGGAGGCGCGCAGGGACTGGCGGACGGCGCGCAGGAGGTCGACGAGGACCCCGCCGCGGAGCAGGCGGTCGATCTCGTCCTCGCGCGTCCCGTAGCGACCCATCAGCCGCTTGAGCGCGGTCGGTTCGTACGGCGCGTAGTGGTAGACGTGGAGCGTCGGGTCGGCCCGATGCCGCTCGGTCACGAAGTCGACCAGCTGCTCGAAGGCGTGCCGCTCGCCGGCGGGACTGAACTCGCCGCGTTCGTCGCGCGACCAGAACGCGTGGAAGGTGCCGTCCATCTCCAGGACGCCGAAGAGGTAGTCGAGCCCGTCGTCGAACGCGTACGGATCGCCCTCGATGTCGAAGAAGAGATCGCTCGGCGAGGGTTCCGGGAGCGTCGCGAGCCCGCGCTCTCGCTCCAGCTCGGCTCCGGGGCCGGGCAGCAGCAGCTCGTAGCGGTGGTCGCCCGCCAGCCGACCCTCGAGCTGGATCCGGGCCTGCTCGCGGACCCGCGTCAGGGCGCCGGCGCTCGTGCCCTCCAGTGGCGGATCGAGTGGAAGCTCGAGCCGGCCGAGTCCGGCCAGGGTGTCCACACCGCGCGCCGCGAGCGCCCGTCGTTGGCGCGCGCTGATCCCGGCAACGAGGCTGAGGTGGTCGTCGGCCCGGCGCTGGGCGGCACATTCGGCCGCCCAGCGGCAGACGTCGCAGTGCTCGACCGGCTCCGGGTAAGTACGTGGCGGGAACAGCGGCGGGTCGCCGGACTCCGTCGTCGCGAGGAACCGCCGCCGGACGCTCCGGAAGTAGGCGAGGAAGTCGTCGACGCGCAGTCGCTCGACCTCTCGCGCGCTGCCGCCGAGGGCGACGTGCATCCATTCGGGCCGGACACCCTGGAGCGCCTCGAGCAGATCGACGTACGTGCAGATCTGGAGAACCGCGCTGGCCTTGACGTGCCGAGCGAGCTTCGTGTCCGCGACTTCGTAGTGCCAGCTCCCCCAGGCCGACGGCCGAGACTCGTCGTCCACGCGGAGGAGGAAGTCGGCATGCCCGCGCCAGGTGCCGTCGAAGAACGTGGCCTGGTAGATCACGTCCGAACCGGCGCGCATCGCCGCGACCGTCTCGGCCTGGGCTGCCCGCAGCCGCTCTCCATCGTCCGCGATCGACCCGTCGAGCTGGATCGTGGCCGTGGTCCGTCCGCTCGCCACGAGATCATCAAGGAAGCGCCGCTCGTGCTCGAACCCGCGCTTGCGGATGATGTCCAGCTCGGGATCGTCCCGCATCGGCCGCTTGATGAGCTCCGCCAGCGCCGCGCGCTCGAGCTGCGTCAGGTGCTCGCAGGCGAGGAAGGCGACCAGATCGGTGGCGGCGTAGACCGGCCGTCCGTCGATCAACTGCACGCGAGAACCTTAGCCGCGACCGGTGACAGCTCGCCTGTCACAGGGCGACGGGATCGGCCGTCACCGGGCCGCAGCGGAATTCCCGCGAGGCAGGTACGTCTGACGACATTGGATCGGGATTCCCGTCCAAGGAGGAGGGTTGACGTCTGCCTCGCCGGGATCTCCCCCAGGCGGGCCATCGTGACCGATCCCGTCCCTCGGGCGGCCGGAGGCGTCGGACGTACCCGCCAGACGGAAACGAGGCGCCGACGTCCAGCCGACAGGCGGGGATGCCCCGCGTGACAGGAACGAGACGCGGACGCCGTCCGGACCGGGACGACCCCTCGCGCTATGCCGGGCGGAGCCCCCGCCACGTGTCGAGCGCCCACTTCCAATCCTGCGGGTCGTCGATCTCGACCTTGATCGCGGCGCCGCGGCCACGGATCGCGGCATAGCCCTCGACCGTCGCCACCTCGACCCCCGACGAGGCGTCCGAGGACAGCCTGGCGCGGCCGCGGATCGGCCCGTCCTCGTGCTCGATCGCGTCGTGGCCCAGGTGGCCGGCCACCTGGCGGATGAACTGCTCCGCCGACAGGTCGGTCGGCGTGCCGGCCAGCGTGATCGTCCGGCCGGACTCCCCACCCGACCACTCCTCGGCCGTGCGCGTGCCGGTGAACGAGCCCGGCAGGTCGAGGGCCCAGCCTTCGTGCACGATCGTGACCGGGTGGCGGCGATAGCCGATCCATG
>DASSHB010000045.1:0-11118 GCA_035693125.1 Candidatus Limnocylindrales bacterium | reverse complement strand
GCAACGACCTGGAGCTCCTGTTCCTGGAGCTCACCGGTGGCGGTGCCGCCGCCGACGGGCCGGGTCCGGCCTTCGGCGTCGCCGGAGCGGAAGCCGCGAGCAAACCACCGCCGAGTCGGGCAGATCGCGAGGGGCCGCGATGAGGCTCTTCGCATCGGGTGTCCGGAAGCTGCTGCGGCGGCTCGCGACGTTCGTCACCTTCGGCCTCCTCGCCGGCCTCCTCGTCCTGATCATGCTGGCGGTCGGAGCCACGGCGAACCGGACCGGCGGATCGGAGGCACAGCGCGCGGCCGCGCTGTCGCTCGTCACGTTCCCCGCTGCCTACGATTCGATCCTGGCGTTCCTGCTCGGGCTCGGCGGGCTCCTGGCGGTGACCTACGGCGCGGCGATCGCGGGCTCGGAATGGACGTGGGGGACGCTGAAGAACGCCGTCGCGCGAGGCGAGAGCCGGAGCCGCTACCTGCTGGTGTCCTTCACCGCGGTCGCGCTCGTGATCGCCGTGGGCCTGCTCGTGGTCTTCGTGGTGGGCATCGGCGCCGCGGTCGTGGGGGCCTCCCTGGCCGGCGTTCCCACCACGGGCATGGACGATCCGGCGACGCTCGGCCGGCTGCCCGAGCAGATCGCCCGCGGCACCTTGGCGATCATCGAAGAGGCCGCGCTCGGGTTCACGATCGCGACGTTGGCCCGAAGCCAGCTCGCTGGGATCGGGGCGGGCATCGCCCTGTATTTCGGCGAGTCGTTCGCGCGGCTGTTCCTGCCCGACATCGTGAAGGTCCTGCCGTTCACCGTGGCCAACTCCGCGGTCGCGACGGGGGCGGGGGGCCTCGGCGGCGGCGGCGGCGCCGCGGCCATCGCGCGCCTCGAGCCGAACGCCGCGCTGGCCCTCGTGGTGGTCTGGCTCGTGGGCTCGCTCCTCGTGACCGCGATCGTGGCGGAACGCGCCGAGATCAGCGGCTGATCGTCAGCCGGGCAGCTTCCGTCCGCAGTTGACGCAGTTCCGGTCGGTCCACGAGTTGTACGCACCGCAGCTCGGGCAGCGCTTCTGACCTTCGGACGAGGTCGCGTACAGGCTCTCGCCCGTTCCCACCTCGCGGTCGCGCCGCTGGCGGCGCAGCATCAACAGGGTCGCGATGATCGCGACCGTCAACGCCACCGCGAGGATGAGCAGCTGGGTCCGCTGGTCCATGAGGCCGTCCTCGGCGGCTGGAGCGGGCCCCCGGGCGCCGCTCGCCGCGTCGGCCCACTGTACCCCGGCGGCCAGCCGTCGGCCGCTTCCACATCGCGCTGCTACGATCGGCTCGATGCCGTACCGCCTGACCGAGGACCAGGCCGCTCTGCGCGACGCCGTCCGCGTCCTGGCCGACGAGCAGATCGCGCCCCGCGCGGCGGAGATCGACCGGACGGCCGAGTTCCCGTGGGACGTCAAGGCGCTCCTCGCCAGCCACGACGTCCTCAGCCTGCCGTACCCCGAGGCCTATGGCGGCTTGGGCGGCGACCTCCTCACGGTCTGCCTCGCCGTGGAGCAGATCAGCCGGGTGTGCGCGACGAGCGGCCTGATCCTCGCGGTCCACGAGCTGGCCAGCCTGCCGCTGCTCCTCGCCGGGACCGACGAGCAGAAGGCACGCTGGTTCCCGGACCTCGCCTCGGGCGAACACCTGATCGCGTTCGCGCTCACGGAAGCCGAGGCCGGTTCCGACGTGGCGGCCGCCCGGACCCGCGCCCAGCGCGATGCGGCCAGCGGCGACTGGCTGATCGACGGCTCGAAGCGGTTCATCAGCCAGGGCAGCGTCGCGGACCTGATCGTCGTCTTCGCGGCGACCGACGAGGAGGGATCCGAGACGCCGCGTCATCGCCGGCTGACCTGCTTCGTCGTCGAGAAGGACACGCCCGGCTTCGGGGTCGAGCGGATCGAGCACAAGATGGGGATCCGCGGCAGCCCCACCGCCGAGCTGAGCTTCCGCGGCGTCCGCGTCCCCGACGCCAATCGGATCGGCGAGGTGGGGGACGGATTCGGGATCGCGATGCGGACGCTGGACCGCAGCCGGCCCGGGATCGCGGCCCAGGCCGTGGGGATCGCCCAGGGCGCCCTCGAGGTCGCGGCCGCGTACGCGCGGGACCGCACCCAGTTCGGCAAGCCGATCGCGGAGTTCCAGATGGTCGGGGCGATGCTCGCCGACATGGACGCTCAGACCGAGGCCGCGCGTCAGCTCCTGTACAAGGCCTGCACGGAGATCGATGCCGGTGCGAGCGACGCGGGTCGCTGGTCCGCCGTGTGTAAACTCGTCGCCGGCGACACCGCGATGCGCGTGACGACGGACGCCGTCCAGGTCCTCGGAGGCTACGGCTACATCGACGAGTTCCCGGTCGAGCGGATGATGCGCGATGCGAAGATCACCCAGCTCTACGAAGGAACGCAACAGATCCAGCGGCTGGTCATCGCGAGGGCCCTGACCAGCCCGCGCTGAGGACGCATCCGAGAATCGCAAGGAGACTGCCCACTCGTGCGAATCGTCGTCCTCGTCAAGCCCGTCCCTGACACCGCGTCCGGCGGAGAGCGCCTCCGGCCCGACGACTGGCGGCTCGATCGGGCGGCGACGACGGCGGTCGTCAACGCGAACGACGAGTACGCCCTCGAGGCCGCCCTGAAGCTCACCGAGGCGCACGGTGGCGAGGTCGTGATCCTGACGATGGCCGGCGTCGGCGCGCCGGACACGATGCGCAAGGCGCTCGCGATGGGCGCGGCGAGCGGCGTGCTCGTCAGCGACGAAGCGCTAGGTGGCTCGGACATCGTGTCGACGACCCGGGTCCTGGCCGGGGCCCTGAGCGCGATCGAGACCGACCTGGTCTTCGCCGGTGCCGACACGTCGGACAGCGGCGGGGGCGTCGTTCCGGCCGGGATCGCGGCGCTGCTCGGCCTCCCATACCTCTCGTATGCCGCGAAGATCGAGCCGGACCCCGGCGCGCGGACCGTTCGGGTCCAGCGGATCACGCCGACCGGCTACGAGGTCCTCGAGGCGCCGATGCCGGCCCTGGTCGTCGCGACCCAGGCCCTGGGCGAGCCGCGCTACCCGTCGCTCAAGGGGATCATGGCGGCTCGCTCGAAGAGCCTGCAGACGAAGGCGCTCTCCGACGTGCAGGTGGCGGGTGACGGCGGAGCGGTGGGTGGCGACGCGTCGACGACCCAGGTCCTCGGGGCCGAGGCGCCGCCACCGCGCGGTGCGACCCGCGTGGTCCGTGGACCGGCGGACGAGGCGGCCCGTGAGGTCGTCGCATTCCTCGCCGAGCGGAGGATCATCTGATGGTCGCGACCGGCCCGATCTGGGTCCACGGCGAGCTCACTGGTGAGGGCGGCCTGGCGAACATCAGCGCCGAGGTTGCGACGCTCGCCCGGACCCTGGGCGACGCGAGCAGCCGTGACGTCGTGGGCGTCGTCGTTGCCGCCGATCCCGGCCCCGCCGCGACCGAGCTCGCCCGCTACGTCCCGCGGGTCCTCGCCGTGACGGAGCCGGCCACCGCCGACCATGCCGCGGGCACGATCGTCGGCCAACGGATCGCGGCGCTCGCCGGGCGCGAGGGTCCCGCGCTGCTCCTGACCGGCGCCGGCCCCGAGGGTCGTGACGTCGCCGGCGTGGTCTCGGCGCTGACCGGCTGGGGCGTCCTGGTCAATGCCGTCGCGGTGACCTGGGACGACGGTCCGGTCGTGTCGATGAGCGTCTTCGGCGGCAAGCTGACCACGACGAGCCGGCTCGCGGGCGACCGCGGGATCGTGACGGTCCGGCCAAACGCCGTGACCGCGGAGCCCGCCGCGAGCGCGGGCGCGGTCGAAGCGACGAGCCCCGAGGGCGAGATCTCCCTGCCCCAGGTCCCGATCGTCGACCGGGTGGAGGCCGCCGGCGTCGCGGCGCCGATCGAGGAGGCACGGGTGATCGTCGCGGGCGGTCGCGGCGTCGGCGGACCGGATGGCTTCAAGGTCGTCGAGGAGCTGGCCGCGGAGCTAGGTGGCGCGGTCGGCGCGACCCGGGCGGCCGTCGACTCCGGCTGGATCCCGTACGCCCAGCAGATCGGCCAGACCGGCAAGATCGTCAAGCCGGCCCTGTACCTCGCGCTCGGGATCTCGGGCGCGATCCAGCACAAGGTCGGGATGCAGACCGCCGAGACGATCGTCGCCGTCAACCGCGACCCGGACGCACCGATCGCCGAGTTCGCCGATCTCGTCGTGATCGGCGACCTGTTCGAGGTCGCCCCCGCGATCACCGCCGCCCTCCGGGCCCGGAAGGCCGGCTAGGCGCCGGGCGGGTCGGGGTCGACTGGGTCCGGGCGTCCGATGCAGCCGTTGCTCGTCCTGCCGCTCCTCGCCTTCTTCCTGCTGGCGGGGTTGTTCGCGCTCGTCCTGCGGCGGGCCGGCCGGTTCCTCGCCGCGACGCGCGACGTCGAACGCTTCCGGCGGCAGGTGGACGACCTGTCACGTCGGGCCGAGACGTCGCTGGCGGAAGTCTCGGCGCGCGTCGACGCGGTGCGCCGCGGCCAGCTGGGCGCGGACCAGATCGGCGACGACATCGCCGCCTCCATCGAGGGTGTTGGCCGCTATGCGGACGAAGCGCGAGCGTTCCATCCGCCGACGGACGGCCACCGGATCCGGGACGAGATCGTGGCCGAGCTGGAACGCGCCGGGCGGGCCCTCGAGATGGTCGAGCACGGTCGGGTGATCCAGACCTCGGCCCGCGCCGGCGCCCGCGAGATCGAGGCCCAGACGGCGATCAAGCGCGGCTACCTGAACGTCCTCCACGCCCGGGAGGCGATCAGCCACCAGGCGAAGGCCGCCGCCGACCTGTCCGCGGCAGACGCGGCGAACCGGTTCCAGCAGCGGCGGGCCTGACGGGGCCTGGGGACTGCGCGGTCCGACGTCGCCGGGACCACCGTATCTAGTGGTATGATCGACGCACACCACAAGCGGTAGTGGTGGAGCGATCGGAGTCTGGATGCGCTGTCCACATTGCGGCGAACGCGATACGCGGGTCGTCGACTCGCGCGACCTCGACGAAGCGGCGACGATCCGCCGCCGCCGTGAGTGTCAGGCCTGCCAGACCCGGTTCACCACCTACGAGCGGGTCGAGGCCGCCCGCCTGGTCGTCGTCAAGCGCGACGGCAACCGCCAGGAGTTCGATCGCGAGAAGCTCGCCTCGGGCCTGCGCAAGGCGCTGACCCGGCGGCCGGTCCCGGACGACGCGGCGGAGCGCGCCGCCGACGAGATCGAGGCGGAGCTTCGGTCGGAGGGCGTGACCGAGATCGCGTCGTCGCGAGTGGGGCAGCTCTCGATGCAGAAGCTGCGCGAGCTCGACCAGATCGCCTACATCCGCTTCGCCAGTGTCTACCAGAGCTTCGACGACCTCGAGGCGCTCAAGCGCGAGGTCGACAGCCTCTACGCCGAGCGGGGTGACGACACGATCGCGGTCGACCTCCGAACCGGCCCGAAGGTGGGCAAGTCGGGGAAGCACGGCCGGTAGCCGGCCCGGATTCGCTACGCTCCACGCGTGCCCAAGCAGCCGCCTGCCGCCCGGATCGGCGTCCTCCCGCGCCAGCGACTCCGTGAGCTGATCGCCGAGGGGGCGATCCGCGCGACCGGCTTCGACCCCGCGCGGAACCTCCAGCCGGCCAGTCTGGACCTGACCCTCGGCCCCATCGGCTACCGCCTCCGATCGAGCTTCCTGCCGGGGACCGACCTCGTCCGCGACAAGCTCGCGGACTACGAGATGGGCCAGATCGACCTGACGGGGGACGGCGCCGTCCTCGAGCAGAACCGGCCCTACCTGATCCCGCTGCGGGAGCGGCTCGCCCTCCCCGAGGGCGTCCGCGGCCGGACGAACCCGCGGAGCAGCACCGGTCGGCTGGACGTGTTCACCCGGGTCATCTCGGACCGGGGCAACCACTTCGACGAGGTCCGGACCGGCTACTCGGGCGAGCTGTTCCTCGAGATCGTGCCGATGTCGTTCACCGTGAAGGCGCGCGAGGGCATCACGCTCAACCAGCTGCGCCTGATCGCCGGCCCGGCCACCGGCGTCGATCCCGGCGAGGCCCGCCTGACCGACGACGAGCTGATCGCGCTGAGCGCGACGGACCCGATCGTGTACCCGGGCGCCTCATCGGAGCCGGACGATCGTGCAGTCGTCTCCGACGGCCTGCTGCTCAGCGTCGACCTGTCGGGTGACGAGCGCGGGTTCGCCGGCTATCGCGCCCGGAAGAGCACGGGGCTGCTCGAGCTCGATCGCGTCAACGCCTATCAGGTGGGCGACTTCTGGGAGCGGATCTACCCGGAGCGGCGACGGTTGATCCTCGAGCCGGACCAGTTCTACCTGCTCGTGTCCCGCGAGCGCGTCCGGATCCCGCCTGGCTACGCGGCGGAGATGGCCGCCTACGACCCGACGAGCGGCGAGCTCCGGACCCACTACGCGGGGTTCTTCGACCCGGGCTTCGGCGACGTGCACAGCGCCGATTGGCGCGGCACCCCGGCCGTCCTGGAGGTCCGCGCCCACGACGTCGCGTTCGCCCTCGAGCACGGCCAGCGCCTGTGCAAGCTGACCTTCGAGCGGATGCTCGAGCCACCCGACGAGACCTACGGCTCGGCGATCGGGTCGCGCTACCAGCGCCAGTACCTGACGCTGAGCCGGCAGTTCCTGCCGGACCAGATGGGCAAGCCGAAGCCGCGCCGGCTGAAGGGCGTGGAGCAGCGGCCGCTGGCCCTCGTCGCCGGCGGCGCGTTCGACCTCCCGCCGCTGCCGGTCACGAAGCGGGAATAGGCCATGGCGACGAACGATTCCGTCGACTGGCGGCGGGAGCTCGGCAGCGGAACGAGCGTCGCCCTCGTCCAGGCCGGGGTCTTCCGGTCCGACGCGGGCGCCCTCTTCGGTCCGGTCCCGCGGCTGCTGTGGGACCGCTGGGTCCGAGCCGAGATCGACGACGAGAACCGGCTGCTCCAGGCGCTGAACTGCCTCGTGATCGAGACGCCCGCGGGGCGCGTCCTCGTCGAGACCGGGATCGGCGAGCGGATCGACGACAAGGGCCGCGAGATGCGCGGCTACGAGGGGCCGTGGATCGTGGAGGCGCTCCGGTCGGCGGCCTTCGCCCCGGCGAGCGTCGACGTCGTGGCGATGAGCCACCTCCATTTCGATCACGCCGGCGGGCTCCTCGCCGCCGACGGGACGCGGGCCTTCCCGCGGGCGAGCATCGTCGCCCAGCGCGCGGAGTGGGAGATCGCCCTGGGCGACAACCCGCGTCTCGTCGCGAGCTACGTCCAGCCGGAGCTCCGGCTCGTGGCCGATTGGGGCGCCGAGGGCTGGGCCGAGGGCGAGCGCGAGCTGTTGCCCGGCGTGACGGTCGTTCCGACGGGCGGCCACTCGGCCGGTCATCAGGCCGTGGTCGTCCGGGCCCCCGGCGCGCGACCCCTCGCCTTCTTCGGCGACCTGTGCATGCGGCCGTGGAGCGCGAACCCGCGCTGGGTGACCGCGTTCGACGACTTTCCGCTCGACTCGGTCGTCGTGAAGGCCAGTCTGTTTGCCCAGGCCGCCGACGAGGATTGGACGATCGTCCTCTCGCACGAGCGCGAGCAGCCGATCGGGCGGCTGGTCCGGGACCGCGATCGATTCCGGTACGACCCGGCCGAATGACGTACCGGCGTTGTGACACGAGTCCTACACGCTTCGTGACTTCCGGCAGATCCCCCCGCAAAGGCCCGGACCGTACTGTTCTGATCAACGACGGACCGCCGAACACATGAACTGAGTTCGGCGGCGCGCAGATCAGACGGCGGGACGCCGAACGACTGCGGAGCCGACATTGATCACCACTTCGGTGGTCCGTCGAGACCTCATCTCCCAGCCGGCGGCATCAGCCCGCCGGCTGTTCTGCGTCCGGCACCGATGGTTCGCCTTCGCGATGCTCCGGGTGGGGATGAGCCGGCGGTCTGGGCCTCAGGGTGCCGCGGACGGGCTCGGGCTCGGGCTGGGCAACGCGATCGCGGTCGGTCCGGCGGACGCCCCCGGCGGCAGGATCGCCTCGACCTGGGCAATCGCCCGGGCCTGCGTCAATGGGGCGAGCACGAACGAGCGAACGGCGCCCTCGGGGCCGATGAAGATCGAGGTGGGCAGTCCGCGCGGGCCGTACGTTCGGAAGATCTGGCCGGTCGAGTCGGCCGCGATCGTGTAGTCAAGCTGGTAGCGCTGGGCGTATGCGGCGACGTTCTCGGGGCTCGATTCTTGGACGCTGATCCCGATGACGACGAGGCCGCGATCGCGGAACGCATCGGCCACGTCCCGAACGACGGGCGTCTCGGCCTGACAGGGCGGGCACCACGACGCCCAGAAGTTCAGCCAGACGGCCTTGCCCCGCAGGTCGGCGAGGCGGATCGGCTTGCCCGCCAGATCCGTCAACGGCTGGCGCGAGCCGTCGGCCGCGACGATCTCGAGCTCGGGCGGGAGCTGGCCCGGTCGGACGCCGATCTCCGCGTCCGGGTTCAGGACGAACTGGGTCGCCTGTGGATCATTCGGCCCGATCGGCGTGGCCGAGCCCAGCGGGGTGGTGACCACGACCAGCAGGACCGCGACGACCACGACCGTCATGGCCGCCGCGAGGAGCTGGCGCCCGCTGAACGGGCCGACCAGCCCGCGGCGTGGCGCTCGCGGTGCCGTCACCTAGAGCGGGTTCGTGAACGGGAAGAGCGACACGATCAGGTTCAGCCAGTCGAAGATCAGGGCCAGCCCGATCGCCGCGACGAGGAGTCCGCCGGCGATCGAGACGGCGCGGCCGTGGCGGATCAGCGGGCGGAGCAACCCCGGCGCTCGGTCGTAGACGAGCGCGATCGCGAGGAACGGCAGGCCCAGGCCCAGGGTGTAGGCGACGAGCAGCACCCCGCCCTGGGCGACGGTCCCGGCCGTCGACGCCAGCCCGAGGATCGCCGAGAACGTCACGCCGACGCACGGCGTCCAGCCGACAGCGAAGATCGCGCCCATCCCGAAGCTCGCGAGCAGGCCGCCGTTCGAGCTGACCATCCGGCCGCCGAGCCGGTCGCCGAGGCCGGGACCGCCCGCGGGCTGTAGCGAGAAGGAACCGGTCGCCTGCGCCACGGACGCACTCGCGCCGGCGTCGAGCGGCCGCCACGTCCGCTCCAGGACGGGGATCCGGAGGATGCCCGCGAGGCTCAGCCCCAGGATCACCAGGATCACGCCGCCGACCTGGCGGAGCTGGGGGATCCACGGCGAGAGGCCGGACGCGGCGAAGGTCGCGGTGACGCCCAGGAGGGTGAAGATCGCGCTGAAGCCGGCCACGTAGGCGATCGCGTGGCGGAAGGCGGCCCAGCGCGACGGCGTTCCGCTGCCGCGTCGCGCGGCCTCCGCGACCGCGACCGCGGTGAGCTGGCCGAGGTAGGCGGGCACGAGCGGCAGGACGCACGGGCTGGCGAAGCTCAGGAGCCCGGCCAGGAGGGCCAGGAGGATCGACGGATTCTCGGGGTTCATCGGCGCTCAGTGCCTCTGCCGACGGTCCGTCACACGAGCGACCCATCGAGGGCGTCGGCGAGGAGCGCGCGGAGCTTCGCGGCCGAGACCGCGAGCTCGAGGCGGCGGCCGCGCAGTTCGACCACCGGGATCCGGTCGAAGAACTGGCGCTCCCAGTCGGGGTTCGTCGTGATGTCCCGTTCCTTGAGCGCGGCGAGCGGCTGGGCGCGCGCGGCACGGTCCTCGAGCAGGCCCTGGACGAGGGCGCGCGCTTCATCGCACAGGTGGCAGCCGGGACGCGTGTACAGGACGACCTCGGGGAGGGGAGCGGTCACCCGCGCATTCTACGATCGAGTGGCCGGCGGCCCCGTGTTTCCCCCCGGGCAACAGTCAAGCAAGGTTCGACGTTGGGGGGGCCGAGAAACGGCCGAACCGGCGCGAATCTTCCGTGCCAAGCAAGAGCTCGACGGGAATCGGCCGATTCGTGTCGGACTGTTGCATCCGGCGAGAACCCGAGACCGACCAGCCCGGCGGTACGATGAAGCTCGCGCCCCCGTAGCTCAGTGGATAGAGCGAGGCCGTCCTAAGGCCTGCGTCGGCGGTTCGAGTCCGTCCGGGGGCGCCATGATCACCGCCGGGTCAGCCCGGTGGATCGCCTCTCGGAACGAGACAGCGCCGTCAGCAGAGGGCATCACCGATCGCGGTCCGCGAGTAGATCACGCGGCGTCCCTCGCGTCGCGCGGTCACGAGGCCGGCCTCCCGGAGCACGCGAAGGTGGTCGCTCACGCCTCCCGCGCTCGAGCTGAGCCGGACGGCCAGATCCTGGGTCGCGAGCGGCCGCTCGAGCTCCAGCAAGATCCGCGCGCGACGGCCGCCGATCAGCTGCGCCAGGGCGGCGGAGCTCGGCTCGTCCCGGATCCACATCCCGGCGATGCCGGCCGGCGGGTAGACGAGCGCCGGCTCCCAAGGGGGATCCGTGCGCGGCCAGACGTGCGGCCACGTGAACACCGCAGGCACCAGGAGCAACCCGCGGCCACCGAGCTCGACATCCTCAGCGGCCTTGGACGTGGGGCTCACCGTCAGGGTGTCGTCGTGCCAGTGGACCGTCTCGTGCAGGCTCGCGAACGCCGCCCCCGGCCCCACCGACGCGAGACGACGCGCTCGCCACGCGACCTCGGCTTCGAGCTGGTCTGCGATGACCCCCCACCACGGTGCCAGCGCCGCGTTCCAGAGGCTGGACATCTGCTCGACCAGTCGATCGCGGGCGCGGGCGGGGTCGTCGAGGAAGGAACGCCCAGCAGGGGGGACGCCCCCCGGATAGCTGCGGAGGATCTCCTCGGCCACCCGATCGGGAGGCGTCGCGCTCACGCGCGCGAGCTCGGCGTCGATCTCGGTGCGCGGCACGCGTGGCGGCGGCCCGCAGAAGACCGGCCAGAACGGGCCGCCCCGCGGGGTGGCGACGTCGAGGAGGCGGAGATCGAGGCCCTCCACCCTCGGCCGTGCCAAGTCCACCCACGGCCGGTGGATGCTGTAGCGGACGGGATCGCGCAGTGCATAGACGGCGCCCAGCAGCTCGAAGACCGGGGTGATGGCGAACCGCGTTCGGAGGAGGTCGTCGCTCCCGAAGCGAAAT
>DASSHB010000044.1:0-45370 GCA_035693125.1 Candidatus Limnocylindrales bacterium | reverse complement strand
GTGACGATGTCGATCGGCTCTCGCCGTTCGAAGAGCTCGAGGACCGCCTCGAAGATCTTGCCGTTCGCCTGCCGGTAGAAGTCCGCGGGCCGCAGGAACTCGGCGACCTCCACGACCGCGTCACGGTCGATGAGGATCGCGCCGAGGACCGATTGCTCGGCCTCGAGACTCTGGGGCGGCAGACGATCGATCACGGGCACCTCGAACGATGGCGGCAGGCTGTGACACCTCCAGTGTCACGGCCGAGCCCGGGTGCCCGGTAGGGACTTGTCCCCCAAGTTCATCCACCGAATCGCGCCGGCCAGTTGGCACGGTGTGGACAGCGTGTGGATGACCGATCTGGTGGACGGCCATCCCCTACAGTGGACCAACGAACGGTCGAATCTCCAGGGGAGAGACGAGATGCGTCGCGTCACGGCTGCCCTCGCGCTGGCGCTGTGCCTCGCTGGATGCGAATCCGCGCTGCCCGCGACGCCGGTTGCCTTCGAGCTAGCCCACAGCAAGGACCCAGCGGACGGGCGCAACGGCGCCTGCAGCCTCGGATGGTGGACAGGCGGCCGACTCGTCGCCGACGCCGATCGCGGGACGTCCATCGTCGTGGAGGACGGGGATTTCGGCACCGCGGGCGACAGGTTGCCGATCGCGTGGTGGCCGCGATTTACCGGGCTGCGAGTTGGGGATGAGGTCGAGATCCTGGATCCGGACGGCCACGTCGTCGCGATCACCGGCCATCGCTACCGGATCGATGCCGCCTTCCCGTTCGATACCGGGTTCGTCGTCTGCGGCAACTGCGGGACGTCCGCGTGCATCACCGAGCTCCTCGGTGGAGCCCTTCCACCGAGGTCGAACGAGGATGGAACGGTAGCGCAGACGATCAGTCGAGCCGGCGGATGACCCCGATCAGCTTCCCCTGGATCCGGACATCGTCGTAGAACATTGGCGGATAGGCCGCGTTGGCGGGCTGGAGCCGGATCTTGTCCTTGTCCTTGAAGAACCGCTTCAGGGTGACCGCGTTCTCCTCGACCTGGGCGACGACGATGTCACCGTTCCGAGCCGTGTTCTGCGGCCGGATCAGGACGAAGTCGCCATCGGCGATATGGGCCTCGATCATCGAATCGCCGCGGACCTTCAGAACGTACGCGTCCCCGGACGGCGCGAGCATCTCGGGGATCCCGACGGTCTCCGAGGCGTCCTGGTAGGCCTCGATCGGGCCGCCGGCCGCGATCTCGCCGACGACCGGCAGGACGTGCGCCTCCATCGGGATCGACTGCGGCACGAGCTCGCTGCTCAGGCCGAGCCGGATGGCGGCGTACGGCGTCAATCGGATGGCGCGCGACTGGGCTGCGCCGCGCTCGAGATAGCCCTCGCGCTCGAGGATCAGCAGGTGGTGGTGGACCGCGGAGGTGGACGCGAGACCGACCGCCTTGGCGATCTCGCGGACGGACGGCGGGAATCCCCGGGCTCGCAGCGTCGCCGCGATGTAGTCGAGGATGCGGGTTTTCCGCTCCGCGTCGTGCTTGGTCACCTGAGCCTCCTGGTAGCGCTGGCCGCATGATACCGAACGGGTGTTCGATGTCAAGGCGGATTGACGCTGCTCCCAGATCCCATGGATCATCGACCGATGGATCCCATCGACGAGGCGACCATCCGCGGTCTCGAAGACGCCCGTCTGCGCTCGCTCGTCGACGCGGATCTCGAGGTCGCTCGAGCGCTGCATGCGGACGACTACGAGCTGATCACGCCGGGCGCCGCTCGCTACTCGAAGGACGACTACCTGGGCGCGATCGAGGACGGGACGCTCGACTACCGGGTGTTCGAGGCCGAGGCTGACGTCGCGGTCCTGCTGGCCGGTCAGGCCGCCGCGGTTCGCTACGTGGCACGGATCGACATCCGCTTTCCGGGCGGCACCGACTCGGGTCGGTTCTGGCATACCGATGTCTGGCGGCTCCGCGACGGCCGGTGGCAAGCGGTGTGGTCGCAGGCCACCTCGATCCCGGCGCGGGAGTGATGGCTCGCCGGCCGATCCAGCTCGGCTGAGGGCAGTGGGAACGAGCGTGCCCGACTGCTAGACTTCGGCGCCCGGCTCGGACGCGCGCGTGCGCGACCGCCCGTGGACACGAAGGGAACGGATGGCTCGAGGCGCAAACGGCAAGGACGGGAAGGGTGGCCGCCGGTCGAGCACGCTCGGACGAGCGCTCGGCCTGATGGCGTTCATGCCACTCGCCAGTCGCGCGCCGACATACGCCCGGCTGATGCTCGCGCTCCTCGTCGACGAGCGGACTCCGGCCGCTCGCAAGGCGATGCTCGCCGGCGCCGCGGGTTACTTGCTCATCGGGCGCGATCTCATCCCCGACGACATCCCGATCCTGGGCGGGCTCGACGACCTGGTGATCGTCGTCCTGGCCGTCGACCTCTTCCTCGAGGGCGTGCCTGAGGAGCTCCTGGACGAGAAGCTGGCCGAGCTCGAGATCGATCGCGCTGCATTCGACCAGGACATCGCCCGGATCCGGCGGCTCACGCCGGGCCCGGTTCGCAAGACGATCCGGCGGATCCCGGAGCTGGTTGCCCAGGCCGGAGCGGCGCTCCAGTCGAGCGGCATCGGCCCGCGAGTCCGCGAGTGGATCACCAGGGAGGAACAACCCGCGTGAAGGTCATCCTGACCAAGGACGTCGAGACGCTCGGCAAGAGCGGCGAGATGAAGACCGTGGCTGACGGCTACGCCACGAACTTCCTGATCCCGCGCTCGCTCGCGGTGCCCGCCGCCGGAGGCGCCTATCGCGCCTGGCAGCACGACATCGCCAGCCGCGAGGACAAGCGCAAGCGCGAGCGCGAGGAAGCGGACATCGCCGCGACCCGGATCGCGTCGACGACGCTGACGATGGGGGTGAAGGTCGGCGAGGGCGGCAAGCTCTACGGCTCGATCACCTCGAAGGACATCGCGGACGCGCTCGCCCGGCGCGGGATCGACATCGACCGCCACAAGATCGACCTCGAGGAGCCGCTCAAGTCGCTCGGCACGTACAAGGTTGCGGTGAAGGTGTTCTCGGGCATGGCGCCCGAGGTCACGATCGTCGTGGAGCCCAAGGGCTAGCTCCGGGCCTCCCGTCGTCGCCGGCGGCGGCGCGTCGTCCGCACGGGGTTTCTGTCCAACGATCACGAGGCGGTCGTTACGCGGCGATTGGGGCCCGCTCGTGGGGTCAGTTAGCTCTCTGCGGTTGACTCGCCGGGCGAACGCGTCGAAATCGGGCGGGACGGCTGGATAACGACCGCGTGAGTGTCGCTAGTCAGTTTCGGGGCGCGGGGCGCGGGGCGCGGGGCGCGTTGCGGCGTGGCGACGGGGCCACCACGACCGGGCGCAGGCGCGGCCGACGCACCGGGGCACGCGCGACGTTCGATGCGACGGATGCCGAGCGGACCCGCATCGAACATTCGGTCGAAATCGGGTCGCGCCGGTGCGATGATCGGGGTGTGACGCCGGCGCCAGGCCATCGAACGATCCTCCACGTCGACCTCGACGCGTTCTTTGCCGCGGTCGAGCAACGCGACCGGCCGGAGCTCCGCGGGAAACCGGTGATCGTCGGCGGGGGCGGGCCGAACCAGCGCGGGGTCGTCTCGACCGCGAGCTACGAGGCGCGCGTCTTCGGCGTCCATTCGGCGATGCCGCTCCGCACGGCCGGCCGCCTCTGTCCGAACGGGATCTTCCTGCCCGTCGATGGCGCGAAGTACGCAGCCGTCAGCAAGCAGGTCATGGCCGTCCTGCGCCGGTTCACGCCGCTCGTCGAGCCGATCTCGATCGATGAAGCGTTCCTCGACGTCACCGCGTCGCAGCGGATCTTCGGCGACGGGCCGGCGATCGGCCGCCAGATCAAGGAGACGATCCGGGCCGAGGTGGGGCTGACCATCTCGGTCGGCGTCGCGACGACGAAGCTCGTGGCGAAGATCGCGTCCGACCTGCGCAAGCCCGACGGGCTCGTGGTCGTCGAGCCCGGTGACGAGGCGACGTTCCTGGCGCCGCTGCCGATCACCAGGCTGTGGGGTGTCGGCGAGAAGTCGGCCGTGGCGCTCCGCGAATACGGGGTGCGGACGATCGGTGACCTCGCGGCCCTGCCGGACGATCTCCTCGGCCGGCGGTTCGGCCGGTTCGGCGCGTCGCTGGGGGCCCGCGCACGCGGGCTCGACGAGGACCCGGTCGGCGGTCGCGACGCGGCCAAGTCGGTCGGGCACGAACACACCTTCGACGTCGATACCTCCGACCGGGAGCAGATCGAGCGAACGCTCCTCGCGATGAGCGAGGGCGTCTCCGAGCGGCTCCGCGACAGCGGCGTCAAGGCGTCGACGATCACCGTCAAGGTGCGCGACACGACGTTCAAGACGATCACCCGCCAACGGACCTTGCCCGATCCGACGGACCTGACGGAGCCGATCTTCCGGACCGCCCTCGAGCTGGCCCGACCCGAAGTTCGCGGGATCCGGATCCGCCTCCTGGGCGTGACGGCCTCCGGCTTGGGCGAGCGGGATCAGCTCGCGTTGTTCGCAGCCGACGACCCGCGTCGGCGGCGGGCGGTCGAGGCAGCTGACGCGGTCCGCCATCGCTTCGGCGAGCGGGCGATCACCCGGGCGCGCCTGGTCGGCTCCCGCCTGCCGGCGCCCTTCGAGCGCGACCCGATGACGCCGGTCGATCAGCGTGGATTCGCCGCCGAGGTGGCTCGCGACCTCGAGGCCGACGCGGCTGATGACGGACGGGACGAGCTCGATCTGGTCGACGGTGGGCGTGACAGGCTAGATGACACAGGCGCAACCGAGGATGGCCCTGACGCCTCTTGACATCGAACACTTGTTCGATCAGGATGGCGACAGAAGCGAACAGACGTTCCAGTCGCCGACGTGCCCCGGACGACGGACGCAATGCCCAGCGATCCCGGGTCGGCGCTCCCGCGCCGGCCACCGTCCAAGGAGGCCGACATGGCCATGATCCGAGTCGAGCCCGTCGAGGTCCATGTTCGGACCGGCTGGCTCGATGGCAGTCCACGAGAGATCACCTGGGGTGACGAGCGTCTGCCGGTCACCCATATCGCCGCCGTTCGCGAGGAGGCTGCAGCCTACCCCGTGATCACCGGTCCGCGGACCCTGTTCGAGGTCGAGACGAGCCGGGCGCGACTCGCCCTGACCTATCTCCACCGCTCACGGCGCTGGACGATCACGGCCCTCGACGAGGACCGGCGCGCCGCCTGAAGCGTCACCACACGATCACGCCCGCGCGACCTGGGGGCCGCCACGGTGTGAGCGGCTCAGGCGGAGGCCCATCCGCCCGAGCCCAGTCGGAGCGAGGGGTAGGCGCGCCGGTACCGCGCCTACCCCGCGCCCACCCTTCTCCGGTGACCTGTGGCCGACCCACCGAAGTCCAAGGGGGAGCTCCGCGACCCCATTGGCCTGAGGTACTGCGCTCGCCCCTTGCCGACCTCCGGCGGTCGCTTGCAGCGGACCCACCGAAGCCCAAGGGGAGCTCCGCGACCCCATTGGCCTGAGGTAGCGCGCCTACCCCACGCCGACCCTTCTCCGGTGACCTGTGGCCAACCCACCGAAGTCCAAGGGGAACTCCGCGACCCCATTGGCCCGAGGTACCGCGCTCGCCCGCCTTCCGCGGGCCATCGCCACCTACAATCGGGTCATGACCAGTTCCTCCTTTCGTGACATGACCTTGGGCGCCTTCGTGGACGCGCTCGCGTCCGCCGAGCCGGTCCCCGGCGGCGGCAGCGCGTCGGCCGTCGCCGCATCCCTCGGCGCGGGCCTGGTGGCGATGGTCGCGGGCCTCTCCCAGGGCCGGATGCGATGGGCAGAGCACGCGGCGCTCCACGCGGAGTCCGCCGAGATCGGTCGCCAGTTGGCGGCACGCCTCCTCGACCTCGCGGACGAGGACGCAGCCGCCTACGCGGGATTCGCGGCGGCGCTGAAGCTTCCCAAGGACACCGAGGCGGAGCAGGCCGCCCGCCGCGACGCGATGCGAGCGGCGGCGCGCCGAGCATCGGACGTGCCGATGGAGACGCTCGAGGCCTGTCTCGCCGTCGTCTCAGCCGCCGAGTCGCTCGCAGGACGATGCAACACGAACGCCGCGAGCGACATCGGCGTGGCGGCGCTCCTTGCCGAGGCGGCCGCGCAGGGCGCGGCGGCCAACGTGCTCGTCAACCTGCCGTCCGTCGGCGACGACGAGTACGCCAGCGAGATGACGACCCGCGTGAAGCAGCTGATCGACGACATCGAGGCACAGGCCGCGAGCGCGCGCGAAACGATCGGTGGGGGACACGCCCGAGAGCCGCTGCCGGCATGAGGCGCTGACGCCGGTGTCACGCGGCGGAGCGCGGCTCCTCGAGGGCGGCCCGATCGCCACGGAGATCCGCGGGGCGGTCAGCGAGGACGTTGCCGCCTACGTCGAGCGGACCGGTCGCCGCCCGGTATTGGCGGTCGTGATCTGCGGCCGTGACGCGCCGTCGATGGTCTACCTCCAGCAGATCCTCCGGAGCTGCGAGCGGGTCGGGATCGAGGGTCGCCTCGTCGAGGTGGACGGAGAGGCGTCCGAGGCGAGCGTCGTCGACACGATCCGGGACCTCAACGCGGATGCGTCGGTCAACGGGATCATCGTCCAGATGCCGCTGCCCGCGACGATCCGTCTCCGGAGCATCGTCGACGCGATCGATCCGGCCAAGGACATCGACGGCATCCACCCCTTGAACGCCGGCCTGCTTCGGCTCGGCTACGACGGGTTCCTTCCCGCCACGGCCCACGCCGCCGTCGAGATCCTGCGTCGTTCGGGAATCGAGATCGAGGGCAAGCGTGCCGTGGTCGTGGGGCGCTCCGCCGTCGTGGGGATGCCGGCGGCGTTCCTCCTGGTTCGGGAGAACGCGACCGTGACGGTCTGCCACTCGCGGACCCTCGATCTCGCTCACCACACGAGGGACGCGGAGATCCTCGTCGTGGCGGCCGGCCAGCCCGGCCTGATCACGGGCGACATCGTCCGGCGCGGCGTCGTCGTCGTCGATGTCGGGATCAACGTCGTCGGCGGGGCGCTGGTGGGCGACGTCGACTTCGTGTCCGTCCGGCCCAAAGCGTCGGCCATCACGCCGGTGCCCGGCGGGGTCGGGCCGCTGACCAACGCGCTGCTGCTCGCGCACCTCGTTCGTGCGGCGAACGTCCAGGAAGAGCGAGCGAACGCGGCCGCCGCCGCCGAGGCTCCCGCCGTCCCGTCCCGTGCGCCGGGTCGTCCGCGGTCCGCGACCGGTGGCACCGTTTCGGACGTTCCCGCCGCGACCCTCCGAGGAGTTCGATGAGCTTTCCCTCCGATCTCGAGATCGCCCGCTCCGTCAAGCCCCGTCCGATCATGGATGTCGCCCGCGACCTGGGCCTCCACGACGACGAGATCGAGCCGTACGGTCACACCAAGGCGAAGGTGACGGTCGCTGGCATCGAGCGGGTCGAAGCCGCGAACCCGCGCGGCAAGTACGTCGTGGTGACCGCGATCAGCCCGACGCCGCTCGGGGAGGGCAAGTCGACCACCACCGTGGGGCTGGCCCAGGGACTGAACCGGATCGGCCGGAAAGCCGCCGTCTGCATCCGCCAGCCATCCCTGGGACCCGTGTTCGGGATCAAGGGCGGCGCCGCGGGCGGCGGCTACAGCCAGGTCATCCCGATGGCCGATTTCAACCTCCACCTGACCGGTGACGTCCACGCGATCGGGGCCGCCCACAATCTCGCGTCCGCATTCCTGGACAACCACCTTCACCACGGCAACGCGCTCGGGATCGACCCGTTCTCGATCCTCTGGCCGCGGGTGATGGACATCAGCGACCGCTCGGTCCGGAAGGTGATCGTGGGGCTGGGTGGCAAGGAGAACGGCATCCCGCGCGAAAGCGAGTTCGTGATCACGGTCGCCTCGGAGGTGATGGCGGTCCTGGCCCTCGCACGCGACCTGCAGGACCTCCGCGCGCGACTTGGCCGGATGGTGCTCGCGACGCGCAAGGACGGATCGGCCGTTACGGCCGAGGATCTGAAGGTTGCCGGCTCGATGACGGCCCTCCTGACCGACGCGATCAAGCCCAACCTGCTCCAGACGCTCGAGGGCGGGCCCGCCTTCGTTCACTGCGGGCCGTTCGGGAACATCGCCCACGGCAACAACTCGATCATCGCCGACCGGCTGGCCCTCGCCACGAACGAGATCGTGTGCACGGAGGCGGGCTTCGGGGCCGAGATGGGCGCCGAGAAGTTCTTCGACATCAAGTGCCGCGCATCGGGCCTCGCCCCCGACGCCGCGGTGGTCGTCGCAACCGTGCGCGCCCTGAAGATGCACGGCGGCGTCGGCAGGATCGTCGCGGGCAAGCCGCTCGATCCGGCCCTCTCCGAGGAGAACGTCGAGGCGGTCCGGACCGGGGCCGCGAACCTCGCGAAGCAGATCGAGAACGTCCGAACGTTCGGCGTTCCGGTCGTCGTCGCGATCAACTCCTTCCCGACCGACACGACGGCCGAGGTCGAGGCGATCCGCCAGGTCGCCCTGGCCGCCGGGGCCCGCGACGCCGTCGTCGCGACCCATTTCGTGGAGGGCGGCGACGGGGCGGCGCCGCTCGCCCAGGCCGTCTGGGACGCCGCGTCGAGCGGCGAGGCCGACTTCCGGCTGCTCTACCCGGACGAGGCGCCGCTGGGCGCGAAGATCGAGGCGATCGTCACCCGGATCTACGGGGGCGACGGGTTCGAGTTGGCCCCGGCGGCCAAGAAGGCCCTCAAGCTCTTCGAGGACCTGGGGATGGGCCATCTGCCGGTCTGCATGGCGAAGACGCAGTACTCGCTCAGCCACGACGCGAACCTGAAGGGCGCTCCGAGCGGCTTCACCGTCCCGATCCGCGACATCCGCCTGTCGGCAGGTGCCGGGTTCATCACGCCGCTCGTCGGCGAGATGCGGATGATGCCGGGCCTGCCGTCCAGGCCGGGCGGCGAGAACATCGACATCGACGCCGACGGGAACGTCGTCGGGCTGTTCTAGCCGGCGAGGCGACCGACCCGGCCGCCCGTCCGGGGCGGCGACCGATGGGTCAGCCGGCCACCGTGCTCGACAGGCTCATCGTGATCACCAGGCAGAGGGCCACCAAGAGGCCGGCGCCGATCCCGGCGGCGAGGGCGCCCCAGGCCCAGACGTCCACGGGACCGAGGGCCTCGGAGCCGTGGGCGTGATCGTCGTGGCCGTGCGTCTCGCCGTGGTCGTCGGGGCCATGGGCCTCGCCCGCGACGTCGCCGGGGTGGTGGCCGCGATCGGTCCCCGCGTGCTCGAGCTCGTCCGGCGTTGGCTCGTGACTCGTCTGCGTCTTGCCGCTCATGGGGAACCTCCGGGCGGCATTCTCGCACGTAGACTCCGCTGGTGACCTCGTCGCCGGCGTCCCCTCCCGTTGCGGCGCCCACCGACGACGGACTGCTGGCCAGCCTGCGCGGGCTCGACCGCGACGGCCGGCTCCTGTTCCTGACCCGCGTCCTGCGGATGTTCGCCTACGGCTTCCTCGCGGTGGTCCTCGTCCTGTACCTCGTGGAGCTGGGGCTCGATGGCCTGACGATCGGGGCGATCCTGACCCTGACGCTCATCGGCGACACCCTCGTCTCGCTGTGGCTGACCACGAACGCGGACCGGATCGGGCGGCGGCGGGTCCTCGTGGCCGGGTCTCTCCTGATGAGCGCCGCCGGGATCGTCTTCGCCCTGACGGCCTGGCCGCCGCTGCTGATCCTCGCGGCGACCATCGGGGTGATCAGCCCGACCGGAAACGAGGTCGGGCCGTTCCTGGCGGTCGAGCAGGCGGCGCTCAGCGAAGCGACGCCGGACGCCCGCCGGACGCCGACGTTCGCCTGGTACAACCTCGTGGGCTACCTCGCGACCGCGACCGGGGCCCTCGGCGCGGGCCTGATCTCGCAGGCCCTCGCCTCGATGGCCGGCCTGGCCAAGGTCGACGCCTACCGGGCGATCGTCGTGGGGTATGCCGTCGTGGGGCTCGTCATGGCGGTCGTCTTCCAGCGGGTGGGTGCCGGAGTCGAGGTCGGCGTGGCGCCCGCGGACGACGGCATCCGACGCCGGCTCGGTCTGGGCGATCGGTCGCGCGGGATCGTCGCTCGACTGTCCGCCTTGTTCGCGATCGACGCGTTCGGCGGCGGCTTCATCCCGCAGAGCCTGATGGTCTACTGGTTCCAGCAGCGGTTCGGGGTCGAGCCGGCGCTTCTGGGCCTGATCTTCTTCGCGGCCAACCTGCTCGCTGCGGTCTCGTCCCTCTCGGCGTCGCGGATCGCGTCCCGGATCGGGCTGATCAACACGATGGTCTTCACCCACCTGCCCTCGAACGTCCTGCTGATCCTCGTGCCGCTGATGCCGACCCTCCCGCTCGCGATCGCGGTCCTCCTCCTGCGCTTCAGCCTCAGCCAGATGGACGTGCCCACCCGGCAGTCGTACGTGATCTCCGTCGTCGAGCCGGGCGAGCGCTCAGCTGCCGCGGGCGTGACCGGCATCGCCCGGACGACGGGCGCGGCGCTGTCGCCGATCGTCTCGGCGCCGCTCGTCGCCAGCGCTTCGCTCGCATCCGTGCCGTTCTTCCTCGCCGGCGGCCTGAAGATCGCGTACGACCTGCTCCTGTATCGAGCCTTCCGGTCGGGCCGGACGCCGGACGAGCGGGCCGGCCGGCCGACGTCGGGATGACCGAACGGCTCGCCGCGCTGCGCGCCGCGGCGGACGAGAACCTGATCGCGGCCTGCGACCTGCTGCGCGAGCACCTCGGGCGGCCGCCCGAAGCTCGCCGCCGGTTCGGGGCGGTCGAAGCCATGGCGAACGGGCACGAGGTCGCGTTCTACAACCCGGTCCTCGTCCTGGACGGCGCGGCGACGGGGGACGATGTCGCGACGGCGGTCGACTGGGTGGAGCGTCAGGGGATGCCGTGCTCCGTTCATGTGGCAGACCTGGCTCCGCCAGACCTGGACCACGCGCTGGAACGACTCGGGTTCGTCGGGGAGGCGCAGGTCAATCCGGTGATGGCGCTCGCGCCGATCCCGCCGCCGCCGTCGGCACCGCCGGGCATCCGCAGCCGAGCCGGCGGGCTCGAGCTCGCAGAGGCGTGGTATGGCGCGTTCGAGGCGCCGGAGCGCTTCCGGGCGACGTTCAACGAGGGCTTCCTGGGGGATCCACGGGTCCGCATTGCGGTCGCGGAGCTGGACGGCGACCCGGTCGCGGGCGCGGCAGCCCTCCGCTCGAGCCAGGCGCTGGGGATCTACGCCGTCGGAACCGCGGAACGTGCCCGGCGACGCGGTTGCGGTCGAGCGGCGACCTGGGCGGCGATCGAAGCCGGGAGATCGATCTGGGGCAGCGAGGTCGCGGTCCTGCAGAGCACCACGATGGGGTTCCCGCTCTACCGGTCGATGGGCTTCGAGACGGTCGGCACGCTCCGGATCTGGCGGCGTCAGTCCGGCTGACGACGGCGGCCCGGCATCCCGAGCCGCCACCAGACGAAGATGACGACGAGGGCCACGACGGCGACGGCGATCAGCAGGTCGAATGGCTGGAGCGCGTGGCGGATGTCCTCCCAGCGCGCGCCGAGCTGCGTCCCGGCCCAGACGAGCAGGAGCGACCAGAGGAACGCGCCGGCCGTCGAGTAGGCGACGAAGCGCCCCAGCGGCATCCGGGCGACGCCGGCGGGGAAGCTGATGAAGGTCCGGACGATCGGCAGGAGGCGGCTGAAGAACGCGGTCGCCGAGCCGTAGCGGTCGAAGAAGCGCTCGGCCAGCTCGATCTCGTGCTGGCGGATCAGGAGGTACCGGCCCCAGCGCTCGAGGAACGGCCGGCCGCCCCACGCCCCGATCGCGTAGGCGATCAATGATCCGATCGTGTTCCCGAGGGTCGCCGCGATCACGACGATCCAGAACTGCCACGGGCCGTGGGTCAGCGGCTCGAGCTTCGAGGGATCGGAGATCAGGAACCCGGCATACGGGAGGACCAGCTCGGAGGGGAGCGGGACCATCGCGCTCTCGATCGCCATCGCGATCAGCACGCCGACGTATCCCACGGCGCCGTACAGGCTGTCGAGGAACGGGATGACGATCTGGTCGATGAAGGCGAGCAAGGCAGCCTCAAGGGACGCGTGAACCGTGGGATCGGCGCGAGCATAGCCGACTATCCTCGACGGGTGACTCACCCTCCCGAGTCCGTGCCGGCGGACCCGATCGTCCTGACCGGCGCCGACCTGACGATCGCGGTCGTCGAGTCGGTGGCCCGGCACGGCGCGACCGCGGCGCTCGACCCGGCCGCGCGCGGCCGGATGCAGGAATCGCGCGATTTGATCGAGCGACTCGTCGCGGCCGGTGAGGTCGTGTACGGGGTGACGACCGGCTTCGGGGCGCTGGCCACGCGCTTCATCGACCCGGCCGACGCGGCCCAGCTCCAGGAGAACCTCCTGATGAGCCACGCCGCGGGCGTCGGGGCGCCGCTCGACACGGAGATCGTCCGGGCGATGCTGCTGCTCCGGGCGAACACCCTCGCCCTCGGGCACAGCGGCTGCCGACCGCTCCTCGTGGACCGGCTCCTCGACTTCCTCCGGCTGGGCATCCACCCGATCGTGCCGGCCCAGGGCTCGGTCGGCGCGTCCGGCGATCTCGCGCCGCTGGCCCATCTCGCCCTGCCGCTGATCGGCCGCGGGCTCGTCGATTTCCACGGCCAGCGCCTGCCCGCGCTCGTCGCCCTCCGCGAGGCCGGCCTGGACCCGATCCGGCTCGAGGCGAAGGAGGGACTCGCCCTCCTCAACGGGACCCAGCTGATGACGGCGATCGGCGCCCTCCTGCTCGCCGACGCGGATCGCCTGGGTGCGACGGCATCGGTGGCTGCGGCCGTCTCGGTCGAGGCGCTCCTCGGGACCGATGTGGCCTTCGCGGCCGCCTACCAGCTCGCCCGTCCACACCCCGGCCAGATCGCGGTCGCCGCCGAGCTGCGCCACCTCCTGCGCGATTCGACGATCCAGACGGGCCACCACGATGACGCCCACAAGGTCCAGGACCCGTATTCGCTGCGGTGCGTGCCGCAGGTCCACGGGGCCGCGCGCGACGCGCTCGAGCACCTCCGCCGCGTCCTCGACATCGAGATGAACAGCGCGACCGACAACCCGCTCGTCTTCCCGGAGGGCGGCGTCGCGGCCGAGGACGCGCTCGCGACCGGGGGCGGCCGGGTGATCAGCGGCGGCAACTTCCACGGCGAGCCGGTGGCCCTCGCCCTCGACTTCGCGAAGATCGCGATCGCCGAGCTCGGCTCGATCAGCGAGCGCCGGACCGCGCTCCTCCTCGATCCGCGCCTGAACGGCGGGCTGGCCCCGTTCCTCGCCCCGGCGGGCGGCCTCGATTCGGGCCTGATGGTGATCCAGTACACGGCGGCCGCCCTGGCCTCGGAGAACAAGGTCCTCGCCCACCCGGCATCGGTCGACTCGGTGCCGACGAGCGCGAACCAGGAGGACCACGTCTCGATGGGCCCGATCGCGGCCCGCCACGCCCGGGCCGTTCTGGAGCACGTCGAGCGGATCGTCGCCATCGAGCTGATCGCGGGCGTCGAGGCGCTCGATCAGCGGCTCGCGCAGCTGCCGGCCGGCGCCGCGCCGGGCGCGGGCGTGGCCGAGGCCCGCCGCCGGATCCGAGCCCATGTCGCGCCGCTGACCGGCGACCGGGAGCCGGGCCCGGACCTGGCCGCGGTGACCCGCCTGGTCCACGAGGGCGCGCTCGTCGACCTCGCCGGGGGAGCGAGTCGATGACCACGATCCGGATCGTCGACGTCACCGACGAAGCGTCCTTCGGGCGGATCCCGCCCTGCGCGGATCCCGGGTTCGACCACCGCACCTGCGACTACTGGGAGGATGCCGAGCGCGGCTCGAAGGCAGCCCGGCTCGCGTGGCTCGAGACGGCCGCGCCGCCGGCTCCCGCGGCGCCCCCCGGCCCGGCCGACAATCCGTTCGCGCCCGCGAGCCGGGAGCCGGCCTTCAACCCGTTCGCGCCGCCATCGGGCGGGATCAAGCCGGGATTCAACCCATTCGGCGACGCGGACGAGGACGGCCCGCTCGACAACCCGTTCGCGCCGCGTCCGGCCGCGAGGCCCCGGGTCGGCTCCGACGTGCCGCGCAAGCTCGGGCTTCTGGGTCGCGGGCTCGCCGTGTTCGGGAGCTACGCCAAGGTCCTGCTGGCCGATGACGAGCCCGCGGCGTACGCCCAGTTCGGACCGCTCTCGGCGTACCCGCGCGCCCAGCGACTTCGCGAGCTGTATCCGCAGCTGCCCGACGCGCCATTGCCGGCGGTGATCACCTGCATCTCGACGACGGCCGCGGCCCGCGATCAGGGTCACGCCGCCCGCCTCGTCGCGGCCGTTTGCGACGATCTGGCGGGCCGCGGCTTCGCGGCGATCGAGGCCTATCCCGAGCGCGGCGCACGGCCGGACGCCACGAGCGCCGCCACCCCGGAGTTCTGGGTCCGCGCCGGGTTCCGGCTGGCCGTCGACGACGAGCGGTTCCCGGTCGTCCGGCGCGAGCTGGGATGAGGCCGGTCCTCCCGACGGCCGTCGTGATCGTCCTCGCGACGGTCGCCGGTTGCGGGCTCGGGCCGTCGCCGTCAGCTTCGCCGGCCGGTTCCATCGTCCCGTCTGCATCGAACGTCGCGACGACCGCATCGCCGACCGCGTCGCCGCTCGGGGCCTCCGGGCTCCCGGACACGACGCAGGCCGATCCCAGCCTGATCTCGGCCGTGCTCGGCGCCTCCCAGCCAGGGCTCTCGTTCCAGTACGACGCCGAGACGACCGCCAACGTCGCGGGCGACCCCGGCCTCACGAAGGATGCCTCCTCCCTGGGGATCGGCCTCTACACCGTCACCGGCCAGAACCCGGTCCAGGACTACGCGATCGTGAGCGTCCTCCGGCTGCGCGACCCCGGTGCCGCCGACGACGAATGGTTCCGCGCCTACCGCGACTCCTACGACGAGTCCGCCTGCGCCCAGGCCGGCGGCGTCGCCCGACACGCCCAGACCGAGATCGAGCGGCACACGGTCTTCATCGGCTCGTGCGCGGGTGGCGCGTTCACCTACCACCTGCGGACGAAGACGGACGACCTCGTCGTCTCGATCACCGGTGTCGGGCCCGGGAAGCTGGGTGAGCGCCTGGCCGGCGCCGTCGGCGATCCGTGACGAGCGGTCCGCACGCGGCGCTCCCCGCTACGATCGCTCGATGACGACCGGTCCCCGCCCCGTCCGCGCGCCGCGCGGCACCGAGCTGACCTGCCGCGGCTGGCAGCAGGAAGCCGTCCTCCGGATGCTGATGAACAACCTCGATCCGGAGGTCGCCGAGAACCCGGACGCGCTCGTCGTCTACGGCGGGACGGGCCGCGCCGCCCGCTCGTGGGAGGCGTTCGACGCGATCGTCCGCGAGCTCCGCCGGCTGGCCGACGACGAGACGCTCCTGGTCCAGTCCGGGAAGCCCGTTGCGGTCTTCCGCACGCACGAATGGGCCCCGCGGGTGCTGATCGCCAACTCGAACCTCGTGGGGAAGTGGGCCACCTGGGACGTCTTCCGCGACCTCGAGGCCAAGGGCCTGATGATGTACGGCCAGATGACGGCCGGATCCTGGATCTACATCGGGACCCAGGGGATCCTGCAGGGCACCTACGAGACGTTCGCCGAGCTGGCTCGCCAACAGTTCGGCGGCTCGCTGGCCGGCCGCGTCGTGCTGACCGCGGGCCTGGGCGGGATGGGCGGCGCGCAGCCGCTCGCCGTGACGATGAACGGCGGCGTCTGCCTGGCGATCGAGGTCGACGAGGCCCGGGCGCGGCGACGGTTGGACATCGGCTACGTCGACCGGCTCACGACCGCGCCCGCGGAGGCGCTCGCGTGGGCCCGCGAGGCGGCAGCGGCCGGCCGGGCCGAGTCGATCGCGTTGATCGGCAACGCGGCGGAGATCGAGCCGGCGTGGGCCAAGGCCGGCGAGCGGTTCGATGTTGTGACCGACCAGACCTCGGCGCATGACGCGCTCGTCGGCTACGTCCCAGCGGAGATCTCCCTGTCGGATGCCGCCGTCCTGCGCCGGACACAGCCTGCGGAGTACGTCCGCCGCTCGATGGCCGCGATGGCCGATCACGTCCGGGCGATGCTCGCGTTCAAGGCGACGGGCGCCGTCGTCTTCGACTACGGCAACAACCTCCGCGCCCAGGCACAGGAGGCGGGGGTCGCGAACGCGTTCGACTACCCCGGCTTCGTGCCGGCGTTCATCCGGCCCCAGTTCTGCGAGGGGCGCGGACCGTTCCGCTGGGCCGCCCTCAGCGGCGACCCCGAGGACATCCGGCGGACGGATCGAGCGATCCTCGAGCTCTTCCCGGACGACGAGGGCCTCCGGCGCTGGCTCACGATGGCCGCCGAGAAGGTCCCGTTCCAGGGGCTGCCGGCGAGGATCTGCTGGCTGGGCTACGGCGAGCGAGCCAAGGCCGGCCTCGAGTTCAATCGCCTCGTGGCTGCCGGTGAGGTCTCGGCCCCGATCGTCATCGGGCGTGACCACCTCGACGCGGGCTCGGTCGCGAGCCCGAATCGCGAGACCGAATCGATGGCCGACGGCACCGACGCGGTCGCCGACTGGCCGCTCCTGAACGCGTTGGTCAACACCGCGGCCGGTGCGACCTGGGTGTCGATCCACCATGGTGGCGGGGTGGGGATCGGGTATTCGCAGCACGCGGGGATGGTCGTCGTCGCGGACGGGACGGACCTCGCGGCGCGGAAGCTCGAGCGGGTGCTGACGACCGATCCGGGGATGGGTGTCGTGCGCCACGTCGACGCGGGCTACGAGCGGGCCCGCGAGGTCGCCGAGGAGCGCGGCGTCCGGGTGCCCATGCTCGGCTGAGCACCTCCGCTGACATGCGGATTTGACGCTTCTGTAACGGTTCGCCGCGGGTTCGCAACCTACGATTCCGGCCAGAGAGCGCGCCGGGGAGGGTGCGCCGGAGGAGGGCACACCGTGGCCGAACACGCCCCGCGCCGTCATCGTCTCGCCTCGTTCGCGGGGCTCGTTCTCATCCTCGGCGGCATGCTGCCGCTCGCGTCGCCGGCCGTCGTCCTCGCGGACGGTGCCGCGCAAACGCTGCCGTTCAGCCAGGCCTGGACGAACAGCGGCCTGATCACCGCCAACGACGATTGGTCGGGCGTTCCGGGCGTGACGGGCTTCCTGGGCCAGGACATCACGACGATGACCGGGGCGGATCCGCAGACGCTGACGGCGGAATCGTCTGTCACGAACGACGTCGACGTGATCGCCAACCAGACCAGCGCGGCCATCACGAACGGCGGCGTCGCCGAGTTCGAGCTGGCAGACCCGGTGCTCGCGCTCCAGGGGTCTGGGACCGCGGACGCCCCCTACCTGCTCTTCCAGGTCGTCACGACGGGGTCCTCGAGCGTCAATGTCGCATACAACCTCCGCGACATCGACGGGACCGCCGACAACGCCGTTCAGGCGGTCGCCCTCCAGTACCGCGTCGGCTCGTCCGGCGCCTTCACGAACGTCCCGGCCGGGTTCGTGGCCGACGCGACGACCGGCCCATCGCTGGCGACGCTCGTGACCGCGGTGAGCGCGACCCTGCCGGCCGCGGCGGGCAACCAGCCCCTCGTCCAGGTCCGGGTGATCACCGCCAACGCCGTCGGCTCCGACGAATGGGTCGGCGTGGATGACGTCTCGATCACGGGCACGACCGATGACGCGGCGCCCACGGTCACGGCGAGCCCCGCCAACGGCGCCGCGAACGTGCCGGTGAATACCCAGGTCTCGTTCACCTTCAGCGAGCCGGTGACGCTCAACGCGGCCGGCATCACGCTCAACTGCTCGGTGGAAGGCGACGTCTCGGCGAGCCTCGCCGGCGGTCCGACCGACTGGACGCTGACGACGCTCCCATTCGCGCAGGCCGATCACTGCACGCTGACGATCCTCGCGTCCGCGGTCAGCGACACCGACACGAATGACCCACCTGACACCCTGGACGCGACGTTCATGTCGAGCTTCGACACCGTCGCGCCGACGGCTCATGACCTCGTGATCAACGAGGTCGACTACGACCAGCCGAGCACGGACACCGCCGAATTCCTCGAGCTGAAGAACATCAGCAGCCACGCCGTCGACCTCGATCCGTACACGGTCGAGCTCGTCAACGGCGCCAGCGGCGGCGCAACGAGTTACGGGACCATCGATCTCCCCGCGGTCGCCCTCGAGGCGGGCGACTACTTCGTCGTCTGCGCGAACGCCGCTACGACGCCGAACTGCGATCTCGATGTGTCGCCCGACACGAATTTGCTCCAGAACGGGGCACCAGATGCCATTGGGCTGAAGGTCAACGGCGTCCTCGTCGACGTGCTCAGCTACGAGGGCGTCACCGGCGCGCCGTACATCGAGGGGTCTACTGGAGCGGTCGCGGACACCGGTACCGAGAGTGGGGCCCAGGGCCTGAGCCGCTGCCCGGACGGCAGTGACACGAACGACAACGCGACCGACTTCATCCTGCGTGACGACACGCCAGGCGTCCGGAACTTCTGTCCCGGTGACGATGCGGCACCGGCGGTCGTCGCCTCCAATCCGCCCAACGGCGCCGTCGGCGTCGCTCGGACCGCCTCGATCACGCTGACCTTCAGCGAGCCGGTCGATCTCGGCGCCTTCACGCTCGTGTGCGGGACCTCCGGCTCGCACGCGACCGGGATCGCCACGAACGATCTCGTCAGTTGGACGCTCGATCCCACCGTCGACTTCGCGCCCGGCGAGTCGTGCACGCTCACGATCCCGCAGGCGAACGTGACCGACATCGACGCGACGGACCCGCCGAACGCGATGAACGCCGACGTGGTCATCACGTTCACGGTCATCAACGACATCGCGTGTGGCGATCCGGGGGTCACCCCGATCCACGACATCCAGGGCTCGGGCCCCACCAGCCCGATCGCGGGCTCGACCGCCTCGATCGAGGGGATCGTCGTGGGCGACTACCAGCAAGCCGGGGGCTTCAGCGGGTTCTACGTCCAGGAGGAGGATGCGGACGCCGACGCGAATGCGGCCACCTCCGAGGGCATCTTCGTCTTCAACACCGTGACCGACGTATCGGTCGGCGAGCAGGTGCGGGTTGGCGGCACCGTCAATGAGTTCTCGTCAGCTGCGAACGGCGTGACCTCCCAGCTGACTGAGCTCAACCAGGTCTCGGGCGTCGTCGTCTGCTCGACCGGCAACGCCTTGCCGACCCCGGCAACGATCAGCCTCCCGGTCACGGATCCCATCGAGTGGGAGCACGTCGAGGGGATGCGGGTGACGCTGGCCCAGACGCTGACCGTGACCGAGGTCTTCAACCTGGGCCGGTTCGGCGAGATCTCGCTGTCCGGCACGGGCCGTCTCCCGACGCCGACGAATGTCGTGGCGCCGGGAGCCGCCGCGATCGCGCTCGAGGACCTCAACGACCGGAGTCGGGTGATCCTCGACGACGGCGACAACCAGCAGAACATCGATCCCACGATCAATCCACAGGGCGGGCTGAGCGCCTCGAACACGCTCCGCGTCGGCGACTCGCTGCCGGCCGGCCTGACGGCCATCGGCGACCAGCGCTTTGGCGCCTACCGGCTCCAGCCGGAGGGTCCGATCACCTGGACGCACACCAATCCGCGCCCGGCGGCCCCGGCGCCGGTCGGGGGCAACCTGCGGGTGGCGAGCTTCAACGTCCTGAACTTCTTCAACGGCAACGGGACCGGCCTCGACGGCGCAGCCGGCGGCTTCCCGACGTCCCGCGGCGCGACCAGCCTATTCGAGCTGAACCGCCAGCTCGCAAAGGAGGTCAGCGCGATCACGACCCTGGACGCCGACATCGTCGGGTTGATGGAGCTCGAGAACGACGACCCGAACACGGGTTACGCCGCGATCGAGCAGCTCGTCGACGGGCTGAATGCGGCCAGCGCGCCCGGAACCTATGCCTTCATCAACACCGGGATCGTCGGCACGGACGAGATCCGGGTCGGCCTGCTGTACAAGCCAGCGGCGGTCACGCCGGTGGGCGACTTCGCGACGATCGACTCGACCGTCGACCCGCGCTTCATCGATACGAAGAACCGGCCGTCGCTTGCCCAGACGTTCGAGCTGAACACGACGGGCGCTCGACTGACAGTCGTCGTGAACCACCTCAAGTCGAAAGGCTCCGACTGCAACGACGTCGGCGATCCCGACACGGGCGACGGCCAGGGCAACTGCGCCGCCACGCGAACTGCCGCGGCCCAGGCGCTCAGTGACTGGCTGGCGACCGATCCGACGGGCGCCGGCGACGCCGACGCGCTCCTGATCGGCGATATGAACTCCTACGCCAAGGAGGACCCGATCGCGGCGTTCGAGACGGCCGGCTTCGTCAACACGATCGCGGAGCACATCGGTGCCGATGCCTACTCGTACGTCTTCGACGGCGAGTCGGGCTATCTCGATCACGCGCTGGCCAGCCAGACGCTGGCAGTGCAGGTCACCGGCGTCGCCGAGTGGCACATCAACCCCGATGAGCCCAACGTCCTGGACTACACGACCCAGTTCAAGACCGCCAACCAGGTCACGACGTTCTACGCCCCCGACGCCTACCGCTCGTCCGATCACGATCCGGTGCTCGTCGGGATCCAGCTCGATGCGTCGCCCACGATCGACGCCGGTGGGCCGTACGCGGTCGTCGAAGGCTCGAGCATCACCGTCCACGCGACCGGCTCGGATCCGGACGGCGACGCGCTGACCTACGCCTGGGATCTCGACGGCAACGGCTCCTTCGAGACGCCCGGCCAGGACGCCACGTTCAGCGCGCCCGCGGGTTCGGCGCCGTTGACGGTGACGATCCACGCCCGGGTCAGCGCGAACGGAGTTTCGGCCGAGGACAGCGCCACGGTTTCGATCGTCTGGCCGTTCACTGGCTGGTTGCCACCGCTGTCGAATCCACCCGTCGAGAATTCCGCGAATGCCGGTTCCGGAATTCCCGTGAAATTCACCCTCGGCGGAGATCAGGGCCTGGCGGTGGTCGCCGACGGCTACCCGCGATCGATCGAATATTCGTGCGGCGCCGCCACCCGCCCGTTGGACGCGACGACCCCGACGGCCGTGACCCCGACCGGCGGGTTCACGTTCGACCCGTCGACGGGCATCTATACCTACAATTGGAAGACCGAGAAGCAGTGGGCGAATTCGTGCCGCCGGTTCGTCCTGAAATTGACCGACGGCTCCGTCCATTACGCGGACGTGCATTTCACGAAATAGCCCCCGAGGGGGGAACGAGACGGCCGGCCTCAGCCCGAGGCCGGCCGTCTTCGTGTCAGGAGGCGGCTGCCTCGGGATCGCCGGTCGGCATCGTCCGGATCCGACCGACCGTCGAGATCAGCACGGGAACGCAGGCGAAGAACGACAGGATCGCCGAGATCCAGACGGTCGTCCGCACCGTCAGCAGCTCCGACAGGACCGCCCCGATCACCGAGCCGATGGGGATCGTCCCCCAGACGAGGAAGCGCATCGTCGCGTTCATCCGGCCCAGGAAATGCTCGGGCGTGATTGCCTGGCGGAGGCTCACCTGGGCGATGTTGTAGACGACGCCATTGAAGCCACCCACGAAGAGCGACGCCGACAGGAGCCAGAACGCCGTGGCCGGTTCGGCGATCGGCACGAGGAGCGTGATCGGGCCGAACAGCGCCGCCGTCGCGATGATCGTCCGGCCCACCCCCAGCCGCGCCTGGATCCGGGACGCGGTCAGCGCCCCGAGGAGCACGCCGACCCCGGCGAGGCCGCCCATCGTCCCGACGGCAGCGGGCGAGAGCTCGAGGACCCGATAGGCGAACACGGGAAAGACGGCGAACCCGATGTTCCCGAACAGGTTGGACGTGGCCGTCGTGGCCGCGATGTTGCCGAGATACTCGTGGCCGAGGATGTAGTGGAGGCCGTCCATGATCTGGCGGCGCATCCCGCCGCCGGGAGTCACCGGATCGATCGGGGCATCGCGCTCGGCGGCAACGGACGATTCGGCCGTCGGGCCATCGAAGGCGTCCGCGGCGATCGCGCCGGCCGGGTCGACGGGGCCCGAGCTGCCCAGCGCCCGTCCAACGCGCTCGCGGATCGTGAGGATCAGCCCGGCCGAGCCGATGTAGCTGGCCGCGTCGATGAGGATCGCGATCGGGGCCGACAGGACGGCAATGATGCCGCCGCCGAACGGCTGGCCGAGGATCTGCGCCGACGACTGGCTGACCTGCAGCTTCGAGTTGCCCTCGACCAGCTCGTCGCGCTCGAGGATCGTTGGCAGGTAGGACTGGTCGGCGACGTCGAAGAAGACGGTCGCGATGCCGTTGACGAAGCCCACGATGTACAGCTGCCAGATCGTGAGGGCGTGTCCGCCGTTCCCGGTCGGGATCGCCGCGGCGATCGGGATCGACACGAGCATCGCCGCCCGCACCAGGTCCCCGAGCACGAGAAGGCGGCGCTTCGGGAACCGGTCCACCCAGACCCCGGCCGGCAGGGTGAACAGGAGGAACGGCAGGAACTCGATCGTCGTGAGCAGGCCCACCTCGCCAGGCGACGCCTGGAGGACGACCG
Organism: Candidatus Limnocylindrales bacterium; assembly: GCA_035693125.1. Lineage (GTDB taxonomy): Bacteria > Chloroflexota > Limnocylindria > Limnocylindrales > CSP1-4 > CF-46. Next base: position 22,749 of record DASSHB010000044.1, on the reverse strand, counting down.
CGGCGATGAACGGGATCGCGATCTGGCTGATCTGGGTCCCGAACAGCGAGACCGTGGCGGCCGTCCAGAGCCGGGCGAAGTTCGGATGGCGGAGGAGGCCCAGGCGGGAGCCGAACGACGCGGACACGCGGCACCTCGTTCCGTGGGGATGGAGTGGGCGGCGTTAGTTTACGGTCTAACACGCGTTAGTCAATCGACGCGCCAGGGAGCGGTGCGCCGCCATCCCACCCCGCCCGCCGCGGCGCGGACGTGGCACGATGACCGCGATGCCCGCCCTGCCCGCCGAGCTGCACGACCGTCTCGTCGAGTCCGTCCCGAACGTGTCGGAGGGTCGCCGGCTCGACGTCGTGGAGCGCCTCGCGAACGCCCTCTCATCGGTCCCCGGGGTGCATCTCCTCGACCGGACCAGCGACGCCAGCCACAACCGCTCCGTGTTCACGATCGCCGGTCCGGCCGGAGCCGTCAGCGACGCGCTCGAGGGTCTCGTCGCCGCCTCCGTCCGCGAGATCGACATGGACGCCCACTGGGGCGAGCACCCCCGGATCGGCGCCGTCGACGTCGTGCCGTTCGTGCCGCTCGGCGAGACCACGATGGACGAGGCGATCGAGCTCGCCCGCTCCTTCGGTGCCCGGGTCGCGGACCGGTTCGACCTCCCGGTCTACCTCTATGCCCAGGCTGCGCGCCGGGGCGACCGGGTCAAGCTCGCCGACGTCCGCCGCGGCCAGTACGAGGGCCTGAAGGCCGAGATCGCCCAGCACGGCCGGGAGCCCGACCTCGGTCCGGCCCGGATGCACCCATCAGCCGGTGCCGTGGCCGTCGGAGCCCGGCCCTTCCTGATCGCCTACAACATCAACCTCGACTCGGACGACGTCGAGCTCGCGAAGCGGATCGCCCGTCGCGTCCGCGAGTCCGGTGGCGGGCTGCCGAAGCTCCAGGCGAACGGGTTCCTCGTCGAGGAGCCGGAGCGCGCCGACGGCCATCCGCGCAAGGCACAGGTCTCGATGAACGTCCTGGACTTCACGGTGACCCCACTCTGGCGGGTCTGGGAGACGGTCCGGGCCGAGGCCGCCGAGGACGGGATCGAGCCGCTCGAATCCGAGCTGATCGGCCTGGCGCCTCTCGCGGCATTCCTCGCGGTGGCCGACCATGCCGAGGTCTCCCGAACCGAGACGGTGGAGGATCGCCTCGCGGCCGCCGCGGCGTTCCTGAAGCTGCGGGACTTCAGCCCGCTCCAGGCGCTCGAGCTGCGCCTCGAGGCCGCCCGCTCGGGCGTCCCGAGATGACGGCCGAGGGCCGGACGCGCCCCCGCCGATGAGCCTCCGCGTCCTGCCCGGCGGACGCACGGCGCCGGACCTGCCGGGGCTGCTCGTGACCGGTGCCGCGGAGGTCGTGACGCTCGCGGGCGGTGCCCGAGCCGGCTCGAGCCAGGGCGACGTGGATCGTCGCTCGGCCGCGGACGCCGGCGGCCCGAACGGCCCGAACGCTCCGGCGGTCGCGACCTGGGAGGGCCGGATCCTGGGCGTCGGTGGACTTGCCGACCTCTTCAGGCGCCTCGAGGCCGACGGTTACCCGCTCGACCAGTTCGAACGGCTCGACGCAGCCGGCGGGGCGGTGACGCCGGGCCTGGTCGATCCCCACACCCATCTCCTGTTCGCCGGCTCGCGCGAGGGCGAGCTCGAGCTGCGCCAGCGCGGCGCGGGCTATCTCGAGATTCTGGCGGCGGGCGGCGGGATCCTCTCGACCGTCGCGGCCACCCGCGAGGCCTCCGCCGATGCCCTGGAGGCCCACGGCCGGCGCTGGCTCGACGAGATGCTCCGACACGGTGCGACGACGGTCGAGGCGAAGTCGGGCTACGGCCTGGACCTCGCGACCGAGCTGCGGCTGCTCGAGGTCGCCCACCGCCTCGGCACCCAGGGCCCGGTGGACGTCGTCCCGACGTGGCTTGGGGCTCATGCCGTCCCCCCGGAGCTGCGCGGCCGTCCGGACGCCACCGAGGCCTATGTGCGGCTCCTGCTCGACGAGCAGCTGCCCGGCGTCGCCGCCCAGGGCCGGGCCGTCGCGGCCGACGTCTTCTGCGAGGCGGGCGTGTTCAGCGCGGACCAGTCGCGCCGGATCCTGAACGCCGCGGCCGGCTACGGCCTGCGACCGCGCCTCCACGCCGACGAGCTGGCCCCGAGTGGCGGCGCCGAGCTGGCCGCGGAGATCGGCGCTTCGACGGCCGACCACCTGGCGACGCCGTCGGAGGCGGGGATCGACGCGATGGCCCGCGCGGCGGCCGAGGGTCATCCCGTGGTGGCGACGCTTCTGCCGGCCACCACCTGGTTCCTGATGAAGGACCACCACGCGCCGGCTCGGGCGTTCATCGATCGGGCCGTGCCCGTCGCCATCGGGACGGACTTCAACCCCGGCACGTCGCCGACGCCCAGTCTTCCCCTCGCGATGACGGCCGCCTGTCTCAACCTGAAGATGAGCCCCGACGAGGTCCTGGCGGCGGTGACGATCAATGCGGCGCTCGCGCTGGGGCTCGACGAGGAGATCGGCTCCCTGGAACCCGGCAAGCAAGCCGACCTCGTGGTCTGGAATGTCCCGTCCACGCGCCAGATCCCGTATTGGCCGGCCGCCGACCTCGTCCGGACGGTCGTGAAGCGCGGTCGGATCGTCCTCGACCGACGCTGAGCCGGCGCCGTCCTCGACTCGGCGCTCAGACCTTGCCGCGCGACTCCAGCAGGACGGTCGTCGTCTCGGCCGGGAGCTGCGAGATCGTGATCGACAGCTTGGGCTGGACCGCCGGCTCGCCGCCCATCTCATGGAAGAACTTCGCCAGGGCTTCCTTCGTATCGGGCACGTCCTCGTCGAGCGGCATCGCCACGACGATCCGCGGGTCCAGCTGGGCGATGAGCTCGGCGACCCGCTGCGGGGACAGGCTGCCGCCGAGCGGGACGCAGGCGATGTCGACCGGCCCGATGTCGGCGAGCTTCTCCTCGGTCAGGAGATGGCCGATCTCGCCGAGGTGGATCGTGTGCATCTGGTCGAGCTCGACGACGAAGGCGGTCTGCTTGCCGCGATCGCTCCCCTTGGCGTCGTCGCGGTACGTCCGAACGCCGGTCAGGAGGACGTCCTTGACCTCGTACTCGCCGGGACCGTCCAGGACGAACGCCTCGTCGAGCGACGAGGGCAGGATCGTCGAGCCGTCTCGCGAGCGACGGCCCTTGGCGGCCGCCTTGCCGCCGGTCGGGGGCGCGTCGTCGGGGTGCGAGAACGTGACGATCTCGGCCGTGATCCCGCGTCCGGTCGGGCCGACGATCGACGGATAGGGGTCGGCGACGACGACGGCGTCGCGACCGCGGAGGCGGATGCAGGTCCGCCCGTACCAGGTGAGCTCCATGAACCGGGATTCTTGCACACGCGGCTGCACCCGGGATCACCGCGCCGTCGCGGGCCGGGCGCGCCGGTGCCGGGCCGCGTAGCGATTTCTTTACCGGTTGGCTGGTTGTGGGTGAACCCGTGGTGCGTAGCGTTCACTTCGGACCGAACCCTCAGGGTTCCATCCTCCCTCCCTCCGAGAGGGGGCGCCGATTGGGCAGGCGCCCCCTCTCTTTCTGTTCGGGGACATCCCGCCGCCCGGGCGGGTGACAACCCGGACCGTCGGGTCATCGCCGGCCCGGAGGACCCATGACACAATCCAGCCGATGGATCGCGACCCCCGGCTGATGGCGCGCCGCCCTCGGCCCATCCGACGCGCCGGATCGCTGCTGTCGGCTGCCGTCGTCGTCGTGCTGACCGCCTGTGGGTCCGGGAACCCGCCCGGCTCCGTTGCCCAATCGCCCACGATCGCGCCGCCGAGTGCCAGCCCGGCCTCGCCATCGGGCGCGGCCCCATCGACGGTCCCGGCGCCATCCGCCGACGCGGCCCTCTACCAGGAGATCAACGCCCAGGTCCGCGAGATCCGCGGGCTCCAGGAGCGGCAGCCCGTCACCCCGACGATCCTCAGCCCGGACGAGATGGCCGACCTGCTCCGGCGCCAGCTCGACACCGAGAGCCCGCCCGCGCTCGTCGCCTCGTACGAGCGGCTGTACCACGATCTGGGCGTCCTGCCGAAGGACCAGAAGCTGAGCGACGTCTACGTCGACCTGCTCACGAGCCAGGTCGCGGGTCTGTACGTCCCCACGGACAAGAAGCTCTACGTCGTCAGCAAGGCCGGCGGCGTGGGGCCCCTGGAGAAGGTCCTGTACTCGCACGAGTACACCCACGCCCTCCAGGACCAGAACTTCGACCTCGTCGCGTTCCAGCCGGACACGCTCAACGACCAGAGCGATCGCCAGCTCGCCCGCCAGGCGCTGGTCGAGGGCGACGCCTACGTGACGATGACGGTCTGGCTCCAGCAGCACCTGTCACCGGCCGAGATCGGGGTGGTCCTCCAGCAGAGCGGCGACCAGGCGGCCGAGGACGCCCTGAAGCGGATCCCGCCACTCGTCGCCTCCCAGATCCTGTTCGCGGCCCTCGAGGGCACCGTCTGGGCGCTCGGCCTTCAGACGACCGGTGGCTTCGCGGCGATCGACGACGCGTTCAAGCATCCACCGGACTCGACCGAGCAGATCCTCCATCCGGACAAGTGGCAGAGCCGTGAGCAACCCATCGACGTCCAGCTCCCGGCGGACCTGCCGAGCCGGCTCGGCGCCGGCTGGAGCGTCGGGCTCCAGGACACGTTCGGCGAGCACCAGCTGGGCGTCTGGATCTCCGGCGCGGTGCCGGTCGGCGGCCTGCCCGCGCCGCCGCCCGCGGCCGCCGTCGGCTGGGGCGGGGACCGGATGGCGCTCTACGACGGACCCGGCGGCAGCTGGGCGGTCGTCTTCAAGACCGAGTGGGACAGCCCGAAGGACGCGGCCGAGTTCGAGGCAGCCATCGGTCCGAAGGTGGCCGCCGCCGCCGGCCCGGGCCAGGTCCTGCCGGGCGAGGGCGGGGCCGTCCGCTGGATCGTCATCGGCTCCGATGACGCGGTGCTCTCGAAGGTGGCCGGACTCCTGGGTCTCGCGGGCTAGGGGCCCCCGCGCTACATCGACTCGGGCGCGGAGATTCCCAGCAATCCCAAGGCGTTGGCGAGGGTGACCCGCGCCGCGGACACGAGGGCCAGGCGGCCCGCGGACCGTACCGGCTCGGCCGGATCGATGACGTGCGCGTCGCGGTAGAACGCGTGGAACTGCGTCGCGAGCTCCGTCGCGTAGGCCGTGACGCCCTGGGTCTCCTCGGCCCGGACCGCGTCCTCGACGACCTCCGGGAAGCGTGCGATCGCCCGCGCCAGGGCCGCTTCGGGCGTGCCGGCGAGGAGCCCCGGGATGGCCGCGGCGGGGGTCAGCCCCGCGTCGGCGGCCTTGCGGACGATCGAGGCGATCCGGGCATGCGCGTACTGGACGTAGTAGACCGGGTTCTCGGACGACTGCTTCTTGGCGAGCTCGATGTCGATGTCGATGTCGATGTTCGCGCTGCGTGAGGCGAAGAACCACCGAGACGCGTCCACGCCGAGGTCGTCGAGGAGCGTGTCGAGCAGGTAGACGTCACCCTTCCGCTTCGACATCGCGATCACCTCGCTGCCGCGGACGAGCGAGACCCAGCCGGTCAGGATCATCTGGACGTGGTCCGGATCGATGCCCTGGTCGGCGGCCGCGGCCTTCGTCCGCGTCACGTAGCCGGCGTGATCGATCCCCCAGATGTAGATGATGTGGTCGAAGCCGCGGCTGAACTTCTCGGCGAGGTAGCCGGCGTCCGCGGCGAGGTAGGTCGGCTCGCCGTTCGAGCGGACGAGCACCCGGTCCTTGTCGTCGCCGTGCGCAGTGGTCCGGAGCCACACGGCGCCGTCCGACTCGAAGACGTGGCCGGACTCGCGGAGGCGCGCGATCGCCCGCTCGACCCAGCCGTCGTCGTGGAGCGAGCCCTCGCTCGTCCAGACGTCGAAGTGGACGCCGAGCCGGCCCAGGCTGGCCTCGATGCCGGCCCGGACGACGCCGGCGGCCCATGACCCGAGGATCCGCGCGCCGTCTGCGCCAGGCGCCGTCGCCGACGCCCACACGTCGTCGGGCACGTCGCGGGCGAGGTCGGCGACGTACGCGCCGTGGTAGCCGTCTTCGGGAACCGTCTCGCCTCGGCGGATCGCCAGGACGGATGCTCCCAGCTTGTCGATCTGGCCGCCCGAGTCGTTGAAGTAGTACTCGCGCGTGACCGTCTGGCCGCCGGCCTCGAGGATCCGGCAGAGCAGGTCGCCCACGAATGCGCCCCGGGCGTTGCCGATCGTCAGCGGTCCGGTGGGGTTGGCCGACACGAACTCGACGTTGACCCGCCGCGGCCAGACCGGCGGGACTCGCCCCCACGAGACGGGATCGGCGACGATCCCGGCGACCGTCTCCTCGAGGGCCGCGTCGGTCAGTCGGAGATTCAGGAAGCCCGGCGGCGCGACGTCGACGGTGGCGATCGGTGACCCCGAGCCGGATGCGTCCGCGTCCGCCTGGATCGCGGCCGCCAGGGCCCCGGCGATCTCCAGGGGTGGCCGGCGGTAGGGCCGGGCCAGCTTCAGCGCGAGGTTGGTCGCGAAGTCGCCGTGGTCCGGATTGGCCGGCCGCTCGATCTCGACATCGGGCAGCGCCGCGGAACCGTCGCCGACCGGCGCCTCGGGCAGCACGCCCGAGGCCACCGCAGCCGTCCACGCCCGGCGCACCGCGTCGCGCGCACGCGTCCGGATCGGGGTCGCGATGGCCGGCGCGGCGGGCTCGGTCACGGGCAGCGCATCCTCCTGGGACGATCGTTCATCGGGCCATTCATGGTAGCGGCTGGTCCGACCAGGACCCGGTCCTGGTACTTCGTTGCGGCGTCGCACCGGAATGCGCCGTTTGCGCTGGTGTCAAACGGAGGACATCGGTGCGATTTGGTCTGTTCGCCGGCATTGCGGACTAGTACCTTTTGGTCCCCGTTCGGCCGTAGCATCACGGCCTGCTTCCGTTTGGGAGCCGTCCATTCAGGGGACGAGGGTACCGGCCCGAATCCGGCGTTCACGGGGGCGAGGTCCCATTCCGGGTCACCTCGGACGGGGTCCACTTCTCTTCCGCAGAGGTCTCATCGATCGTGGTTGTCTCGGGGATCGGGAGGAACTAGGAATGGCGTCTCGGGGAATTTGGCGTGTGATGAGCGCCCGAACCAGGCGGGGCCTTGCCCTGTCGTGGTCGGCGCTCTTCGTGTTTTCCCTCATCCTTCAATACTTCAGCTTCGCGCTCGCGCCGGCCGCTCTGGCGGTCCACGACGAGGGCCTGTTCGAGCTCGACGGCAACACGGTCGCGAACGACGCGACGGCGCCGATCGGGCCGGCCGACGACTGGGACAGCCATCCCGGCGCCTCGGGCAACCGATCGCTGTTCATCAGCGATCCGCTCGACCAGCAGACCGACGGGATCTACACCGGGGGCAACACCAAGGACGACCTGAACACCTCCGGTTGGAAGTGGACCACCGGGTCCGTGCCGGACAAGGACAACATCGAGCACGCCTTCGCCGTGTCCTACGAGCAGGACGGGCACACGTTCGTGTACTTCGGCCTGGATCGCTACGCCAACAACGGCGACGCGTTCACGGGCTTCTGGTTCTTCAAGGGCGGCGTCGGCCCGGTCGCGGGCGGCACGTTCAGCGGCCCGCACCAGGTGGGCGACCTCCTCGTCCTGGCCAACTTCACGAACGGCGGCAGCACGTCCACCATCCAGCTCTACGAGTGGGTCGGGGCGGGCAACGGCTCCGTCAACGGGACCCTCGATCTCCTCGGCACGGGCCAGGAGTGCACGGGCTCGCCGGTCGACGACAAGGCCTGCGCGATGACGAACAGCGAGCCGATCGACCCGTCCTGGACCTTCGACGACAAGGGCGCCAGCGGGACGAACAACGACATTCCCGCGGAATCGTTCTTCGAGGGCGGCATCGATCTCGACCAGCTCTTCGGCGGAACGGCTCCGTGCTTCGGCAGCTTCATCGCCGAGACCCGCGCCTCGCAGTCCGTCGACGCGGTCCTCAAGGACTTCGCGGGCGGCGCGTTCGACACGTGCGTCCCGCCGACGATCGCCACCGACTCGAGCAAGTCGACCGTCCACTTCGGCGAGACGGTCACGGACACCGCGACCCTGAGCGGCAACGACGGCAAGGCCTCGGGCACCGTCACCTTCTTCGTCTGCGGCCCGTCGGCGTCGGCGCCTGACTGCTCCACGGGCGGCACGAAGGTCGGCAGCGCGGTCGGCGTCACGACCAGCGCGAACGGCGGGACGGCGACGTCTGCCGCCTTCACGCCGACCCAGGCCGGCTTCTACTGCTGGCGGGCCGAGTACGCGCCCGACGCGAACTCGCAGTACCTCGCCGGCACACACACGAACCAGACGACCGAGTGCTTCGAGGTCGTCAAGAACGCGCCGGCGATCTCGACCTCGGCCAACCAGACGGTTTCCGTCGGCCAGGCGATCGCGGACAGCGCGTCCCTGACGGGCGCGACCTCGGATGCCGGCGGCTCGATCACGTTCAAGGCCTATGGTCCGGGCGACACGGACTGCTCGAACGCCGCAGCCTTCACGAGCAGCGCGTTCCCGGTCAACGGGAATGGCTCGTACGGCCCGGCCTCCTTCACCCCGGCGACCGCGGGCACGTACCGCTGGATCGCGTCGTACACCGGTGATGCGAAGAACGCCTCCGCCACCGGCCAGTGCAACGACACCGGCGAAACCGACACGGTCAACAAGGTCAGCCCGCAGATCGCGACCCAGGCCTCGGCCAGCGTCGTCGTCGGCGGCAAGATCTCGGACACGGCGACGGTCAGCGGCGGGTCGAGCCCGTCGGGCTCGGTCACCTTCGTCCTCTACGCGCCCGGTGACACGACCTGCCAGACCCCGATCTTCACGAGCGCCAACCGCCCGCTGAGCAGCGGCGCGGCGACCTCGGCGGAGTACACGACGACCCAGGCCGGCACGTACCGCTGGATCGCCACCTACAACGGCGACGCGAACAACAACAGCGTCAGCGGCGCCTGCAACGACGCCAACGAGAACGTGGTCGTGACCAAGACGACCCCGGGCATCACGACCCAGCTCGTGGGCGACGGCAAGACCGGCGCCTCGATCACGGTCCCGCTCGGGACCGCCGTCCATGACACGTCCGCCCTCAGCAGCGTCACGGCGACCGCCGGCGGCACGGTCCACTACCAGGTCTTCACGGACGCCCAGTGCGACAACCTGATGTCCGATGCGGGCACCGCGAACGTCGTCAACGGCGTCCCCGGCAACTCGATCAACATCACGTTCAACCAGGCGGGCACCTACTACTGGCAGGCCGACTACAGCGGCGACGCGAACAACAACGCGGCCAGCAGCGCGTGCAACCTCGAGACCGTCACGGTCGACAAGAACATCCCGACGATCTCGACGACGGCCTCCGGGTCGGTCCTGGTCGGCGGCAAGATCCATGACACCGCGCACCTGACGGGCGGCTTCAGCCCGACGGGCACGATCACGTTCACCCTCTACGGTCCGAACGATGCGACGTGCGCGACGCCGATCTCGACGAGCATCGTCGCGGTCAGCGGCAACGGCGACTACGACTCGGACGACTTCACGGCCAACCAGGCCGGCACGTATCGCTGGATCGCCGCCTACAGCGGTGACCTGAACAACGCTCCGGTCGCGGGCGGCTGCAATGACGACAACGAGAGCGTCATCGTCTCGCCGAACCTGCCGACGGTCACGACGAACGCCTCGGCGTCCGTCGAGGTCGGTGGCCAGATCCACGACACGGCGCACCTGGCCGGTGGCTTCAACCCGACCGGCTCGATCACCTTCAACCTGTACGGCCCGAACGACACGAGCTGCGCGAACGCCGCGATCTTCACGGACACCGTGACGGTCAACGGCAACGGCGACTACGTCTCGGGCAGCTTCACGACCAGCCAGACCGGCACGTATCGCTGGATCGCCAACTACGGCGGCGACGCGAACAACGGCGCCACGGCCAACGCCTGCAACGCGGCGAACGAGAACGTCGTCGTCACGCCGAAGAACCCGACGGTCACGACGAACGCCTCGGCGAGCGTGGTGGTCGGCGGCACGATCCACGACACCGCCACGCTGGCGGGCGGCTTCAGCCCGACGGGCACGCTCCATTTCGCCCTCTACGGGCCGGATGACGCGTCCTGCTCGAACGCAGCCGTCTTCAGCGCGGACATCACGGTCACCGGCAACGGCGACTACCAGTCCGGTGACTACACCGCCACCCAGGCCGGCACGTACCGCTGGATCGCGAACTACGGCGGCGACGCGAACAACACCGCCACGAGCAACGACTGCAACGAGGCGAACGAGAACGTCGTCGTCACGAAGGCCAGCCCGGCCATCAGCACCCTCGCGACCGAGGGCGCCCAGGTCGGCGACAAGGTCCATGACGTCGCGACCGTCTCGGGCGGGTTCAACCCGAGCGGCACGGTGACCTTCAAGCTCTACGGCCCGTCCGATCCGAACTGCGACAGCTCGGCGATCTTCACCGACACCGTCGCGCTCGGCGCCGACGGCACGGCCACCTCGGGCGACTACACGGTCACCGAGCAGGGCAACTTCCACTGGGTCGCCTCGTACAGCGGCGACGCGAACAACGAATCCGCGTCCGGCAAGTGCGGCGACGCGGGCGAGACGACGGTTGTCAGCCAGTTCAACCCGGACATCACGACCGAGCTCCACTCGGGGGACGTGTCCGGCGCGAAGATCACCGTCCTCTTCGGTTCGACGGTCTCCGACCAGGCCACGCTGACGGGCGCCTCGGCGACCGCCGGTGGCACGGTCACCTACACGGTCTACTCCGACTCGAGCTGCACGACCGTCTACGCGGACGCCGGCTCGAAGGCGGTCACCAACGGCGTCGTTCCGGCTTCGGACGGGATCACGTTCCCGGACGCCGGGACCTACTACTGGCAGGCGTCCTACGGTGGTGACGCGGCGAACGCGCCGGCCACCAGCGTCTGCACGGACGAGGTCCTGACGGTCACGACCCCGGATCTCCATGCGACCAAGCTCGTCAGGACGAACGATGGCTCGTTCGGCCCCACGAGCACGGCCAACCCCGGTGACACGCTCACCTTCCAGATCACGGTCGTCAACAACGGCGATGGCGACGCCACGAATGTCCCGGTCTCCGACGACATCACGGACGTCCTCGCCCACGCGACTCTGAACAGCGGCTCGTGCAACCCGTCCTGCGACCAGAACGGCAACGTCCTGTCGTGGACGATCCCAACGATCGCGAAGAACGGCGGCAGCGCCACCGTCTCCTTCTCGGTCACGCTCGACAGCACCTTCCCGGACGGCACGACCCACCTGCCGAACGTCGTCGTCGTCACCGGCCCCGGCTCGAACTGCGAGGCGGACAGCGGTGACCCCGACTGCGACACCGACACGACGGTCCAGGCCAGCCCGGATCTCAACGCCGAGAAGGAAGTCGCCGTGAACGACGGTGCCTTCGGCCACGGCGGTGCCGCCCAGCCGGGCGACACGCTCCAGTATCGGATCACGGTCACGAACACGGGCGATGCGCCGGCGGCGAACGTCCCGGTCTCGGACGACATCTCCGCGCTGGTCGCCCATGGCGCGTACAACGACGACTGCAACGCCGGGTGCACGTTCAGCGCGAACACCCTCCACTGGACGATCGCCTCGATCGCCGCGAACGGCGGGTCCGCCACGCTGACCTTCTCGGTCACGCTCAGCGCGACCTTCCCGACGGGCACGACCGATCTGCCGAACGTCGTGGTCGTCACCGGCCCCGGCAGCAACTGCGCCGCCGCGAGCACGGATGCCGACTGCGCGACCGACAACCAGGTCACGACCTCCGCGATCGACATCGAGAAGGACGTGACTGCGGTCAACCATCAGCCGCCCGTCGACGACCCGGACCTCCACGTCCCGGGCTCCGAGGTCGGTGACACGATCAGCTACACGCTCCACTACCACGGCGAGGGCCCGATCGACGACGCCGTCATCACGGACGTCATCCCGGCCGGTCTCCAGTACGTGGCAGGCACCGCCTCGAGCGATGCAGCGTTCACCTTCCAGAGCTACAACTCGGCGACGCGCACCCTGACCTGGACGTCGGCCAAGCTGCTCGACCCGAAGGACGGCCCGACCGTCGACGGCGAGCTCAGCTACGACGTCACGGCCACCGAGGCCGCCGCTGAAGGACCTCAGCCGCTCATCAACACGGCGACGATCGTCGGCCACACGCCGGACGAGCAGGAGCTGACCGACAGCGACACGGCTGCGGTCACCGTCCTCGCCCCGCCGCTCGACCTCACCCCTCCACCCACCAGCACGATCACGCCGGAGACCGGAACGAGCAACCCGGGCTACGCCCTGATGCTCATCCTCCTCGGCATCGCCGGCCTGTCGCTCGGCATCGGGTTCATCACCCCGGTGCCCGCGGCGGCCCGCCGGCGGGACCAGCGCCGCCGCTAGCCTCCGGGCAGCGTCGGTGGCCTCACGGCCGGTCGACCGGATGAGCGATCACCCGACGACCGGCCCGACGGACCCGCCGGCCCCTCCCTCGGGGTCCCCGAGACCCGGACGGGGCGTCCCTTGCCTGGGGACGCCCCGTCCGTCATCACGAATCGAGCGCTAAGGCGGCCTTAACGGTCCTGCGCTCTACTGCCGAGGCCGCCTGCCACGTGTGAGGCGGCGGGTCCGGACGCACGGTGTCGCGGGGCACCGACTTCCAGACGCCAATTCCTGTCTCCGTTCTGACAACGGTCGGAAAAGAGTAGTCATACGGCCTTTTCACTAGTACCTTTCTCCCCCCGATCGGGAGTACGTTCGGTCTTCGCGATCGACGCCTATCGGATGGCCGGACTCCGCGCCGGCGCAGGGGACGTGTTTCGGGGATCAGCCGCCGATCTGACCATCGACGGCAGCAGTGGGCGAGGGGCCTCCTCCATCGCCCAGGGAGGTTCGCATCGATGTTGTCTCGGGGAGCTCTCGGGCTCGCCAGTCCGCGCGTGCGGCGGGGGGTGGCCCTGTCGTGGTCCGCGCTGTTCATCCTGTCGCTGCTCTTGCAGTACATGTCGTTCGCGATGGCGCCGTCCGCCCTCGCGGTCCACGACGAGGGCAAGTTCGAGCTCGATGGCAATGCCACGAGTGAGGCCGCCCCGGGCGAGGACTGGGATCACGTCTTCGCGGGGACGGATGCGGCCGAGTCGACCGTCTTCGTGACCGACAAGGTCAACACCACGGCGGACGACATCTTCACCGGCGGCTCGTCCAAGGACATCAACGACACGTCGGATTGGCTCTGGACGACGAGCAAGCCCCAGGCGAAGAACGACATCACCCACGCCTTCGCGGCGGCCTACACCGCGACGAACGCGGACACGGCCGGTGACACGCTCGTCTACTTCGGCCTGAACAAGTACGACGCCAGCGGCGACAACTTCGTCGGCTTCTGGTTCCTCAAGGGCGCCGTCGGCCCCACCGGCAGCGGCGTCCCGTCGGGCAGCCCGTTCAGCGGCAGCCACAGCGTCGGCGACGTCCTCGTCCTGGCCGACTACACCAACGGTGGTGGCGTCTCGACGTTCAGCGTCTACCAGTGGGTCACCTCCGGCGGCGACGTCTCGACGCACCTCAACACGGTCGCGAGCGGCGTGCCCTGCACGAACGCGGGCGTGACGGATCTGGCCTGTGCAGCCACCAACCTCGACACGACGGACTCGCCGTGGCCCTTCACGGACAAGTCCGGCGAGAACGACTTCCTCGCGGGCGAGCTCTTCGAGGGCGGCATCAACCTGACCGACCTCGGCCTCGACTCGGGCTGCTTCACGTCGTTCATCGCGGAGACGCGGTCCTCGCAGTCCGTCACCGCGACGCTGTCGGACTTCGCGGGCGGCCAGTTCTCCTTCTGCGTTCCCCCGACGATCTCGACCCAGGTCCGGCAGGACGGCCAGAGCCTCGGCTCGGTCGGCTCGATCAGCATGGGCGAGTCGGTCACCGACCACGCCACCTTCAGCGGCAGCAAGGGCGCCGTCGAGGGCAGCGCGGACTTCTTCGTCTGCTTCAACGCCAGCTCGACCCCGAACTGCGCGTCGGGCGGAACGGCCGTCGGCTCGTCCGACATCGATAGCGGCGCGGCGGACTCCGACGAGTTCACCCCCGACGCCGTTGGGTACTACTGCTTCCGCGTCGACTTCACCCCGGTTGCGGCCTCCAAGTACCTGGCCGCAAGCCACACGAACCAGACCACCGAATGCTTCCAGGTCCTGCCGGCCAACGTCACGATCGACAAGACCGCGGATGACGGCTCCGTCAGCGCGGGTGAGCCGATCGGGTTCACCGTCAGCTGGGGCAACTCCGGCGCCGGCAAGGCGACGGGCGTCGTCGTCAGCGACCCGCTGCCCGCGGGCGATGACCTCGACTGGAGCATCGCCGGCTCGACCGGCAGCGGCTCGACCTGCTCGATCGCGGGCGCGGTCGGCAGCCAGGCCCTGACCTGCAACGTCGGAACGATCGCGGGCAACACCGCGGTCAGCGGCACGGTCCACATCGTCAGCGACACGACCGCGGCCGACTGCGGCACGGTCGACAACACCGGCTCGATCGACTCGGGCAATGACGGCTCGGGCGAGGCCAGCGACTCGGTCGACGTCCTCTGCCCCGATGTTCTCGTCCAGAAGTCGGCGGCCGCGGATCAGATCCGGGTCGGCGACACGGCGTCGTTCACGATCACCGTGTCGAACATCGGCAAGGGCGTCGCCAAGGACGTGGTCCTGACGGATCCGCTCCCCGGCGGCCTGACGTGGACGATCGATCCTGCCGTCCAGGGCTGCTCGATCACGAGCGGCACGCTGACCTGCAACCTGGGCGACCTGGATCCGACCGACTCCGTCTCCATCACGGTCACGGCCGACACGGACGGCCTCACCGGTGAGGGTGGCGGCTGCGTGAACCTGCCGAACACCGCGTCGGCCGAAGCCGACAACGAGGGCTCGAACGTCCTCGCCAACAACCAGGCCAGTGCCGACATCGACGTCTGCAACTCGGTCTTGACGATCGCCAAGAGCGTGCTCGACGTCAACGACGCTGCGCCCGTCAACGACCCCGACCTGGGCGTGCCCGGTGCGGAGATCGGTGACGTCGTCACGTTCAGCCTCCACTACACCGGTGGCGGGCTGCTCGAGAACGCCTTCATCGTCGACGTCCTGCCGGTGGGCGAGGACTACGTGGCGGGGAGCGCCAGCTCGAACGCCGACTTCGGCTTCACGAGCGCGACGCTCGACAGCGGGACCCAGCAGTGGACCCTCCGCTGGGATGCGACCGGGACCCTGCCGGACCCGGCCGACGGCGCCGTGACGTACGACGTCACCGTGCTCGAGGCCGCGGCCGAGCAGCCCCAGCCGCTGACGAACACCGCAACGATCGACTCGGATCAGACGCCCCCGGACAGCGACACCGCGGCCATCGCCGTGGCGCCGCCGCCCGAGGCCCTGACCCCGCCCCCGACCGACGTCTTCACGACGACCGTGGGCACGAGCAACCCGGGCTTCGCCCTGATGCTCATCCTCCTCGGCGTGGCCGCGGCCACGCTCGGCATCGGGTTCATCACGCCGGTTCCGGCGCGAACCCGCCGCCGCGACCGGTAGTCGCGAGCCGGCTGCGGCCGGCTGACCCAGGACCCGTGGACGAACGGGGCGCCCCGCCGGGGCGCCCCGTTCGTCGCTGCCCGGCGCCGGTGGTACCCCCGACCCCGTGACCCGCGTCCTGGGACGGTCCTGGGCCGGTTCGTTGCCGTGTCGCACCACAAGCCGCCGGCCCTGGTCCGGACTGGTGACGTCCGGTGGATTCGCGCCCGTCGAAAGGTCCTAGACGAGTACCAGGGCGTCCGGCACGATGGCGGAGCCGTCCAGGCAACGGCTCCCGGGACACCCGGGATCGCGCTCCACCGTCACCACCACCAGCTCGGGGACCTTGTCATGACGACGCTCCAGTCCACTCGCCGCGCCCGGCGCGGCTCCCTCGTCCGCTCCGCCGTCTGGCTCTCGGCCGCGGCGATGCTCGCCACCGCGGCCTTCGCTCCGGCGACGACCTTTGCCGCCAACCCGACGTCCATGGACGTCGCCTGCAACAACATCATCCACGGCGGCCGCTCGCCCGAGTATGTCTGGACGACCGTCGGCGACGCCGGTGTGACCGCCGGCTGGGCGACCGACGCGGCCCACTTCGACGCCGCGAACCACGAGACCGTCACCGTCCGGGTCTGTGTCGCGGACGCCGACGGCGCCGACCACGGCGCGATCGATCAGAACACGGAGAACGACGGGACCCAGCTCTTCCCCTGGTCGGTCCTGGGCTACGCCGCGAACCCGTGCCCGGACAGCTCGCTGAGCTTCGGCTCCAGCGTCGACAGCCCGGCGGTCCAGACGAAGAAGTCGAACCTGATCGCCTGCCCGGCCGACGATCCGACCGATGAGATCGATCAGCCCACGGACGGCGTCGACCAGCCGACGGACGGCGTCGACCAGCCGACGGACGGCGTCGACCAGCCGACGGACGGCGTCGACGATCCGACCGATGGCGTCGACGATCCGACCGACGGCGTGGACGAGCCGACCGATGCGGTCGACCAGCCGACCGATGGTGTCGACCAGCCAACCGATGGTGTCGACGATCCGACCGACGGTGTCGACCAGCCCACGGACGGCGCGGATCAGCCGACCCAGGGTGCGGACGATCCCAGCGACGATGGCGGGGCCCAGCCGACCGGCGCGGTCGAAGGTGCCGTCGGGACGCCGGGTGTCACGCCTCCCCCGACCGACACGATCGGTGCATCCACGGCGCCCACCAGCGGCAATGATGGCTGGCGGATGGTGCTCGCGATGCTCGCGGCGGTCCTCGTCGGGACGCTGGTCTTCACCACGCCGAAGCGGGGCCGCCGCCAGGCCTGACGTTCGCTGTCCCTGAGCGGACCCGAGACCGGGGCGCCGAAGCGCCCCGGTCTCCTCATGTCCGGGGCAGGTCGATGACGTCGCCTGGTTCGACGAGACGGACCGCTCCCGAGAACGCGGCCCGCACGATCTCGACCGGGCGCTCGCGATCCAGCGCCATCTGGAGGTGGGTCAGCAGGACGAGACCGGGCCGCGTCGCGGCGACGAGGCCGGCGATCGCCTCCGCATTCAGATGGAGGGCGCCGGGCGGTACCGGACCGGCCCCGAACGAGACCTCGACGAGGAGCGTGTCTCCGGGGCGGATCAACGGCGCCAGGTCGGCGGCGACGCCGCAGTCGCCCGAATAGACGAGCCCAGTCCGCTCGCCGGCCGCGATCCGGACGGCGTGGCTGTTGTCGGTGTGCGTGACGCGCCGAGCCTCGAGGGTCAGGTCTCCGATCCGGACCGGCCCGTCGCCGAACGGCTCAACGTCGAGCGACACGGCCGTGAAGCCTGGTTGGTCGTGGAGGGCGTCCATCCGGCCCGCCAGGCCCTCCGGCGCGATGACCCGAACCGATCCCGGCGGTCGCCGCTGATACGCGAGGTAGTGGCGGAGCGGGACGAGATCGATGAAATGGTCCGGATGGAGGTGGCTGATCACGACGGCATCGAGCTCGCCGGGCTCGATCGCCTGGGCGAGCCGGGGGAACGACCCCTGCCCCAGATCGAGCAGGACCGCGGCGCTCGGCGAACGGAGGAGGTAGCCGGCGCCCGACGAGCCGGGTCGATCGGACCACGCCGGCCCGGCGCCTAGGACCGTCAGCGACAACGAGGACGGGGTGGTCACGCGCCCGAATCTACGCGATCCAGGGGAGCGCCCGGGCCGCGCCGGGCTCGGTGCTCGCCCGTGACGAGCGGCGTCGGACTACGGGTTCGGGTGGCGCGGGGAGTGGTCGGGCGACTCGTCCGGACCCGCCGGAGCCGTGGCGGCCGGGGTGGGCGTGGGCTTGGGCGCCTTCGACGGCTTGTTGCCACCGTCCTGGCCGTTGCCGGTCTGGCCGTCGCCACGGGCCGGATCGGCGCCGCCGGTCGTGCCGCCACTGGTCGCGCCGGTTCCGGAGCCCGATCCGCCGTTGACGGCTCCGCCGCTTCCCGATCCGGTCGTCTGTCCCCCGCTGGAGTCGTTGTTCGTGTCGCCACTGGATCCGTTCGTCGCGAACCCGGCGACTACCGCTGCGTTGTGGGCGATCGCCCGCTGGATCGCGCTCTCGACCGACGCCGCAGCGGCCGTGTTGCCCTTCGCCTCGAGGCTCGCGGCGACGGCGGAGAGCACCGCCTGGTGGCGATCGAGCGCCGCCCCGACGGTCGCCTCGAGGTCCTGGTCGCCGGTCGTGGCGGCGATCGTCTCGTCCGCGATCTGGCGGTAGGCGTCGAGGGCGGCGGCCACGGCGGCCTCGTCCCCGCGAGCCGCTGCGCCAAGCGCATCGCCCAGCCGGGCGTCGAGCCGCGCCAGCTCCGCCGCCATTCGATCGGAGCCGGCGGCCGGCAGCGTCGCCCGCTCGATCCACATCCTGGTGGAGTACAGCGGGCCGCCGGCCTGGGCGGCGGCCACCGAGCCCACGGCAACGCCGATCCACAGAGACGCGGCGAGGACGGGCATCGCCAGCCGGCGCAGGGGCGATCGGTGGCCGGCCCTCGTGACGGCCGGCACGACGTGGGCGGCGATCCGGGCGGCCTCGAACTGGAGCCGGGCCTCGCGCATGACCCGCGCCCGACCGCGGGCGACGGCCTGCGGATCCGGGCTCAGTCGAGCGCGAGCGTACGCGTCGAGGCGTCGCTCGATCTCGAAGTCCCGGATGTCCAGGGCCTGCTGCATCTCGTCATCCATCCGTCGGGAAGCTCGCACGGCGAGCCGGTCGGAGGTCCAGTGGCTCCCGTCCGTCGTCGATCCCGAGCTGGCGTCGGAGCGACGCGATCGCCCGGAACTGGAGACCGCGGATCGTGCCTTCCTGTTTCCCCATGGCCTCGGCGGCCTCTCGGGCGGACAGGCCGCCGAAGAACCGCAGCGTGATGGCTTCTCGTTGTTCGTCGGTCAGCCCGGCCAGCGCCACCGCGATGGAATCGAGCTCCTGACGCACCGCCGCGATCTCGTCAGGGCCATCGTCCCCATGGGCCCAGCCGACGATCGAGTCCAGCTCGGCATGGTCGTGCCGGGTGCGGACGTGATCGATGACCGCATTCCTGGCCAGCCGGAAGAGCCAGCCCCCGAACGGGATGCCTCGAGCCTCATAACGCGGCAGGGCTTCCAGGGCCTTGACGAAGACGTGCTGCGTCAAGTCCTCCGCGTCCGCCGGGCGATGGACGCGGCTGGCGATGTAGCGATAGATCGACTCGTGGAAGTGATCGAAGATCATTCCGAAGGCCCAGGTGTCTCCTGCCTGGGCCTCGGCCACGAGCCGCTCGATCGTTGCGTCGTCGATCGTCATAACGACGGACTGCCATGCCTCGTTAGGTGCGGTGCCCCCGGGCGACCTGACGGAAGCGCTCCGGCAGGGTCACCGCCACTCGATCGCCCCCGCGGCGGACGGCAAGACGCTCGAACCCCGCGGCGGCCACGACACCATACCCCGCCTCAAGCCCCGCTGTGAATGACTCTTTTCGGTGGGCGTCGGAGCCCGCGGAAACGGCGGTGCCTCCGAGCAACCGGTAGCGCTCGACGATCGGCTGGGCCGGGTACGTCTCGCGCGGCGCCTGGCGCAGGCCGCTCGTGTTGACCTCCAGCGCGGTCCCGGTGCCGACGAGCGCCGTGAGGAGCGGCTCGTAGAGCTCGGGTGCCGCAGCGAGATCGGCCGGGCGGATGTGGGGGATCAGGTAGCGCTTCACGAAGTCCAGATGGCCGATCGAGTCGAACAGGCCGGAGCGGATCGCGGCCAGGACCTCGTCGAAGTACGGGGCCACGATGTCGCCGAGCGGCCGGCCCTGGGTCCAGGCGGCCACGCGCGAGGCGTGGAAGGGCGAATCGGCGTACACGTGGACGCTGCCGATCACGAAATCGTAGGGGTGGCGCCGGAGGTGCTCGCGGATGTCCGTCTCGTGGGCTCGGTCGTACGTGATCTCGACGCCGAAGCGGATCGCGACGCCGCGGTCCGCCCAGCGCTCTGCCGCGTCGCGGACGGTCCGCTCCCGGGCCTCGAACGAGGCGAAGGCGAAGGCCGGCGTCCCGGGCACGAAGTCGACGTGGTCGGTGATCGCGATCTCGGCGATCCCGCGCTCGACGGCCTCCTCCGCATAGGCGTCGATCGGGACGTTGGCGTCGGGCGACTGGTCGGTGTGGAGATGGAAGTCGAGCGGAAGATCCCTGGCCTGGGGAGCGAGCTCCTCCGGAGACGGGCTCGCGCCCGGCACCGCGCTCACCCGGCGATCAGGCCCAGCTCGCGTCCCACCGTCGCGAAGGCCTCGAGCGCCCGGTCGAGCTGGTCCTCGCCGTGGGCGGCCGTGACGATCGTCCGGATCCGGGCCTTGTCGAGGGCGACCGTCGGGTAGACGACCGGCTGGGCGAAGACGCCCTCCTCGATGAGGCGCTGGCTGAACCGGCCGGCCGTGTCTGGGTCGCCCATCATCACGGGCGTGATCGGCGTCTCGGATCGGCCGGTGTCGAAGCCCAGCCGCTGGAGCTCGGTCTTGAAGTGGCGCGTGTTCGTCCAGAGCCGCTCGTGGAGCTCGGGCTCGTCCTGCATGACCCGGATCGCCTCGCGGCAGGCCGCGGCGACCGCCGGCGGGTGGGAGGTCGAGAAGAGGAACGGCCGAGCCCGCTGGATGAGGATGTCGCGGAGGTCCTGGGAGCCGGCCACGTAGCCGCCCAGGACGCCGACGGCCTTGCTCAGCGTCCCGACCTGGATCGCGACGCGGCCGTGCAGTCCGAAGTGATCGACCGAACCGCGACCGTCGCGCCCCAGCACACCCGATGCGTGGGCGTCGTCGACGAACACGGCGGCGTTGGCCGACTCGGCGGCCTCGACGATCCCGGGCAGTGGCGCGATGTCGCCATCCATCGAGAAGACGCCGTCGGTCACGACGAGGATCAGCCGGTACGGCAGGCCCGTCCCCTCGCGACCCTTCTCGACAGCCTCGTCGAGGACGGCCCGCAGCGACCCCACGTCCGCGTGCTTGAAGACCTTCCTGGGAGCCTTGCTGAGGCGCATCCCATCGATGATCGAGGCGTGGTTCAGCTCGTCGCTGACGATCAGGTCCTGCTCACCGGTGATCGTCGGGATCACGCCGGTGTTCGCCGTGAACCCCGACTGGAACGTGAGGGTGGCCTCCGTCCCCTTGAAGGCCGCGAGGTCGCGCTCGAGGTCCTCGTGGAGCGTCATCGTCCCGGCGATCGTCCGGACCGCACCCGAGCCCGCGCCGAAATCCTTGACGGCCTGGAGGGCGGCGGCCCGCAATCGCGGGTGATGAGTGAGCCCCAGGTAGTCATTCGAGCTGAGGCTGATCAGGCGGCGCTCGTCGACGCTGACGATCGGGCCCTGGGCGGACGACATCACCCGGAGCGGCCGGTAGAGGTGGCGGCTGCGCAGGTCCTCCAGCTCCTCGGACAGGAACGCCAGGGGATCGGGTCGGATGTCGGTGCTCATGCGCCTAGTCTCGCCAATCCATGATCACCTTGCCGGAGTCACCACTCCGTGCCGCCGCGAACGCCGCCTCGTGCTCGCGAGCCGAGAAGCGGTGGGTGATCACCGGCCGGATGTCGAGGCCGGAGCGGAGCAGGACCGACATCTTGTACCAGGTCTCGAACATCTCCCGGCCGTAGATCCCGCGGAGCGTCAGCTGGTTGAAGACGACCCGGCTGACGTCGATCGGGATCTCCGCGGTCGGGATGCCGAGGATCGCCATCCCGCCGCCGTGGGCCATGTTCGCGAGCGCGTCGCGGAGGGCGCCCGCGTTGCCGGACATCTCTAGGACCACGTCGAAGCCCTCGACCATCCCGAGCTCGTGCTGGACCTCCTCGAGGCTCCGGGCGCGGGGGTCCGTGACGTGGGTCGCGCCCAGCTGGAGGGCGAGGGCGCGGCGCGTGTCGTTCGGCTCGCTCGCGACGACGAAGCGGGCACCGGCGTGGCGGGCGACGGCGGCCGCCATCAACCCGATCGGGCCGGCGCCCACGACGAGGACGTCCTCGCCGAGGACCGGGAAGCTCAGCGCCGTGTGGACGGCGTTGCCGAACGGATCGAAGATCGCCTGGACGTCCTCGTCGATCCCGGGCCAGTGGTGCCACACGTTCGTGACGGGCAGGACGACCTGGTCCGCGAAGGCGCCGTCCCGGTTCACGCCCAGGCCGACGGTGTTGGCGCAGAGGTGGTAGCGACCCGCGCGGCAATGGCGGCAGCGGCCGCACACCACGTGGCCCTCGCCCGAGACGCGGTCACCCGGATGCAGGTCCTGGACGTTGCTGCCGACCTCGAGGACCTCCCCGACGAACTCATGCCCCACGACGAGCGGCGGCCGGATCGTCTTCTGGGCCCACGGATCCCAACTCTCGATGTGGAGGTCCGTGCCGCAGATGCCGGTTTTGTGCACGCGGATCCGGACGTCGTCGATCCCCATCGGCGGCTCGGCGACGTCGATCAACTCCAGGCCCGGTCCGGCGCGGGTCTTCACGAGGGCGCGCATCGGGTCCAGTGTGCCGCGTCCTGCGGCCGCTCGCGTCTGCCGTTCGGCGTCGACCCGCCCCCGCGGGGCGCCCGCGCGGCCGCGCCCGCGCCCGCGCCCCGCGCGCCGCCACCCGGCGCCCC
>DASSHB010000043.1:0-3638 GCA_035693125.1 Candidatus Limnocylindrales bacterium | reverse complement strand
CGGATTGCCGCGGTCGCTGCGATCTTCGAGTCCGCCCTGCCGGACCGGAACGTGGCCGTCCGGCGGTGGATGCGTCGGCCGGCCGGTCCCTGCGCCGGGATCCTGTTTCTCTCGGATGACGCCCCGGGCGACGTTCGCGGCAAGACGACTGGCGTCAGCCGGGTCCATCACGCACGAACGGCGCAGGAATCTCGTCACATGACGCCTGGGGCGGAATCTGATCGGAATGCTCGAGCGAACGTCGCCGGGGACGTCGTCTGACTGGAACCGGCGGGTCGGACCGGGCGGCCGGACGTGCCGAGCCGGACGCGGCGGCCGGACGTGGGCGGCGCACCCGGCAGCCCGACGAGCGGACCAGCCGCTGCGCGCCGGACGTGGCGGACCAGCCGCTGCGCGCCGGAGGTGGCCGCCGCACGATCGTGGGCCGCGACGGTGCGGGCCCGACGAGCGAGCCGGACGTGGCGGCCGGACGTGGCGGACCGGACGGGGCGGCCGGACGTGGCCGCCGCACGCGGGGGCCCCGAGGAGCGAGCCTGACGCGGCGGGCCGGACGCGGCGGGGCCGGAGCCGGCCCCTCGATTGACCGTCCCGGACCCCTCCGCTATGCTCCGGCGGCCCTGCCGGCCGGCGCTCAGACGAGCGCACGAGCGTGGACAGGGCGATCCGTGTCGCCGGCGGCTCCGCGTGGCGCGATCGAGACGAGACCCGAGCCGGAGGAGGTGAACCGGGATTGGCAGAAGTCCGAGTGGGTGAGAACGAGACGTTCGAAAGCGCCCTGCGTCGCTTCAACAAGAAGATCCAGCAGTCCGGCATCCTCGCCGAGGCTCGCCGTCGCGAGCACTACGAGAAGCCGAGCGTGAAGCGGAAGCGCAAGGAAGCGAAGCGCAAGAAGAACGCCCGGACGCAGGCCGGCTGACCGCCGGCGCCGCCGCGACGACCCGCGGTCCGGCGCCGGTCAACCCGACCCGCCCCAGGGCGTCGAAGCGCCGTCGCCGCGCCCAGGCCCTGCCGCTGCCGCGGCGGTTGCCCTGGCCGCGACCACGCCCCCGCCCGAGGTAGCCATTCCGGTGTCCCTTCGAGATCGGATCCAGACCGACGTCACCGCCGCGATGCGGTCCGGTGACGCGCTGCGCCGTGACGTCCTGCGGATGGCCCAGAACGCGATCTACGCCGTCGAGAAGCGGGATCGGCGCGAGCTGTCCGACGACGACGTGGTCGGCGTGATCAACCGCGAGGTGAAGACCCGGCGCGAGTCCGTCGAGGCCTTCCGCAAGGGCGGTCGCGAGGACCTCGCGACGAAGGAGGAGTCCGAGATCGCGATCCTCGCCGGCTACCTTCCCGAGCCGCTCGACGACGCCGCGATCGAGGCCCTCGTCGACGAAGCGATCGCTGCGACCGGCGCTCAGAACGCCCGCGACCTCGGCAAGGTCATGGGCTGGCTGAGCCCGCGGACCCGTGGCCGGGCCGACGGGCGGCGCGTCTCCGAGCTTGTGGCTCGCGCCCTCGCCCAAGCCGATCTGGCCGGCCACGACCGCGCGCCCCACGGGGCCGCCTGACCCTCCGATGCTTGCCCAGCGCGCGCCCTCGGCCGCCTCGACCTTCACCCCCCGCGACCTTCGCCGGCTCGCCCCGGCAGCGCTGGTGCTCGTCGTCACGCTGACGGCGATCTTCGCCCTCGACCTTCTCCCGTCGCGGCTCCAGATCGCGGTCAACGACGTCGCCGCCTCGGACATCGTCGCGCCGCGGACCCAGTCGTACGTCAGCCAGATCCAGACCGAGGCGGCCCGCGAGGACGCGAGCAAGGCCGTCCCGCCCGTCTACGACTACACGAACGAGAAGGCGGACCGGATCGCCACGGCCCAGGCCAGCGCGTTCGAGCGGGTCGCTCGGCCCATCGACGCGGCGTTCGAGCCCGACGTCAAGCCCGACAACCGCGACGCGCTGCTGAACACCGTGCCCGGCCTGTCCGAGGACACCCGGGCAACGCTCTCCGGCCTGGACGCCGAGGGCTGGCAGAAGGTCCGGGCGGAAGCGTCCCGAGTCCTCGACGCAACCGAGCGTTCCGAGCTCCGCGACACGGCCCTCGAGAGCGTCCGGGCCGCGCTGTCAGGCCAGATGGTCGGCCTCGACAAGGACCAGCGCTCGCTGGCCGCCGCGCTGATCAGCCCGCTCGTCGTCGCCAACTCATCGTTCAGCCAGGACCTCACGATCCAGGCCCAGACGGCAGCCGCGAACAACGTCCCCGACGTGATCGTGGACTACCAGCAGAACGAGACGATCGTCCGCAAGGGCGAGAAGATCACGCCGGTCGCGCTCGAGGCGATCATGGAGTTCGGGCTCACCGAATCCCGCCCGGACATCCTCCGGCTCGGCGGCTGGATCGTCCTGTCGGCGCTCGTCGTGGGCCTCCTCCTGGGCTGGGTCTGGCGCTTCCGCCCCGTGCTCTGGCACCGAACGAACGCCCTCGTCCTGATCGGGCTCGTGGTCGTCGGCATGACCCTGGTCCTGAAGGTCACCGCCGGGCGCCCGGGCCTTCCGTTCATCGTGCCCTCGGCCGCGGCCGGGATGCTCCTGGCGATCCTCCTCGATTCCGGCGTCGCCACCGTCGTCATGGCCATCCTGGCCCTCGTCGCCGGCGCGCTGAACGGCAACGAGGTGGAGATCGCCGCCTACCTCTTCTTCGGCGGGCTGGCCGGGATCATCACGATCCGGCGCGGCGACCGTTTCCAGGTCTTCCTGCAGGCCGGACTCGTCGTGGCGATCGTCAACGTCCTGGTCGTGGCGATGTTCGGCTTCCTCGGCAGCCACGACGCACGCGGCGTGATCGAGCTGATGGGGGCGTCCGTGCTGTCGGCCGCCGGCTCGGCCGTCGCCGCGGTCGGCTCGTTCGCGGTCCTGGGCTCGGTGTTCGGGATCATGACCGTGTTCCAGCTGCTGGAGCTTGCGAACCCGTCCCAGCCACTCCTCCGGCGCCTGCTGATCGAGACGCCCGGCACGTACCACCACTCGCTGATGGTCGGCAACCTCGCCGAGCGCGCGGCGGAGGCGATTGGCGCGGACCCGCTCCTGACCCGCGTCGCCGCCTACTACCACGACATCGGCAAGCTCGCGAACCCGTTGGCGTTCATCGAGAACCAGGCGGGCGGCGAGAACATCCACGACGAGCTCGATCCCGAGACCTCGGCCCAGATCCTCAAGCAGCACACCGCCGACGGGATCGACATCGCCTACAAGGCGCGCCTCCCCAAGAGCCTGATCGCATACATCCCGCAGCACCACGGGACGGCGATCATGAGCTACTTCTTCGCCCGGGCGAAGGGCCTGGCGGCCGAGCCGTACGGCGGACCGCAGACCGCCGACGGTGCCCGCGCGGCGGCGGCCGTCGACGAGCGGAAGTTCCGCCACTCCGGCCCGAAGCCGCAAACCCGCGAGGCGGCCCTGATCATGCTCGCCGACGGCGTCGAGGCGTCCGTCCGCTCGCTCGCGTCGCGGGACGAGCCGGCGATCCGGGCGATGGTCGCGCGGATCATCGACGAGCGCCTGTCCGACGGCCAGTTCGACGAGTGCGACCTGACCCTGCGCGACGTGGAACGGATCAAGGCCGCCTTCGTCAAGCAGCTGCTGGGCATGTACCACCG
>DASSHB010000042.1:0-7638 GCA_035693125.1 Candidatus Limnocylindrales bacterium | reverse complement strand
TTCTGGGCGCCTGCGAACGAAGCCGCCAAGCGGGTCAGATGGCCATCGGGGTCTCCTGCCGTATGACGCTCGCAGGGCCAGCCGATGTAAGAAAGGGGAATGGAGCGGAAGACGGGACTCGAACCCGCGACCCTCACCTTGGCAAGGTGATGCTCTACCAACTGAGCCACTTCCGCTCGATGCGCGACCACCGCCGAGACGATGGTGCCGAGAGCCAGATTCGAACTGGCGACACCGCGATTTTCAGTCGCGTGCTCTACCAACTGAGCTATCTCGGCCCGATGGCCAACCAGGCTTTGGTCGCCCGTCGGCGGTGCGCAGGATACCACGGGCCTCCGAGGCCCTTCAACGCGCCGACCGGGCCGGCGACGTCGTGGTCAGGGCGATCGAGACGGATCGGCGGCCCGCCGAGCAAGGGGCTGGAATCGCTCCGGCTTCCGTCCCGCCGTTGCGTCCTCGATGAGCTGCGCGAGCCGGCGCGCCCGTGTCTCGGGCCGCTTCGCGCTGACCACCCAGTACGTGGCGATCGCCCGGAACGCACGGGACTGCGCCTCCCACCACGTCCAGGCGGCGCCGCCCTTCGCCCGGAATTCGGCCTCCTCCTCGGGCGCCAGGCGTGCCTCGTGGCGCTGCTCGTACGAGTAGATCCCGGTCCGTTCCGGTCGACGGAGGGCGAACGCCGCCTCGCCGGCCGGGTGCATCCGGCCGGCCGCGCGCAGCCGCTCGACGTTCGCGACGTTCACCGAGCTCCAGTTGGAGCCCTTGCGCCGCGGGGTGATCCGCTGCGACCAGGCACCGTCCGGCAGGCTCCGCCGGATCCCGTCGATCCAGCCGACGCAGAGCGCCTCGTCGACCAGCTGTTCCCAGGTGATGCTCGGCCGCCCCGTGTCCTTGCGCCAGCCCCCGACGAACAGCTCCGCCGCCGTCGCGTGGTTCGCGTCGAGCCAGTCCCGGATCTCGTCCGGCGTCTCGAAGAAGCGTGGCTCGAACGGCGTCGTCCCCGGCTCCGCCACGACCTCCTCGCTCAGTCGAGCCCGGACAGCTGGGCCGCCTCGGCGCCGCCGAGTGGCGCGTCCCCGGTGAGCTCGCGCAACCGGTTGATCCGATCCAAGGTCGCGGGGTGCGTCGAGAAGAGGCCGCTGGCCCGTTCCTCGAACTTCTTGATCGGATTCGTGAAGTACATGTGCTGGGTCGCCCGGTTGGCCACCTCGAGGACTTCCTGGTCGGACGAGATCTTCGCGAGCGCGCGCTCGATCCCGTACGGGTTCCGCGTGAGCTGGACCGAGGAGGCGTCCGCGAGGTACTCCCGCTGGCGGTTGACCGCGAGCTGGACGAGCCGGGCGGCCATCGGGGCGAGGATCGACAGCACGATCGCGACGACGAAGAAGATCGCCTGGATCCCGCCGCTCCCGCCGCGATCGTCATCGCGCGACCGGCGCCCTCCCCCACCCCAGAACGTGAACCTAAGGAAGAAGTCGGCGAGGAGGGCGATCGAGCCGACGAGAACGCCCACGAGCAAGGCAAACCGGATGTCGAAGTTCCGGACATGGCTGAGCTCGTGGCCCATCACCCCCTGGAGCTCCTCGCGGTCGAGCTTCTGGAGGAGCCCCGTCGTGATCGCGACGGAGGCGTGCTGCGGGTCGCGGCCGGTCGCGAACGCGTTCGGCGCGGTGTCGTCGATCACGTAGACCTTGGGCATCGGCACGTTTGCCGCGATCGCCATCTCCTGGACGACGTTGAACAGCTGGGGCGCGTCGGTCGGACTGACCTCCTTCGCGCCCGACACCGAGAGCACGAGCGAGTCGCCGCCGAAGTACGAGCCGACCGACAGCAGGCCGCCCAGCAGGAGCGCGCCGATCATCACCGCGACGGCGCCCGAGGCCGAGCCCGCGATCGCGTAGCCGATCGCGAACCCGAGCGCGCCGAACAGCGCGATCACGATCAGCGCGAGCACGAACGAGTTGCGGCGGTTCGCCGCGATCTGGGTGTAGAAGGTCTCGGCCATGGCTCAGCCCGCCCGGCGAGCGCCGCCGGGCTCGCCCGTCAGGACAGGTTCAGGTCGACCGTCGGGACCGTGTTCGCCTCGGGCTCGGCGTCGAAGAACTCGCGCTTCGTGAAGCCGAACATCCCGGCGATCAGGACGGCCGGAAAGACCTGGATCGCGGTGTTGTAGTCGAGGACGGTCGCGTTGTAGTGCTGGCGGCTGAACGCGATCTGGTTCTCGGTCGTCGTCAGCTGCTCCTGGAGCTCGAGGACGTTCTGGTTCGCCTTCAGCTCGGGGTAGTTCTCGACGACGGCGAACAGCGAGCGGAGGGTCCCCGTCAGGGCGTTCTCGGCCTGAGCCTGAGCGGCGGGGCCCTGGGCACCGGCCGCGACCGCGGCCGCCCGGGCGTTCGTCACGTCGGTCAGGACCTTCTGCTCGAAGCCCATGTAGCCCTTGACCGCGTTCACGAGGTTCGGGATCAGGTCGTGGCGCCGCTTCAGCTGGACTTCGATCTGGGCGAAGGCCTCGTCGATCCGCAGCCGGCGCTGGACCAGGCCGTTGTACAGACCGATGAGGAGGAGCACCACGACCACGACGATCGCAATGACGATGATCAACCCGACGTTCATTCAGGCCCCTTCGGAGGTGACGGCACTCGGCCGCCCGTCCGCTGAGTCTAGCAGCGGCCGATTGCTACGATCCGGCGAGCTGCTCGACCACCGGATCGAAGGCGCGCAGGTTCGGCTCGTCGAGCCAGCCCACCAGGAACGAGTTGATCCCCCAGCGCTCGCGACCCCGGCGGAGCTTCGCGACGAGCTCGGGGACGGACCCGATCAGCGAGTACGGCGACTCGAGGATGTCGCGCGGGTCGATGTCGAGGCCGGTGGCGACCCGGTATCGGTGGGCCACGTCCGCCGCGACCCGCAGCGGGTGGTCCGTGATCGCGATCTCGCCGAGGAGCCGGAGGACGCTCAGGTCGAGCCGGGCGAAGCGATCACCGGCGCTGTCCCGGATCCAGCCGACGCGCTCGTCCATCCGGTCCGGGAACGCGTCGGGCAGGGACTCGCGATCCTGGCGCAGGTCCATCCCGACGATGTCGGCCTCGCGGGCGGCGATCCGCAGGAGACGTTCGCGGGTGCCGCCGATCAGGAACGGCGGGTGTGGCCGCTGGACGGGCTTCGGCTGGCCGTCGAGCGCGCTGATCGTGTAGTAGCGGCCCGCGTACGACAACGGGCCGTCGGCGAACAGCCCGCGGAGGATCGCGATCGCCTCGAGCATCCGGTCGATCCGGACCGGCGCGGGGTCGAACGGCAGCCCGATCGAGCGGTACTCCGGCTCGTTCCAGCCGGCCCCGATCCCGACGACGAGGCGGCCCTCGCTGAGGATGTCGATCGTCGCGAGGTCCTGGGCGAGGATCGCGGGGTGACGCAGGTCGTTGTTCAAGACCAGCGGGCAGAGGCGCAGGCGCTCGGTGGCCATCGCGACGGCCGTGAGGACGGGCACCGGTCCCAGCTGTGGCTGGAGGTGGTCGTGGATCGTGAGGTCGGTGTAACCGGCCGCCTCGGCGGCGCGGGCTCCCTCGACGAGCGTCCGGCGATCCGCGAGGCCGCGGGCGCCGACGAGGAACCGGAACGGCTGCATCGGCCGATGGTAGCGACGGGCGCCGGCGAGACGATGAGTGACGTCGGTGGGCGGTACTGGGCTCGAACCAGTGACCTTCTCGGTGTAAACGAGACGCTCTGACCAACTGAGCTAACCGCCCGGCGCTCAGGGTACGCGACGGCGCCGGCGGATGGCCGTGGCGCGTGGCGCGGCGCGCCGGACATCGGGCCATTCAGTCGCCAGCAGACTCCGTGGGTCACTCGCCATGCACGACGACCCGCTCGCCCCGGTCACGCCGTGCGGGCGAGCGATCCAATCAGTCCCTGGGCGCATGTCTGGCCAGATTCGCTGGCGCGCGGCGCGGCCACGATCGGGCAACTCGTCCCGACTCGCCGCCCGGACACGGAACGACACCCGTGCAGCGCCGGGACCGGGCCAGATGCCCCGGGACGGGTCACGACGCTCGATCCCGAGCGTGGACGCCTGCCCGACGCGCGCAGCCCACGCTCGGCCAGCTGGCCCCGTGACCCGTGGGAGCACAGGTGGCCCGATGCTCGCGCCCGGTGGCCGCGGCGCCGGAGCCAGGGGGGAGCGGGGCGGCAGCGGCAACGGGCGACGGGTGCCGCGGCGGCGCGGCGGCGGGACGGCGCGGCGGCGGGACGGCGGGACGGCGGGACGGACCGCGCCCGGGCCGCACACGGAACGACCGCCGGCGGGCCGGCGGTCGAGGATCAGCGAGGAAGTGGTGCCCAGGCCGGGACTTGAACCCGGATGAGTTGCCTCATACGCCCCTCAAACGTACGCGTATACCAATTCCGCCACCTGGGCAGGTGCTCCGCCGAGCGGATCGGGTCCGGAGGGATGAGGTGGTACCGAGGAAGGGACTTGAACCCATACGCCCTTGCGGGCACTAGCTCCTGAAGCTAGCGCGTCTGCCAATTTCGCCACCTCGGCGTCGACCCGATACCGGCCCACCCGAGGGCTACCGGTCGTCAGCGAGGCGCCAGTCTAGCACATCAAAAAACCGCTCCGAATCGTCCGAAACGGTCCGTTCCGACGTCCCCGTCAGGCGCTGCGAGACCACGACGACGTCGTCCGGCCAGGCGATCGGCAGGACGAATGTCTCCGCGCTGAGCCGCCCCTGGAGCTCGGCGAAGGCCGCGATCCGGTTCGCGTCCGGAGCGGGCCGGCGAGCCTCTTCGAGCAGCCCGTCGAGGAGCGGATCCTGGAGGCCGATGACGTTGGCCGCGCCCGTCCGAGTTTGGCTCGAGGCGAGGAGTGGATAGAGGTCCGGGTCGTGGCCGATCGCGATCTCGATCAGGGCCGCCTGGAAGTCGCCGGTCCGGAGATGGTCGGCGGCGATGACCGCGGGGTCCTCTTCGTGCACGGCGACCGTGAACCCCAAGGCTGTCCAGTCGGCCGCGATCTGGCTGCCCGCCGCGAACAGGATCGGGTTGATCGTCCGATCCGGGACGAGGAGATCGAGCGTCTGGCCGGCCTTGGCGCCGGGAGCACGCCAGGCGCCGGCCGTCTTCTTCCAGCCCGCGGCGGTCAGGCTCTTCGCCGCCGCCTTGAGGTCGCGCGCGAGCGCCGGCGTGTTCGTCGCGTTGTACGCCCAGGACGTCGGCGGGATCAGCCCGTCGGCCTGAGCCGCACCACCGCCGTAGGCGACCGTCACGATGCGGGTCCGGTCGACGGCCTGGAGGAGGGCGCTCCGGACGCGCGGATCGGTGAGCTCGACATGGGACGGACGGAGGTTGAGGGCCACGGCCGCGAGGGTCGTCGCCGGGTCCCGGAGCGTCGTCGCCCCGGTCGTGCCGGCCAGCTGGATCGCGGCCGCGGGATCCAGCCCGGAGGCCACGTCGAGCTGGCCGTCGCGGAAGGCGCCGCTCAACGCATCCGCGTCGTCGAAGAAGCGGAACTCGAGCCGTGGCAGGCCGCGCGGCCCGTCAGTCGGGCGGGCCGTCGGCCGGGGCGTCGCGAGCGGGTCCGGAGATGCGGACGCGGCCGAGGCGGCGGGATCCGTCGCCGGCCCCCTGCCTGCGGCGGCCGGCTCGAGGACCGCGTGATCCCGATCCAGCTCGGTGACGGCATACGGTCCCGAACCGATCGGCGCCTCGCCGAAGGCCGCGTCGGCCATCGCGCCGGGCGGCGTGTCGGCGAGCAGGTGCTCGGGCACGATCGGTTGGGTTGCCAGATCGAGGAACCCGGCGATCGGCGTCGTCAGCTTGAACCGGACCGTCAACGGGTCGACCGCGGTCGCCTGGATGCCCGTCCACGACCCCGCGCCGGGACCGTGGTAGTCGGGATCCTGGATCGTCCGGATCGTGAACAGGACGTCGCCCGAGGCGACCGGTTCGCCGTCCTGCCAGTACGCGTTCGGGTCGAGGCTGAACGTCCATTCGTCCCCGGCCTCCGTCGACGTCCAGGATCGGGCCAGGTCGGGGACTGGCCTGCCCGCGGCATCGCGCTTGGCCAGGCCCTGGAAGACGAGGCGGACGAGATCGCGATCCGGGCCGTTCCGAGCCGCGAGCGGATTGATGCTCGTGGGGCGCCCGAGGACGCCTTCCCGGTACGGGGCGGCGGCGACGGCAGCCGACGGTTGACCAGGGCTCGCGGTCGGCGCCGCGGTCGGCATCAGCGCGGGGCCGCCGATGGCCACGGCCGCCAGGATCACGACGAGGATGAGGCCGCCGACGACGGCGCGATCGATCCGGTTCACCAGCAGGACATGCGTCGTCCGGGCGGCGCGGCCCCCGCCGCGCGATCGGCCCGATCGGGCCTCAGATGTTCTGGAACACGTACGAGCCGACCGAGAACATCACGAACAACGCAAGCAGCACGATCGTGAACTGCCACAGCCGCTTCTCGATGCCGCGCCGGCTCCGATAGACCGCCGAGTCGCCACCGAACGTCCCCGACAGGCCCGTTCCGCGAGCCTGGAGCAGGATCGCGGCGATCAGGGCGATGCTGACGATGATCTGGCCAACGGCCAGGGGGACATTCACTGGGGACGACCTCCGGTGGAAACGGCGTCGGATGATAGCACGGGGTCCGCGCGACTCCCGCCGGCGGACCCGAGCAGCGATCGACCGGTCATGCCCTCCCAGCGCGGCAGGCCGGCCAGCTCGAGGAGCGTCGGGGCGACGTCGGCGAGCACGCCGTCGGCGAGCGTCCGACCGGCCACGGATCGGCCGGCGAGCAGGAACGGGACGGGGTTCAGGGAGTGGGCCGTGACCGGCTCGCCGGCGGCATCCCGCATCTGGTCGGCGTTGCCGTGGTCGGCGGTGATCGCGAGGAGCGACCCGGGCCCGCCCGGATCGAGCGCGTCCAGGCCGTCGAGCGCCGCTTCGATCCGGCCGAGGCAGCCGTCGACGGTCTCCACGGCGCTGACGGTCGCGTCCCAAACGCCACTGTGGCCGACCATGTCCGCGTTGGCGAAGTTCGCGACGACGAGGTCGTAGTGGTCCGTCGCGAGCGCCTCGATCAGGGCGTCGGTCACGCCGGCGGCGCTCATCTCCGGCTGGAGGTCGTAGGTGGCGACCTTGGGGCTCGGGACGAGTCGTCGGTCCTCGCCCGGCAGCGGGGCTTCGCGGCCGCCGTTGAAGAAGTACGTGACATGCGCGTACTTCTCGGTCTCGGCCACGTGGAACTGGCGCCAGCCGGCATCGCTGGCGGCATGGGCGAGGGAGCGGACCTCCTCGGGCGCGAACGCGACCTCGACGGGGAGGCCGGCTTCGTACTCCGTCATCGTGACGACGAGGAGGTCGCGCGGGCGCGGGCGCGGCTCGTCCCGGTCGAAGCCGGAGAAGTCGTGGCCGTCGGCCAGGGCGTGGGTCAGCTGCCGAGCGCGATCGGCCCGGAAGTTCGCGTGGACGATCGCGTCGCGGTCGCGGACCCGGCCGTCGACCCCGTCGATCACGGTCGGCAGGACGAACTCGTCGTTCTCGCCCCGCTCGTAGGCCGACTCGATCGCCGCGATCGCCGACGGTGCGTGCTCGCCCTCGCCGTGGACGATCGCCCGATAGCCGCGGGCCGTCCGCTCCCAGCGC
>DASSHB010000041.1:0-21972 GCA_035693125.1 Candidatus Limnocylindrales bacterium | reverse complement strand
GTCTGGGATTACGGGCCTCTCGGCGTCGAGCTCAAGAACAACGTGAAGCGCGCGTGGTGGAAGGCGATGGTCCAGGCGCGCGAGGACATCGTCGGCCTCGACGCCGGCATCCTCATGGCGCCGCAGGTCTGGGTCACGTCGGGCCACGTCGCCGAGTTCAGCGACCCGATGGTCGAGTGCCTGAACGACCACAAGCGCTTCCGTCTCGACGAGCTCCCGGGGACCGAGGACCTGTCGCCGGCGGAGCTCGCCGACCCCGCGATCGTCACGCGCCTTGGCCTCAAGTGCCCGTCAGACGGCGGCCCGTTGAGCGCGCCTCGCAAGTTCAACCTGATGTTCCAGACGTGGATGGGCCCGGTGCAGGACGATGCGTCGGTCGTGTACTTCCGGCCCGAGACCGCCCAGGGCTCGTACGTCAACTTCAAGAACGTCCAGGGCAGCTCGCGCAAGAAGATCCCATTCGGGATCGCCCAGATCGGGAAGTCGTTCCGGAACGAGATCAGCCCCGGCAACTTCGTCTTCCGGATGCGCGAGTTCGAGCAGATGGAGATGCAGTACTTCGTCCGACCGGACGCGGCGGCCGCGGCCTTCGAGGACTGGCTGCCGCGCCGGCGCGCCTGGTACGAGCGCTACGGCGTGACACCGGCGCGCCTGCGCCTCCGCGAGCATCGACCCGACGAGCTGGCCCACTACGCGAAGAAGGCGATCGACGTCGAATACCGCTTCCCGTTCGGCTGGAAGGAGCTCGAGGGCGTCCACAACCGGGGCGACTTCGACCTGGGCTCGCACGCGAAGGCGACCGGCGAGAACCTCGAGTACTTCGACCCCGCGACCGAGGAGCACTTCATCCCGTGGATCGTGGAGACGGCGGCGGGTGCGGACCGCGCCGCGTTCACGTTCCTGATCGACGCCTACCGCGAGGAAGAGGTCCGCGGCGAGACGCGGGTCGTCCTGGGCTTCCACCCGGACCTTGCGCCGTACAAGGTCGCGGTCCTGCCGCTCCTGAAGAAGCGGCCGGAGATCGTCGAGCTGTGCCACAGGCTCCGGGCCGACCTGGCGACCGAGATGCTCGCCGTCTACGACGACACGGCCGCGATCGGCAAGCTCTACCGGCGCCAGGACGAGATCGGGACGCCGTGGTGCGTGACCGTCGACGTCGACTCCCTCGAGGACGGGGCGGTCACGATCCGCGACCGCGACTCGATGACCCAGGAGCGGGTGCCGCTCGAGGGCGTGAAGCGATTGATCGTCGATCGCCTCAGCGCCGCCCGGTCCGCCTGACGAGCCGCGCGATGACGCTCACGCTCACCCGCTTCGGCCACGCCTGCGTCCGCCTGGAGCGCGACGGCCGCATCCTCGTCATCGACCCCGGGATCTATAGCGAGCCGCAGGCCCTGCTGGGCGCGGACGCCGTCCTCGTGACGCACGAGCACTTCGACCACGTCGATCGGCTCCGGCTGGCTGGTCTTGGCGCGCCGGTCTTCGCGCCGGCTGGGGCCGACATCCCGTCCCTGCCGTTCGAGCCACTCGCGGTCGGCGAGGAGCGCGAGATCGCCGGCTTCCGCGTTCGCGCGGTGGGCGGCCGCCACGCGACGCTGCTCGACGACCAGCCGGTCCCGGTCAACCTCGGCTACGTCATCGACGGCGCCGTCTACCACCCGGGCGACTCGCTGGCCCGGCCGGACGTGCCAGTCACGACCGTCCTCATCCCGGCCGGCGGCCCGTGGCTCAACCTGCGCGACGCGATCGGGCTCCTGCGCGACCTCGCGCCGGCCAACGCGTTCCCGATCCACGACATCCTCCTGGCCGAGCTGGGCCAGTTGGCGGCCGACCGCTGGCTGGCCTCGGCCGGGGTTGCCGGCTATCGCCGGTTGCGATCGGGCGAGAGCGTCCAGCTCGACTGAGCGTGGGAGCCGCGGCGTAGGATCGCGCCGATGGTGATGCGATCGACGGCGGGGAGCCCACGAGCGATCGGGGACGCCGTTCGGGCCTGGCTGGACGGACTCGACGACGCCCAGCGGCGGCTCGCCACCTACCCGTTCGAGTCCGACGAGCGATTCGTCTGGGCGTACACCCCGGAACCGGCCCGGAAGGGTCTCGCCCTCGGAGCGATGCGCCCGGTTCAGCGAGCTGCCGCGCGGGCGATCGTCGATGCCGCCGCCAGCGCACGCGGCGCCGAGGAGATCGCGGCGATCATCGACCTGGAGACCGTTCTCGGCGAGATCGAGCGGGCGGCCGGACGGCCCGGCTGGCAGCGGCGCGATCCCGCCCGCTACTGGCTGGCGGTCTTCGGTGAGCCCGGCGCCGACGAGCCGTGGTCCTGGCGGATCGGCGGTCATCACGTGGCGGTCCAGGTGACCGCCGCCGGCGGCGAGGTGATCGCGGCGGCGCCCTCGTTCCTCGGCGCGAACCCGGCCGGGGCGCCGGATGGAACGCGCACCCTGCCCGGTGAAGAGGATCTGGCCCGTGCCCTCCTGGCCGCGCTCGGTCCGGGCGAGCGCGGCCGCGCCGTCGTCGCGACCTCCGCGCCCGCCGACATCCTGACCGGCAACGGCCGCCACGCCGAGGTCGCGTCCGTCCCGGTCGGCGTCCGTCACGCCGACCTCGGTGGGGCCGCTCGCGCCGCGCTGGAGCGCCTGATCCGTCACTACGTGGATCGAGCCCGGGCCGACGTGGCCGAGCAGACGTGGGCCCGCGCGGTCGCGCCGGAGCTCGGCGACGTGACCTTCGCGTGGGCCGGCTCCGACCTGCCAGGCCGCGGCCACTACTACGCGGTGCGCGGACCGCAGTTCGTCATCGAGTACGACAACACGCAGGACGGCGCGAACCATGTCCACGCGGTCTGGCGCGAGCTCGCGAACGACTGGGGCGAGGACCTCCTGGCCCGCCACCTCGCCGGCGATCACCCGGTCGGCGGCTGATCTCCGGCCCGATGGAGCGGCACGATGCCATCGTGGTGGGCCTGGGCGCCCATGGCTCGGCCGCCGCGGCGGAGCTGGCCCGGCGCGGGCTCGCCGTCCTCGGCCTGGAGCGGTTCGGGCGGGGCGAGACGATGGGCTCCTCGGGCGGCCGGTCGCGGATGATCCGGCTCGCCCACTACGAGCGTCCCTCGTACGTCGATCTCGCCCGGGCGAGCTGGGAGCGATGGCGCCGCCTCGAGGCGGAGACCGGGCTGGCGGTCCTGACGCCCACGCCGGGGCTGTACGCCGGACCCGCCGCCAGCGACGTGGTGGCCGGGTCGCTGGCGGCCGCCCGGGCGGGCGCCGTCTCCCACGAGATCCTGGACGCCGCGGCGATCCATGCACGCTGGCCCGTCTTCCATCCGGCCGAGGACACGGTCGGCGTCGTGGACGTCGAGGCGGGCGTCCTGCGCGCGGATCGGGCGAATGACGCCCACCGGCTCGTCGCGGAGCGCGCCGGTGCGACGCTCCGCTTCGGCGTCCGGGTCGTGGCCTGGCGGCCGGCGAGCGGCGGCGGGTTCGAGGTCGAGATGGCCGGCGGATCCGTCACCGGGGCCGAGCACCTGGTCCTGGCCGCCGGGCCCTGGCTGAGAGCCCTCGTGCCGGACCTGGACCTGCCGCTCGGCGTCGAGCGCCAGCCGGTCTTCTGGCTGGAGCCGGCCCCGGACGCTGCGACGGCGGCCGAGCTGGCGCTCGATCGGATGCCGCTCTGGCTGTGGGCGACCGACGCCGGCACGTTCTACGGCTTCCCGCGGGACGACGAGCTGGGATGGAAGGTCGCCCGCCACCACGGCGGCGCGGTCGCCGAGCCGGAGTCCGTCGACCGCCGGATCGCGCCGGCCGACGAGGCCGTTGTCCGCACGTTCGTCCGCGAGCGGATGCCGTCGATGGACGGTCCCATCGGTGGCTCGACGGTGTGCCTGTACACGAACACTCCCGACGACGAGTTCGTCGTCGACCGCCACCCGGCTGCGCCCGGCGTGGCGTTCGCGTCTGCGTGCTCGGGCCACGGGTTCAAGTTCGCGCCGCTGGTCGGGGAGATGCTGGCCGATCTCGCAACGGGTGCGCCGAGCCCGTGGTCGCTCGGGCCATTCCGCGCCGACCGATTTCGGGGGTCCATCAGCGGATGACCGTCGCCGGACGTGCCAGGCCGGGTCCCGTTCGGCGGTGGCTGCGAGCCCTGGCCGTGGCGGTCCTCGCGTGGCTCGCCATCGGCGCACTCCGGGCGCCGCGCGTGGCCGAGGACGCCCTGATCGCCTCCGAGGGCCGAGCCGGCAAGGCCACGAGCGGCGTGTCGACCGAATTCGCCGCACCGGTCGTTCCGCCACTCTGGCTCGTCAACGTGGGGGGTGACGTGATCGAGCCGGGAAGCACGGAGCCCGTCTACCGCGCGCACCAGCTCGTGCTCGTCGAGCCGATCACGGGGATCGTGATTCCCTTCGGACAGGGCTAGACGAGCTCCGCGATCATCGCCGCCGCCCGCGCGGCACCGTCGGTCTCGACCGGGCGGGACGACACGGGCCGATCGATCTCGTCGGCGATCGCGGCGGCGATCACCTCCGGCGTCGCCTCGGCGTACTCCATGAACCGGCCCGCGCCGTATCGATCGAGCCGGTGACGGACGTGGCGGCGCTGCTCGAAGTGGTTCGCGAGCGGGAAGTACAGGAACGGCCGGCCGGCCGCCGCGAGCTCCATCGTCGTGGTCAGGCCACCCTGGACGACCGCGAGATCGCACGCCACGAGATGGCGGTAGAGGTCGGGCACGAACCCGACCACCTCGACCCCCGCGGGCGCCCCGAGCGACTCCGGATCGATCCGCGGGCCGGCGACCGCGATCATCCGCAGCCCGTTCACGCGCCGCTCGGCCTCGGGGAACGCGGCCACCACTCGCCGCAGCAACGCCTCACCGACCCCGGACCCGCCGACCGTCACGATCACGACGCGCTCGCCCGGCCGGTAGCCGAGCTCGGCCCGCAGCTGCTCCCGCCGCGCAACGAGCGGCGCCGGATCGAAGCCGGTGACATAGCCACTGAACGCGAAGTGATGCTCGGTCCATTCGCGGATGGAGCCGAGGCCGGGCCCGAAGTCGTCCGGCACGACGTCGTCGGGGTTGCCCACGAAGATCGACCGGTCGCGCAGCCGCGGGAAGCGCTCGACGTGCTCGATCATCTCGGCGTTGTAGTCGGCGGTCAGGAAGGCCTCGCGCTCGCCGCCGCCGGGCATCGGGATCCAGCCGACGAAGTCCGTCATCCAGGCGAACGCGGTCCGCTTCAGCTCCGGATTCTCGTGGAGGAAGTGGTCGACGTCCCAGGCCTCGTCCCCGATCACGAGGTCGTACTCGCCCTCGGTCAGCGCGTCGTGGAAGACCATGAAGTTCGCCACGAGGATCTCGTCCATCCGGCGGATCGCCTGGAACGCGTTCAGGTCGTGGCCGGCCGCCTCGGCCGCGAAATGGCCGGACTCCGAGGCCAGCTCGGCCGACAGCGGGTGGATCCGCTCCCCGCGCCGCGCGAGCACCGTGGTCACGGGCTCCTGGGCGAGCCAGTCGATCTCCAGGTCCGGACGGAGCCGGCGCAGCTCGTCCGCGATCGCGCCATCGCGCATCGCATGCCCCAGCCCGATGGGCGAGGAGAGATACAGCGCTCGTCGCTTCCGGGCCAGGGCTCGGGTCCAGGTCAGCGTGGTCATCGGGAATCCCCCGGGCGGGTCGGATTCGGAGCGAGGCCGCGGACGAAGTCGCGGATCAGGAGGTTGGCCAGCACCGGGTGGCGACCCGGGATCATGTGATCGGCCCCCTCCACGAGGACGAGCGGCGCTCCGGTCAGCTCGGCGAGGCGCTCCGCACGGGCGGGGAGCTGGCAGGTGTCCTCGGTGCCGTGGACGAGGAGCATTGGACAGGTCACGGACCGGCAGATCGCCTCGACCGAATCGGTGTCGAACGGGAAGTCCGCGCCGCGCTCGGCGAGCATCACCTCGACCGAGGTGTCGAGCGACCAGCCCACGGCGTCCTCGATGGCCTTCGACGAGTGCGGCTCCGAGGTGATCTCCGAGAAGAAGAACTCCGCCCAGTCGGGATAGTCCCGGAGCCAGTGGTGGCGGTTCATCTTCGCCCAGCCCTCGCTGCTCGGGAGCTCCTCGTCGAAGTGCGCCGATGCGTCGACGTAGTGGGGCTGCGCGGGGGCGAGTCGGGGCACGCCGACCGAGAAGGCGACGATCCCGCGGACGCGCTCCGGGTGCTCGGCCGCGAGCCGGATCGCCCGCCACACGCCGTCGACGCACAGGCCGACCAGGACGGCACTTGCCGTGCCCGTCGCGTCCATCACCGTCGAGATGTCCTCGGTGAACCGGTCGTCGTGGTACGCACCGGGATCGGTCGGACGATCAGAGCGCCCATTGCCGCGGCCGTCGAAGGCGATCACCCGCCAGGATCGACTCAGGAAGTGGATCTGGCCCTTCCACTGGCGCGCGTGGACGATCGGCGCGGACGGCAGGAGCACGATGGTTGGATCACCCGCGCCGAATGACTCCCATGCCAGCCGGACGCCGTCCGGCGCCACGGCCACCCCCGATTCGTCCGGCAGTCGGGCTCGACCGCCGTCCGGAGTGATCGCCCCGGCGCGGGCCTCCGCCGTCATCGGTCGGTGCCCTCCAGCTCGTCGATGAACCGGCGGATCGCGAGGTTCACGGTGACCGGATGCCGGGCGTTCGGCACGTGACCGGCGCCGTCGAGCAGCAGGAGTCGCGCCTCGGGAATCGCGCGCGCGAGGCCGATCCCCTGCGTGACGTGCGAGATCCGTTCGTCCGTTCCCTGGATCACGAGGCTGGGGCATCGGATCGACGCGCACATGTCGGTGAGGCCCGCCAGGTCGACGTCGGTCGGCGCCCGGACGGTCGCCGCGAGCGACTCGGGGTCGGTGTCGAGGCCCCAGCACACGGCGTCCTCACGGACCTTCGTCGAATGCGGCTCGGGGAATGCCTCCGCGAAGAAGAACTCGAGGTAGGCCCGGAAGTCCCGACGCCAGAACGGCAGGTTCTCCTTGTTCCAGCCCTCATCGGATTCCAGCGGTGCCTCGAAATCGACGTCGCCTCGATCGGACTGCCCGAACGGCGAGCCCGGACACACGAACACCAGGCCGCGCACCCGCTCGGGATGATCAGCAGCGAACGCCACCATCACCCGCCCGGCGCCGGACAGTCCGACGAGCACCGCCGACGCCAGGCCCGCCGCGTCCATCACCGCGCCCAGGTCGGCCGCTCGGGCTCGAACCGAGTGGAGCGCCGGGTCGAGGGGTCGATCGGAACGGCCATTGCCGCGAGCGTCCCAGGTCACGACGCGGTGGCGACGCGCGAAGTCCGGCACCTGCATCTTCCAGACGCGCGAATGGACGATCTGCCATGGCGGCACGAAGACGATCGGTGGCTCGCCGGCGCCGAAGGCCTCCCAGGCGACACCACCACCACCGCCCCGGTCCACGAGACCCCGCGCGTCCGGCTGGCGGGGACGCGTCCCCTCCGACGCGGGACCTCGGCGATCGGCGATCAGGGCGTCCTCCTCCTGACCCGGCGCGGCAGCCGACCTGCGGCGGCCCCGATCAGCCGCGGGGACCATGGCCGTCGGCCCAGCGCCAGACCGCATTGATGATCTTCCAGCCATCGGGCGTCGCAATCAGGTGGAGGTAGTCGATGTAATGCTCGGCGTGGGCGACGGCGCTGGCAATCCCGCCGCTCACCTCGCACACGCGGATCTCGATCTCGCCGCCTCCGCGCGGGACGCCCCAGCCCGTCCGGGCGGCCTCGATCATCTGATCCCTCGTGCTCTCGTCGAGCTCGGGGGCACGGTCGAGCCCTTGGCCGTACGACCGTTTCGCGAGGGCGGGATGAAGAGCGCGACCCATCCGATCCCCGTCCGCCTCGAACCAGCTCTCGTAATAGTCGCGCACGCAGTCTTCGACGGCCGCTCGGTCGGCATCGCTGGCGGGCGGCGTCGGCGGGGTGGTCCAGGCCTCGTGGAACTCCGCATTCGTCGTCATGACGTGCCTCCGATCTCCGTGCTCGATCGCCGCGGCGGACCATTCGCGGGCCGCGCCACTCCCGCGCCTTCCTCGAACGATCGGATCAACGCGCCGATCTTGCGCAACGCAGATCGCGCGGGCAGGACGTCATCGCCGAACCCGAGCAGGATCATCGATTCCGCACCCATGAATGGCATGCCCATCAGGGCCGAGACCTCGCCCGGCGTGAACGGCCCCAAGCCGCCGAGGCGCTGGGCCTCTCGGTTGGCGACATCGGTCAGGAGGCCGTACCAGCCACCCAGGTAGCCGCGCACGGCCTCCGCGACCTCGCCGTCAGACCAGCCTGCCGAGATCATCTCCTGGAGGATCCGGACGTAGCCGGACTCCACGTCGGCATCGAGATAGTCGCAGGCGCGTTCCCACTGGACGGACAACGGCTCGGGACCGCCGAACATCGTTCGCTGGCGCTCCAGCAGCTTGCGGTTCTCGGCCTCGAGGACGGCGAGGATGAGCTGTTGCTTGCTGCCGAAGTGGTAGTGGATCTGGCTGAGCGGCACGCCCGCAGCCTCGGCGACCGCCCGGGTCGACAGGTTCGCGGAGCCGACGGCCAGGAGCGTCGATCGCGCCGCCTCGATGATCGAGACGCGCGTGTCGTTCGTCGCCTGCTGGCGCCGCTCGGCGCGGCTGATCGGAATGGCGTCGGCTCCGTCCACGTTCGCCCGAGCATACGGTCCCTCGGTCATCCAGCGAGGGCGTAGATCGCGAACAGGACGAGCGCCAGCCCGATCGGTCGGGTGAGTCGCCGTCCTGAAGGCAGATTCTTCTCGATCGCCGTCAGCGCGCCGAGGCCGAGCATCGCGGTCAGGCTGCCGAGCCCCACGCCGAACATCACGAGCATGAGGCTCCAGCAACAGCCCACGCAGAACGCTCCGTGGGCCACGCCCATCAGGAACGACTCGCGCCGGATCGACGTTCCGCGCCAGCGGTTGACGACGAACCCGAACGGGCTGCGGCACTCGTCCAGGCAACGATCCCGGAGCGGGCTGAACTGCCAGAGCCCGGCGGCGAGCAGCGTCGTGCCGATGATCAGCTGGGGATGCTCGGCCAGCCACGGCCAGGCGTCCACCGCGGCGTGGATCCCGCGATCGAGCAGCCAGGCCGCGGCCCCGAACGCGGACCACACGGCGAGATAGCCGGCGAGGAGCAGGCCCACGAGGATGCCGGGCCGCGGGCGGCGCGCCACGACCCCGGCGAACACGAGGACGAGCGGGACGCTCGAGGGCAGCATCATCGCCACGATCATCAGCACCCAGCCCGCGCTGAAGAGGATCACCTCGAGCGGGATCCCGATGCTGCCGCCCGTGCCCTCGTGGTGCAGGTAGCGACCCCACGGGGACGCGCTCCAGATGGCCAGCGAGAGCCAGGCGAGCGCGGTCAGACCTCCCAGGGCCGCGCCCAGAATCGCCCGGTCGCGGCCCGGGCTGCGGAGATGCTGGCTGACGAACATCGCCTGGCTCCTCGATGACGCGCGCTGTCAGGCCGCGAACTTGAAGTGGCCCTGGAGGGCGTTGTGGCCCTCGAGATCCACGCTGGGGATCCCGTGATTGCTCCCGTCGCGGCGATAGCGACTTGCCTTCGCCGCGTAGACGGGAGAGCCGGGGATCGTGCTGAAGACGGTCTCGGCGAGCGTCGTGGGCTGACCGGTTGCGCCGATGAACGGGTTCATGTCCGCCTCGACGAGCGAGCCCAGGACCAGGCGGCCCTTGCCGCCCTCGACCGAGAACTCGATCGGCGTTCGCTCGACGCCCACGACCTCGCCGATCAGTCCGGCCAGGTCGGCGACCGCGCCGCCCAGCTGTCCGGTGAACAGCTTGAGAAGGAGGCCCTGCTGCTCGTCGGTGGACCGATCGTCCACGAACACGACGGCGGTCCAGGACTTGGGCGTCAGGATGTTCTGCGGGATGTGGGCGGAGACCGCGAGCGTCAGCCCCGACACGTCGACACCCTCGATCGAGCCCTTCTCGATGCCCCAGGCGATCGTCGTGTCGCACGTCTTGTAGTCGGGATCCTCGCCGACCCAGCACGGGC
Source organism: Candidatus Limnocylindrales bacterium (assembly GCA_035693125.1). Taxonomy (GTDB): domain Bacteria; phylum Chloroflexota; class Limnocylindria; order Limnocylindrales; family CSP1-4; genus CF-46. Next base: position 11,912 of record DASSHB010000041.1, on the reverse strand, counting down.
ACAGGACGTTGCAGGTGCAGACTTCCAGCAGCCGTCCTTCGATGTCGTATCCCATCTCGTGCTCCTCGTTCCCCACACATTCAGTCGGTCGATCGACCGACATCGGTCGGATGACCGACACCATACGATGCGTGTCAAGGGGTCGATGCAACGATCGGCAGCGCGGGCGGGTTCCGGAGATCATGAACACGATGCCCGGCTCGATCGTCGCCTTCGACACCGCCCTGGGGACGTGCGCGGTCCGCTGGACCGAAGCGGGGATCGCCGGCGTCCGGCTGCCGGGTCCGCGAACGATCGACCTGCCGCGGCTCGGCGAAGGGATCGCCGTGGCGGACCCGGTCCGGCGGGCGATCGAGGCGATCGTCGACGTCCTGGCCGGCGGAGCGCCTGACTTGGCCTTCGTCGCACTCGACGAGCGGGGAATCGAGGCGTTCCGGCGCGAGGTCTACGCGGCGACCCGGCGGATCCCACCGGGTTCGGTGGCCACCTACGGTGAGGTGGCGCGCGCCCTCGGCCGGACCGATCCGGAGGCGGCTCGCGATGTCGGCACCGCCCTCGCCCGGAACCCGTTCCCGATCATCGTTCCCTGCCACCGGGTCGTCGGCGCGAACGGCAAGCTGACCGGGTTCTCCGCGCCGGGCGGGCTCGAGACGAAGCGCCGGATGCTCGAGCTGGAGGGCGCGCCGGGCTTCGGCCAACAGGTGCTGTTCGGCTGACGCTCCGAGCCGGTCAGCCGGGCGCGTCGCCCGAGAACAGGGTCGGGACCACGTAGGTGACCGGGATCGCGACGAAGAAGACCAACGCCAGGACCGGGAGCACGAACGCGATCGGCATGCAGGCGAGGTAGATCACGGTCCCGATCAGGCTTCGCCGGAACTCGGTTCGTCGGGTGGCCTCCGAAACGGCTGGATCGATCAGCCGGCCCACGAACAGGACGTAGCGGACCATCAGGGTGAAGGCCGCCGCCGCCAGGCCCAGGTCCAGGGCGTACAACGCGATCGCAATGGGCTGGTCGAGGTGATCGCCCAGGACCGCCGTCGTGAACGGGACGATCGCCAGGAAGAACAGCAGGAGGTTGTTCAGCCAGAGCAGCTTCCAGTCGGTGTGCGTGATCCCGTCGAAGAAGTGATGGTGGTTGACCCAGTAGATCGCGACCGCGGCGAAGCTCAACGCGAACGAGCCGAACTTCGGCGCGATCGAGACCAGTGCGTTCCAGAACTCCTCGGAGGAGGCGCCGCGGGCCACCTCGGGCAGGCGGACCTCGAAGATCAGCAGGGTCACGATGATCGCGAGGACGCCGTCGCTGAAGGCCTCGATCCGGGCAGTGCCCTCGATCCGGCGGCGAGCGAGGGTCATGGCGCGCGGCCGGCTACTGGTCCGCGTTCGCCTCGGCCGCGTCGATCGCAGCCGCCAGGTCCGACGCCGCCGCCCCGCGCGGCTCCTTGCCCTTGGGCCAGTACAGCTCCTTGTGGACCTGATCCTCCGAATAGCCGCGGCCCATCAACGTCTCCTCGGCGGACAGGATCATGTCCGGGTTGCCGCAGATGTACGCGATGGAGTTCGCCGGCGACAGCCCCAGCTCGTCGAGGACCGGCCCCAGGATCGCCTCCACCCGCCCGGTCCGGCCGCTCCATCCATCGTTGACGGGGTCGTCGGGGCGCGAGACCGTCGGCACGAACGTCACCGGATAGGCGCCGGACCGCTCCCAGCCCTCGAGGAGGTCGCGGTAGCCCAGCTCGTGCTGGTAGGAGACCCCGTTCAGCATGATCGCGCGGCGAGGCGCCCCATCGTGGAGGAGCTGCTTCATCATCGCGACGAACGGCGCGTTGCCCGTCCCGGACGAGATGAAGACATGGGTCCGGTCGTCGTCGGGAAGCAGGGTGAACTTGCCCTTCGGCCCGATCATCCGCATCCGGTGGCCGACGGGTAGGTCGAAGAGCACCGGTGTGAAGGCCCCGCCCTGGACGCGCCGCACGTAGAACTCGTAGCCGTCCGTGCCCGCGACGGCCGGCGGCGAGGCCACCGAGTACGGCCGCTGGAGGATCCTCCCGTCCGCCATGACCCCGATCGTCATGTACTGGCCGGGCAGGAATGGCGTGTGCTCGCCGTCGAACCGGACCCAGAAGTAGGCGAGGCTGTCCGTCTCGTCCTCGCGCCGGACGAGGCTGGCGTTGTAGACCTCGGCGGCGGGATCGATCACGCGCGGGGCGGTGAGCGGCTCGGTCATCGCGGTTCGGCGGCTCCTCGGCGGGTTCGGCCCGATGGTAGCGCCCGACGTGGCGGCCGACGTGGGCCGAACGGCCTCCGCGCGAGCGACGAGCGGACCCCCGCGACCGTTCCGCAACCGTGGTCGAACGGGGGCCGCGGGTACAATCGGGACCTTCTGAGCGACACGTCCTCCGGCGCCCGCGAAGCTCGCGCCGGCGCCGACCTCCCGAGGAGCCGCCCCATGGCCACGACCGCGACTGCCCCCACCGAGCGTTCCCACCGAGCAGCAAAGCGCTACATCTACGCGTGGGGCGACGGCACGGCCGAGGGCAACGGCGGGATGAAGGACCTCCTGGGCGGGAAGGGCGCGGGGCTGGCGGAGATGACGATCGCGGGCCTCCCGACGCCACCCGGGTTCACGATCACGACCGAGGCATGCAACGACTACTTCGCCGCCGGCGAGCGCCTCCCGGACGGCCTGTGGGACGATGTCCGGGAGGCGATGCACGAGGTCGAGCGGCGGTCGGGCAAAGGCTTCGGCGATGCCTCCAACCCGCTGCTCGTCAGCGTCCGCTCGGGCGCGAAGTTCTCGATGCCCGGGATGATGGACACGGTCCTCAACCTGGGGCTCAACGAAGAGACGCTCCACGGCCTGATCGCCCTCACGGGCAACGAGCGCTTCGGCTGGGACGCCTACCGCCGGTTCATCCAGATGTTCGGCCGGATCGTGATGGACGTGAAGGCCGACCGGTTCGACGACGCGCTCGACGCCAGCAAGCACGCCCACGGACCCAAGGCCCAGGACACGGACCTCACCGTCGAGGACCTGAAGGCCCTCGTCGCCGAGTTCAAGGGCATCGTCAAGCAGGACACGGGGCGTGACTTCCCATCCGACCCCAACGAGCAGCTCGATCTCGCGATCAAGGCCGTGTTCGCGTCCTGGTTCGGGAAGCGGGCCCGCGACTATCGCCAGAGCCAGAAGATCGCGGACGACCTGGGCACCGCCGTCAACGTCGTCACGATGGTCTTCGGGAACATGGGTGACGACTCCGGAACGGGCGTCGCCTTCACCCGCGACCCCAACACCGGCGAGAAGACGCTCTTCGGCGAATACCTCACGAACGCCCAGGGCGAGGATGTCGTCGCGGGCATCCGGACGGCGCCGAAGATCGCCCAGATGGCCACCGACATGCCCGCGGTCTACGACGAGTTCCAGCGGATCGGGACGCAGCTCGAGACGCACTACCGCGATGTCCAGGACCTGGAGTTCACGATCGAGAAGGGCCGCCTGTACATGCTCCAGACGCGGTCGGCCAAGCGGACGGCCGCGGCCGCCGTCCGGATCGCGGTCGACATGGTCAAGGAGGGGCTGATCTCGCAGGAGGAGGCGGTCCAGCGCATCGAGCCGGCCCATGTCGAGCAGCTCCTGCGCGCCACGTTCGAACCGAAGGCGCTCAACGGCGCCACGAAGATCGTCAACGGCCTGAACGCGTCGCCGGGCGCGGCCGTCGGCCGGGCCGTGTTCGATGCCGACGACGCGGTCGAGTGGGTGAACCGCGGCGAGCCGGTGATCCTCGTCCGGGTCGAGACCTCGCCCGACGACTTCCACGGGATGGCCGTGAGCCAAGGGATCATCACCGCCCGCGGCGGCGCGACCTCGCATGCGGCGGTCGTCGCCCGCCAGATCGGCAAGCCGTGCGTGGCGGGCTCCAGCGACCTGCTCGTCGACTACAAGGCCAAGGGCGCCCAGTGCGCGGTCACGGGCCAGACGTTCAAGGAAGGCGACTGGGTCTCGCTGGATGGCACGACCGGCGCGCTGTACCAGGGGGCCCTGCCCACCGTCGAGGCGCGGTTCGAGGACCAGCCCGAGCTCCAGACGATCCTGGGCTGGGCGGACGAGCACCGCCGGATGGGCGTCTGGACGAACGCCGACAAGCCCGAGGAGGCCGCCCAGGCCCGTTCGTATGGCGCCCAAGGGATCGGGCTGTGCCGGACCGAGCACATGTTCCGCGAGGGCAATCGGCTCGAGATCGTGCGCGGCGCGATCCTCGTCGCGAACCGCGCCACCCGCGCGAAGGCGAAGCTGGCCGCCGGCGAGGCCGTCAGCGCGGACGAGCGCGAGGCGATCGCGACGTTCGACGCGGCGATGGCCAAGCTCGAAGGGCTTCAGCAAGGCGACTTCGAGGGGATCTTCCGGGCGATGGACGGCCTGCCCGTGGTCGTTCGCCTGATCGACCCGCCGCTCCACGAGTTCCTGCCGAACCTGGAGGAGCAGCTCGTCAAGGTCACCAAGGCCGACGACGCCGGCGGCGCATCCGAGGCGGACCGCGAGCTGCTGGCGGCGATCCGCTCGATGCACGAGCAGAACCCGATGCTCGGCCTGCGCGGTTGTCGCCTGGGTCTGATGATCCCGGATTTCGTGAAGATCCAGACCCGGGCGATCCTCCAGGCCCAGATCAACGTGAAGAAGGCCGGCGGCAACCCGATCGCGAAGATCATGATCCCGCTCGTCGGCCACGTGAACGAGCTGGCCGCGACGCGGGCCATCCTGGAGGCCGAGGCGACGGCGGTCCGGCAGGCCGCGGGTGGCGTGGAGGTCGACTACAATTTCGGGACGATGATCGAGGTCCCGCGCGGCGCCCTGACCGCCGACGAGATCGCGCGCGAGGCCGACTTCTTCAGCTTCGGCACGAACGACCTCACCCAGATGACGTTCGGCTACAGCCGCGACGACGCCGAGGGCGGCTTCCTCCTGAAGTACGTCGAAGACAAGATCCTGCCCGTGAACCCGTTCCAGACGCTCGACGACGCGGTCGCCGGGCTGATGAAGATCGCGGTCGACAAGGGCCGCTCCGCGAAGCCGGGCCTCGAGCTGGGCATCTGCGGCGAGCACGGCGGCGACCCGGAGTCGATCGCGAAGTGCGAGCGGATCGGGCTCGACTACGTGTCCTGCTCGCCGTTCCGCGTCCCGGTCGCTCGGCTCGCGGCGGCGCAGGCGGCGATGGCCGGCGCCGCCGAGCGCGACCAGTAGCCTCGGGCCGCGAGCGTGCGCCGCTCGGCGGGCGTCGCCTGGTGGCTGTCGCTCGCCGGTTCCGCCGCGGTGGTTGCGGGATTCCTGGCGATCCTGGGCGCGTCGATCGACGGGATGGGGCTCCAGCCAGGGTCCAGCCTGATCGACGGCTACTGGGTGGGGCTCCTGCCCTGGATCGCGGTCGGGACGTGGCTGGTCCCGATCGGCGGTCTCGTCGCGGCGGCGGGCGCCATGGCGACGATCTGGCTGAGCCCCAGCTCGAGGATCGCCCGGATCGCGACGATCCCGGCCCTGCTCGTCATCGGCTTCTGGGCCCTCGTGACGGCCTACGAGATGGCGCCGCGAACGGCCGTCCCGTCGGCCCCGCCCAGCGCGAGCGACCTCCAGACGGTCGTCTACTCGGACCCCGCGACGACGCTCGTCTTCCTGCTCGCCCCGGCCCTCGCTCTCGTCCTGCTTGCGTTCGTGGGCCGGTGGTTCGGGCGGGAGCGGCCGTCGCAGGCCCTCCGCGGCTGACGAGGTGACGGCGGACCCCTCGTCGCGTCGGTCCCGGCTCGGGCGCGTCCTGCTCGACACCGCGCCGCTCCGGCTCGACCGCGACTTCCGCTGGCTGTGGGCCGGCCAGGCGATCAGCGGGATCGGCAACCAGGTGACGCGCCTGGCGCTGCCCTATCAGGTCTACCACCAGACCGGCTCGACGCTGGCGGTCGCCGGCGTGACCCTCTCCCAGCTGATCCCGATCCTCGTGTTCTCGCTCGGCGCCGGCACGATCGCCGACGCCGTGGATCGGCGCCGCCTCCTGCGGATCACCCAGCTGGGCCTCATGGCCAGCAGCGCGACGCTCGCGATCCTCGCCGCGCAGCCGTCCGTCCCCCTGCCGGTCCTGTACCTGGTCGCGTTCGTCGCCGCGGCCTTCGGCTCGATGGACCAGCCCGCGCGGTCGTCGTCCATCCCGCGCCTCGTCGCCCGCGAGCGCCTGCCTGCGGCGATCGCCCTGAACCAGCTGAACTTCCAGATCGCATCGGTCCTCGGTCCCACGATCGCCGGTCTGCTCATCGCGACGATTGGTCTGGCCGGCGCCTACGCCGTGGACGTCGCGTCGTTCAGCGCGTCGTTCGTGGCGCTGTTCCGGATCGCCCCTCTGCCGCCGCTCACGGCGGTCGCCCGGCCGGGGCTCGGCGCGATCCGGGAGGGCCTGCGCTTCGCGCGCGAGCGGCGGGTGATCCTCGCGACCTACGTGATCGACCTCGACGCGATGATCTTCGGCATGCCCCAGTCGCTCTTCCCGGCGATCGCGCTCGATGTCCTGCATGTCGGGCCGGCCGGGTTCGGGATCCTCGCGGCGGCGCCGTCGGTGGGAGCGCTCCTCGGCGCACTGTTGTCGGGCTGGGTGTCGCGCGTCCGGCGGGTCGGCCTCGCCGTCATCGTGGCGGTCGCGATCTGGGGGGCGGCAATCACGCTGTTCGGGTTGTCGACGTTCTCGTTCGCGCTGGCCTTCGTCTTCCTCGCCATCGCCGGCGCCGCGGACGTGATCTCGGCCGTGTTCCGCTCGACGATCGTCCAGCTCGTGGTCCCGGACCAGCTCCGCGGGCGCATCTCGTCGATCAACATCCTGGTCGTCACGAGCGGCCCCCGGATCGGCGACATCGAGGCGGCGGCGGTCGCCTCCGTCGTGGGGCCGCAGCTCTCGGTTCTGAGCGGCGGGATTCTGTGCCTCCTCGGCTTGGTGGGCGTCGTTCGCCTGTTCCCCGAGCTCGCCCGCCACGTTCACGAACGGCCCGGCCCGCCCGACGGGGGAGGGGCGCCCGGCTCAAGTGGGCCCTGACCGGCGTTCTGTCGCCAGGACGTACGGGACGTAGTCCGGCCACCACATCGCGGCGTCGACCTCCGCGTCCAGGTCGGCGTCGGGGGCGAGCCCGGCGATCCCGGCCACCCGCGCCTCCGCGACGACCGTGCGGGCGATCGCCCGTGTCACGGATCGGAGCTCGTCCACCCGGGGATAGAGGGCCCCGCTCGCCAGCCGCTCGTCGGTCACGCACGAGGCGAGCGTGCGGGCGGCGGCCAGGAACAGCCGATCGGGCATCCTCCGCGTCTCGGCCACGATCGCGCCGAGTCCCAGGCCCGGGAAGACGAAGACGTTGTTGGCCTGACCGATCTGGCGCAGCTCGCCGCGGACGTCCACGGGGGCGAACGGCGAGCCGGTCGCGACGAGGGCGCGTCCGTCCGACCAGCGCAGGATGTCGGCGGGCGGCGCCTCGCAGGCGTTGGTCGGGTTCGAGAGCGGCATGACGATCGGCCGACGGCCGGGGTCGAGACGCTCCGCGATCGCCTCGATCACCGACTCGTCGAACGTGCCGGGCATCCCGGTCGCGCCGAGCAGGATCGACGGGCGGATCGCACGGATCGTCGCGAGGAGGGACGGCGGCCGCTCGCCCGTCGCGACCGCCAGCCCATCCCGCGCAAGCGCCTCGAGCGAGCGGGCCACGGAGCGCTTGTCCGGGTCGAGGTCGGCCCGACCGGCATGGACGAGTCCGCGCGAGTCGACCACGGCGACGGCCGCCGCCGCCTCGTCCCGGGACGCCCCGTCCTCGACCATCGCGAGCTGGATCAGGCGAGCGATCCCCACGCCCGCCGCCCCGGATCCGGCGATCACGACGCGCTGGTCGACGAGCCGCTCGCCGGTGAGCCGGATTGCCGCGAGGATCCCGCCGAGGACCACGGCCGCCGTGCCCTGGACGTCGTCGTTGAAGGAGCAGATGCGGTCCCGATATCGATCCAGGATCCGCAGCGCGTTGTGCTGCTTGAAGTCCTCCCACTGGATCACGCAGCCCGGCCAACGGGCGGCCACGGCGACGACGAACTCCTCGACCAGCTCGTCGTAGGCGGCGCCGCGCAGCCGCGGCGCGCGATGCCCCACGTACAGCGGATCGGCCAGGAGCAGCGGGTTGTCGGTGCCCACGTCCAGCGACATCGGCAGAGTCAGCGCCGGGTGGATCCCGGACGCCGCCGTGTACAGCGCGAGCTTCCCGATCGGGATCGCCATGCCCCCCGCACCCTGGTCGCCGAGCCCCAGGATCCGCTCGTTGTCGGTCACGACGATCAGCCGGACGTCCTCGTACGGGCTGTGGTCGAGGACGTCCGCGACCCGGCCGCGATCGGCCGGGGTGATCCACAGGCCGCGCGTCCGGCGCAGGATGTGGCTGAACTCCTGGCAGGCACGGCCCACCGTCGGCGTGTAGACGATCGGCAGGAACTCCTCAGTGTGCTCGGCCAGCAGCCGGTAGAACAGCGTCGCGTTGCGGTCCTGGAGCGCGGCGAGCCCGATGTACCGCTCGAGCGGATCGTCCTTGCGGCGCAGATGCTCCAGCTCGAGCTCGAGCTGGTCCTCGATCGTCTGGACCCGGTCCGGGAGGAGGCCCTCGAGGCCGAACGCCCGGCGCTCGTCAGGCGGGAACGCGAGGTCCTTCGTGAGGAGCCGGGCTCCCAGGAGCGCCGTCGACCGAAGCCGGATCGCCGCGGGCCGGCCAGCCGCGATCGCGTCGTAGGGCTCGGGGAGAGGACGCACGTCGCGTCCGAGTCTATCGATCGCGGTTCCCCCTCGCGGATCGATCGGATCCTGCCGGGAATCGACGACGTTCCTAGAATCAGGATGATGTCGGGCCAGCAGACCCTCCCGCGCTCGGCGCGCCACCGCGTCCTCATCGTCGGCGGCGGGTTCGGCGGGCTGTACGCGGCGCGCGAGCTCGGGAAGGACGATCGGCTGGCCGTCACGATCGTCGACCGGCGCAACCATCACCTGTTCGCGCCGCTCCTCTACCAGGTGGCGACCGGAGCCCTGTCCCCGGGCGAGATCGCCCAACCCCTCCGATCCGTCCTCCGCAAGCAGGAGAACACGACGGTCCTCCTCGGCGAGGCGAAGGGCCTCGATCCCGAGCGCCGCGAGCTCCGCCTCGACGACGGCGCCACCCTCGCCTACGACACGCTGATCGTGGCGACCGGCGCGCATCACTCCTACTTCGGCCACGACGACTGGGAGCGGATCGCGCCCGGCCTCAAGTCGATCGACGACGCGACCGAGATTCGGCGGAAGATCCTGATTGCGTTCGAGGCGGCCGAGCGCGAGCACGACCCCGAGCGGCGGGCCGAGTGGCTGACGTTCGTGATCGTGGGTGGCGGACCGACCGGCGTGGAGCTTGCCGGCGCGCTGGGCGAGATCGCCCGCGACACCCTTCGCCGAGACTTCCGCTCGATCGATCCCTCCCGGGCGCGCATCCTCCTGATCGAGGGGATGGAGCGGGTGCTGGCCACGTATCCACCCGGGCGGTCCCGCTCCGCCCACCGCCAGCTGGAGCGGCTCGGCGTCACCGTTCGCCTGAACGAGCGCGTCGTCGACCTGGACGAGCGATCGGTGACCACGGAGCAGCCAGACGGGACGCGCGACCAGGTCCGCGCCGGCACGATCCTGTGGGCGGCGGGCGTGCTCGCGTCCTCGTTTGCCAGGGTCGTCGCCGACGCGACCGGCGCCGCGACCGACCGGACGGGCCACCTCCGCGTCGGCCCGGATCTCACCCTGCCGGGGCGGCCCGAGATCTTCGCCGTCGGCGACGCTGCCCTCCAGCCGTGGAAGCCGGAGAAGGCCGTGCCCGGCGTCGCCCAGGGCGCGATCCAGTCGGGGACGTACGCCGCCAAGACGATCCGGGCGCGCCTCGACGGCCGGGCGATGAAGCCGTTCCACTACCGCAACCGGGGCGACGTGGCGGTCATCGGGCGGTTGGCCGGCGTGACCGACATCCCGTGGCTGGGGCCGTTCGGTCGTCAGTCCGGGTTCGCGGCCTGGGCGCTCTGGCTCGGGATCCACATCGTCTACCTGATCGGCTTCGCGAACCGGATCGTCGTCACGACCCGCTGGGCCTGGAGCTTCCTGACCCACGGCCGCGGCTCGCGGCTGATCACCGGGACGCCGCTCCTGCCGCCGATCGAGGATCCGGCGCCGCCGCCGTCCGCGGATCCCGAGGGCCCGCCGCCCGCGCCCGAAGGGGATGCCCTGGCCGTGGGCGATGAGGTGGGCGAGCCGCGCTGACCTTCAGCCGAAGTCGATGACCGCCCGCACGCCCTCGCCGCGGCGCATCGCTCCGAACGCATCCTCGAGCCCGTCGAGCGCGATCCGCGACGTGACGAGCCGCTCTGCCGGGAGGCGGCCGGCGAGGTGGAGCCCCGCATAGCGCGGGAAGTCGATCGCGGGATCGGCCGAGCCGTAGTTCGAGCCCAGGATCCGGCGCCCGCCGTCGACGAACGGGAACGGCTCGAACGACGCGCGGGCCCCGAACGGCGTCATCCCGACGAGACACGCGGTCCCGCCGGTCGGAATCGCCGCGATCGCCAGCTCGATCGTGGCCGGCAGCCCGATCGCCTCGAAGCACGTGTCCGGGCCGCCGTCGGTCAGGTCGCGCAGGGCGCCGAGCATCTCCGCTCCGTCCGGGCCGGCCAGGATCGTGTCGGTCGCGCCGACCGAGCGGGCGAGCTGGAGCTTGGCGGGAACGCGATCGATCGCGACGATCCGCTCGGCCCCGGCGATCGCTGCGCCCATCACGCAGGACAGGCCCACACCGCCCAGACCGATCACGGCGACCGACGAGCCCGGGGCGACTCCGGCCGTCTTCGTCGCCGCCCCGACCCCGGTCGTCACGCAGCAGCCGATCAGGGCGGCCACCTCGGGGGGCGTGCCGTCCGGCATCGGGATCGCCGCCGCCGCGGGGATCGTCTGGCGGTCGGCGAACGTTCCGATCGCGCAGTAGGTCAGGACGTCGCGCCCGCTCCGATCGTGGAGCGCGGCGCGCCCGTCGTGCATCCGGTGGGTGTACGACGGCGAGGCCGAGCAGCTCCAGACGCGGCCGGTGCGACACGCTCGGCAGCCGCCGCAGGGGATCAGCCAGCTCAACGCCACCAGGGCGCCGGGGCGAAGGCCCCGGAACCGGCCCGCGACGCCCTCGCCGAGCGCTTCGATCACGCCGGCTCCCTCGTGGCCCATCACGATCGGACCCTCGCGCTCCCACTCGCCGTCGCGGACGTGGAGGTCCGAATGGCAGACGCCCGCGGCCAGCATCCGAACGCGAACCTCGCCGGGCCCGGGCGGATCGAGCCGGAGCTGGTCGATCCGAACGGGCACGCCGGGACGGTCCAGGACGGCGGCACGGATCGTGGCGGCGGTCGACATCAAGGGCGAGGATCGCACGCGCGCCGATGGGGCCGCACGATCCGCCGATCTCGCGCACACTGCACTCATGCGCATGGATCGGCGGGGGCCGCGATGACGCTCGCGGCTTCCGCTCTGCCGGGCGACGCTTCCGCCGCCGACGCGCCGGCCCTCGCCCTGGACGTTCGCCACCTGTCGAAGCGGTTCGGATCGCGGGTCGCCTTCGAAGACGTCACGTTCTCGGTCGCGCGCGGCGAGGTGTTCGGCTTCCTCGGACCCAACGGCGCGGGCAAGACGACGATGGTCCGGACCCTCGGCACGTTGCTGACGCCCAGCTCGGGCGAGGCGACCGTCGCCGGGCTCGCCCTCGAGCCCCGCAACGGCGTCGAGATCCGGCGCCGCACTGCCGTGATGCCGGAGTTGCCCGGTCTCTATCTCCGCCTGAGCGTCCGCGACAACCTCGCCTGCTTCGCGGACCTC